>PWNJ01000153.1 GCA_003558985.1 candidate division CSSED10-310 bacterium
GAAAAACTATTAGTAAGCATTGTAATGGGCTCGGATTCAGACCTGCCTGTAATGAAACAGGCCGCAGAAATGCTGGACAGATTCGGTATTGGCTATGAAATTGATATTGTGTCAGCACACCGAACTCCGGAAAAATTGTATGAGTTTGCGTCAAATGCTCATAATCGCGGAATTAAAGTGATTATTGCCGGCGCTGGTGGAGCCGCCCATCTGCCCGGAATGGTGGCAGCCAGTTCCCCGTTACCTGTGATAGGTGTTCCCATCAAATCAAGCAATTCAATTGATGGATGGGATTCTGTGCTGTCCATTTTACAAATGCCGGGAGGTGTCCCGGTAGCGACCGTAGCGCTGAATGGCGCGAAAAATGCCGGAATCCTTGCGGCTCAAATCATATCAACAATGGATGAATCAATTCGGGAAAAAGTAATTCGCTATAAAAAGGAACTTGCAGATCTTGTCAAAACAAAGGCAAAAAATCTGAACTCCGGAAATACCAGCGCCCAGTAATTTGCCAATTTAACTGAAACCTCCGTGTTTTATACAGAATGCATGCAAAACGTCTGATAGCAGTTGCACGTAAGCCCGATATCTGTTAAGTTGTTTATAAGATTAACTCTGTGGATGAACAACTTGATAACCGGGTTTTAACAAGGATGTTTCTGTGAAAGATATTTTTTACTTTGCTTACGGTTCCAATATGTCTGTTGCCCGATTAAAAGCCCGACTGCCTGAAGTCGTTCCGATTGGGCGCTGCACACTTGAAAAACACGATTTGAGATTTCATAAAATAAGCCAGGACGGCTCAGCAAAATGTGATGCTTTCTTTACCAATGATCCCCGGGATATTGTATACGGTATCCTGTTCAAAATTGATTCAGCGCAAAAAGCGTTACTGGATGAATTTGAAGGCGCTGGAAACGGGTATGACATAAAAGAAGTAACGGTAACACAAGCGGATGGCTCATCAATCAATGCGATGACTTATGTTGCAACAATATTTGGTAATTCGCTGAAACCGTATACATGGTACAAAGATCATGTTCGTGTGGGCGCTGAAGAGGGAAAGCTTCCTGCTGATTACATTCGGACAAAAATTCTTTCAATTAATGCCGTTGAAGATCAGGACAGGAAAAGAAACGATCACGAGCTTTCCATTTATCGTTAACAGCAACGTTTGCAGCTCTTCTGGCTCCTGAATTCTGCCTTAGGACTCCTGAACGCATTTCTTTCTCTTGATTTTCGCCCTTGTTTCGCCTATAAATACATCAGGAGGTGTATTCGGGTATGAACAGGGGCGATTTTGTTCATTTGAATGTGCACAGTTGTTTTTCGATGCTGGACGGCGCTTCTTCGGTAGAGTCGCTGGTATTGGCGGCGGCGTCTGCCGGTATGAAAACGCTGGCATTGACCGATACGGACGGCTTGTATGGTGTGGTTCCATTTACGCAGGCATGTCGTTCGCATGGTATTCGTCCGATTTACGGCGTGGAGTTATCGGAACCGTTTCGAGGCTCTGACGCGGAGTTGAAACAGTTTTTTGACGGGCGCACATTGCGGCGAGCGACGCTTCTGGCGCGGGACGAGTCGGGTTACAGTGCGATTTGCCGAATTGTGACGCAGCGGCATTTGAAGTCTGATTTTGATTGGGAGACTGCTGTTGCGAGTTTGCCGGAATCGGTGTTTGTTCTATCGGCTGATGAGCCGTTACTGCGGCGGCGGTCGGCGGACCGGTTTTTGCGTTCGGCAACGCGGGTGGAGGTGCGTCATTTTGGTGGTCCGGCATCTGTTGAGCGGCGGCGGTCATTGCTGTCACTTGCGGAGCATCTTCGGGTGCGTCCGGTTGCCACCAACGGCGTACGGTTTTGTGATCCTGCCGGATATTCTGTTCACCGGGTTTTGTGTGCGCTTCGCATGAACGCGACTGTCGGCACGGCGCCGGCGCATTCGGTTATGCCTCCGGCAGCGCATCTTGCCACTTCGGCCGAGATGTTCCAGCGGTTCAGTTCGTGTCCTGACGCGCTTCACGAATCGGTATCTGTGGCGCGCGAATGCGGCATGCATCTGGATTTGTCATGCCGGCGATTACCCCGATTTCCGGTACCGGGAAACGCGGACGCTCATCGGTACCTTCGCGGTCTGGCGCTTCAGGGTTTGTCGGAGCGTTATACTGCCGGCGCGGCTGCAAAAGCCGCCCGGGACGTTCTGGAGCGCGAACTGGCCGTAATACGCAGCATGAATCTGTCCGATTATTTTCTGATCTGTCACGATATTATTCGTTTTGCGCGATCCAGGAGTTTTCCGTGCCTTGGTCGCGGTTCGGCGGCCAATTCGATTGTATCGTTCTGTCTGTATATCACGCATGTTGATCCGATCGCCCACAATTTGTTTTTTGAGCGGTTTCTGAATGATCAGCGCACGTCATTGCCTGATTTCGATCTGGATTTCGGCACGCAGGATCGCGAACATGTCCTGGATTATATTTTCAAGTTTTATGGTCGTGACAGAGTTGCCATGATCGGTACACATGTGACGTTTCAGGCACGTAGCGCGTTTCGCGAAACTGCAGTGGCACAGGGGTTGCCGAAAGGTGATGTGGATGATTTCATTAAACGTCTCCCCCACTTTTCATCGACGGACAACCTGCCGGAAAAACTGGCTACATCACCCGAAACTCGCGAACTGCCTCTTCAATCGGAACCGTTTGCGTTTTTGCATCAAATCGTCCGGCATATCGGCGGTTTTCCACGTCATGTCGGCACGCATCCATGCGGGTTGATCATTACACCTTCCGCGCTGGAGAATTTCATGCCGCTGGAACTGGGTGAAAAAGGGCTGGCGGTCACGCAATGGACCATGGGTCCGGTGGAAGACGAGGGGCTTCTGAAAATAGATATTCTGGGTCAGAAAGGTCTTGAGGTCATTTCATATACAGTCAAGGCGGTTCGCCGACAGGGCAAACCTGTTCCAACGGAACCGCGTATTTTTCTGAGTGATCCGCGCACACGTGAATGGTTGCGTAACGGCCGAACAATCGGTTGTTTTTATATCGAAAGCCCGGCCATGATTAGTCTGATACGGCAGGCACGCTGTGATGATTTTGAATGTCTGACGGCGCTGTCGTCCATTATTCGTCCCGGAGTCTCAAACTACGGCGGCA
>PWNJ01000130.1 GCA_003558985.1 candidate division CSSED10-310 bacterium
GCTTGAGAGCATGTGAGCATGAGAGAAAAAGACAATTGTGCTGCCTTGTGAGGGCGCGGAAACCACGCCCCTACCTTCGGACAATATAAAACAATGCGTTTACAATGAGTTAACCGGCGAATTGCGTTCTCTTGAGGGCGTTCGCCGAACGCCCCTACATTTTGGGTCCTGAATTCTGGCTTCTCTTCTTCAACCTTCCCCTTACCCTTTCCCGGCCTTCTCTACACCATAAGCGCTAACATATCTTTAAATATTCACACCCTAAGCCCTAAGCCCTGCGCCTTCAGTCTCCCCTCAACACAAGCTGATCAAACGATGTCAACGCTTTGACAATGCCGTTTATCACCGCATCTGTTCCCGGTGTCGCTTCATCGCTGTACAGTGTCGGCACCTGATCGGTATCGGCAATATTGACTCCTTTGAAGCGATCCAGAAATTCGCGGTCCCGGAATGACCGGTCACGCTCTCGTGCCCGTTGTATATACAAATCTTTTATCGTATGATCAGTGTCAAGTCCGAAAACAAACTCAACAGCGCCATACTGACCGCGTTGAGTTACCGCAATGATATAACCGATAACATTACCATCGCGTCCGGTCATTTCGTAATACTGAAACTGTTCGCGTTGTCCCGGAAGAACTTCGGTTTGAATGATTTTTTCTATCGTTTCCAGTTGTTCGGCAGAGATATTCACCGTCATTGTCCGGTAATCCCGGGCATCCGGAAAAATGCGTGTCATGGTGCGTTCCGGGTTTCGCCAGACGCATAGAAACACTTCCTGCGCCATGACAGATTGTGGAACTGCATTCAGCGCAAGACTAAAAAGGAATAGAAAACATGCGATATATCTGAAATGACAGAATATGATCTTTGTGTTTTGTATCATAGGTATATCCTCCACGAAAAGTGAACCAGGCGCTTCTGTAACTTGCGCCGACATAGGCATATCCCGATGTATGACCATCGGTTCGAATAGCTCGTCCGGCCAGATTCAGGTCCAGCCTGGGCAGCAGAGCATAGTCCATCATACCAAATCCGCCGATAACGGATTGGTCGTTGATCTCCCCTGCCTGCAGTTCAAGCCGGGCAATCCAGTGTCCCGGTTCGATGGTTGCGTCAATAGCGGCAAAACTCCGCTTTATGGTATGGGGTTCATGATGTTTGTGATCCGGATGATGTTTCGAATGTGTCCGGCCGGTGGCGGCTGAGATACCAAATCTGTATTCCCCCGCATCGCCGAATGTGTATCCCAGCCGAGCTGTGCCGAAGGTTTCACCCGGAAAATCAGGTGTGCCGTGTGCGCCATGTCCCTGTGTGACTGCAACTCCGTAATCAATATCGCGCACAACACCGGACAGCATCAGACCGCTGTCCATAGCCATTCCAAGAGTGACCGGATACAAATCATCAAACATTGATCGCGACGTGGTATAATCCGTATTCAAGCCATAAGGCACACTGAACCGTCCCGCTGTGATATTCCAGCGACCCATCGGGCCCTTGTACTGAGCATAGATTTCGTGCAGCATCCAGTCGGAAAAATCATCATGCGCTTCAACCAGAGCAAACAGGATCAATCTGTCGCCGGTCGAATCTGTGATGATCTTACGCAAAGACGCGCCAACAACGTGGATACCGGCATCAACCTCATCAAAATCCGTGATCACCATTCGAGCATCAAGATCCATTCCCAGATTCCATGACGCCGATGTTTCACTGGTGAATACCGCAATCATTAACAGAAACACCGTCACCATACCCTGTATCCGCCAAATTGTTCTGGTGTGTTTCATAGTATTTCCCGCCAATTCCGGCTTATGCCGTAAGACAACCGTCTTCTATATGCACTATTTTTGAGCACCGGGTAGCGATATCCGGATTATGAGTTACCATGACAATCGTCAGTCCGGTGCGGTTAAACTGTTCAAACATCGATATGATGTTTCCTGCATTATGCGAGTCAAGATTGCCGGTCGGTTCATCGGCCAGCAGAATAGAAGGATTGTTTATCAGACTTCGGGCAATGGCCACACGCTGCATTTCACCTCCGGATAACTGGTCAGGCAAGTGACTCAGTCGGTTTTTAAGGCCGACCAGACCCAGCAATTCGCGAGCCCGTTTTTCGACATTTTGGCGTGCAAACAATCCCGGCAGCATCACATTTTGCAATACAGTCAGAGTGGGTATCAGGAAAAACTGTTGAAAAACAAATCCTATTGTGGTTTTTCGTATTTGAGTAAGCTCTTTTTCAGGCAGATCCTTAATTTTGTGATCTGCTATACGGACATATCCCGATGTCGGCCGGTCCAGACAACCGATGATATTCATCAGTGTGGTTTTACCAGAGCCTGAATGGCCTACAACAGCTATGAACTCACCGGGATGTACTGAAAGGTTTGCTTCTCGAAGAGCGTGAATTGTTTCGGAACCGCGACGAAAATCTTTTGAAACGGATTCCATATGTATCAGATAACCATTGTTATTCATTTCTCAATACCTCCATCGGCACGATTTTTGACGCTCGAAACGCTGGATATAATGAGCATACGACACCGATCAGCGTACAGCTCAGAAACGCCAGCAAAGCAATTGACAAACTGGGTTGAGCAATGGAGCCGGACGGCACATAGGCGACCAGCAGTGAGCGCATAAAATTGCCGAAATACGGACTGACAGCCAGGCCGATAAATGCGCCCAGAAGACTTCCGGCAACACATATCGCAAACGTTTCAAACGTGATCAGTTTCAGAATATCGGTTTTTCCGGCGCCGACACATTTCAGATAGGCGATTTCGCGGCGGCGTTCCAGAACTGCCATCAGCATGGTGTTGACAATACCGAAAACGGATATGACAAATGCGATGACAACCATAATAAACATGATCACCCGTGTGGAGCTGTAAAACTGAAGAATACCGTCGCCCAATTCTCTTGAACCCAGGACATTACTGTCGGCTGGAATCATAGCTCTTAACTCGTTACGACTCTGATCCATAAGTGAGATATCCGTCAGTTTCAGCGCTATCGCTGACAATCTGCCTTCACGTTGTACCAATCGTTGAGCGGTAGCCAGCGGCAGAAAAATTGTTGCATCATCCTGACCATAGTTCCGCTCCAGAATACCCGAAACGTTGAACTCACGGTCGAATTCCTCTGAATAGGTCACATCACCGATTTCCAGTCCTTCGATCTGCGCTATTTCAGCTCCCAAAATAACCGAATACTCAGACTCAAACCAACCGCCACTGGCGAATTGCCAATCCGGCCGAACTCGCTGAATTTCAGGGGTGACTCCCATAAAAATATCGGTTCTACTGCCATCTTCCACAGTGACAGTAAACAGTTTGAACGGCAAAACGGCATCAACATTCGGGTGTGTCTGAACCCGTTCCACCAGTTCTTCTTCAACAAACAACGGACTCAGTCCGCCCTGTGCAATAACTGAAGCCGCCTCGATTGGACAGCCTTCCTTTGTGATATACATGTGTACACCGGTCGATTCGACCAGTTCACTGTTCACAGCCGATGAATAGCCCTTGTCCAGTCCAATAACAACTGTCAGGGTCGCGGCAGACACCACCAGACTCAGACCCGTTAAAATACTGCGGACAGGATTGCGCCGCAGATTGCTCCAGGCAACCGTCATAAAATTCATTCTGTCACCTCACTTTATTTCAACGCCAAGCGCTGAGAACACTACATGTTCAGGGCCGCTGGTCGCCTGAACATAGACGGTTACCGGCTTTCCGGATGGAAGACGTGGAAACTGGTATCCCTGCGGAAAAATGGTTGCACGGTGAGCGCCGTCACGAAAAAAGAACTCGCACAAGGATGCGCATTGTCCGATAATAGTTCCGTTCATAACAAACGTTTGACCGTCATATTCGGTTGGTGATTCCATGACCTGAGCCAGTTTTACCACCGGAGCTTCACCCGGGATTGAAACACCCAGACGAATGGGTTTGTCACCGCCGCAGCCCGACACAAACACAGCAACCAAAGCGGCAACTGCCATTATTGATATTATTGTGATTCGTTTTTTCATGTTTTGATCCTTTTCCAAAGATGGTTATTCGTTTTTAAACATTGCTTTCAATACACGATTCAAATCGCGAAAGCGGGGTTGCTTTCAATCGATCAGAAACATCTGTGGAAAAGGTCTAAATCAGAAGAACTGTGCTTTTAAGATGAATCGGAGCCGGTGGTCCGGTTGATTCAGGACACAAAAAACTGTCAGAATCAGTCAACACGGGCACAAAACTCGAGACTGTTACAGCCTGATATAACTGGCTGTTTATCTCGGTATTGGTCCTGTCGGGATTTGCGGGGACTGCTGTCACCGGCGGCAACATGGGATAGTCTGTGTCAGCGGCACATTCGATACAGCAGCACTCGTTATGCGCTGTATGAGTGTCGGGGACATTGCAGCATCCGGGTTGATGACACTCAGTTACATCGGACACAGAATGACATTTGCAAATATCTGCAAGAAGAAAAGCGACAGGAACAAGTATAAATACAGTCACAATGACTGAAATCAACTGATTCTTTGAAGCCGATTGCATCATATTCGTTTCCTGTTCGCTGCAAGCTCATCCTGCAACATCATCATTATAGTAAATGACGCACCAAATTCCAAACCAAAAACATGAGCGCTAACATTTTTTTTACAGCATTTTCCAACGTAATATCCCAAAACCCACTGGGGCGAATGGGGGAAAAGGAGAAATGGAGAAAAGAAGAAATATTTCGGAAAGTCCAGTTTGCATTGATTACGCTAAAGTAGTAATCTCGATAAGGGTGTTCTTTTGCTTTGGGGGGAGAAAGTTACATGAAATCGATTGAAAATAAAAGTTCTTGTGTCGTGTTGTGTTTGATCACAATGATGTTTTTTACAGCAGGTGCGGATGCATCGTTGACAACCGGTCTTCGTTCCGGGCAAACTCGTGAATCGCTTCCGGGCGGAACACAGGAACTGATCAATCTTCGGCTGGATGATGATGGATCAGTTCGCACGCAGGGCCGGAATTCGGACTGGTCGGAAGTGATTGTAGCTTCAGGAGGTGATTACGCAACGAACAGTCAGGGATTTGTAAATGCTATTACCGGTCAGGATGGCCATCTGTATACGGTTTTTTTTGATGATCGTTCATTTCCCGGATATCCGAACCACAATGCGGTTTATGTGCGTCGGTCCACTGATGGGGGTCAGACCTGGGAAAACATTGATCACGGCGCCACCGGATTTGCGCTGGCATTTCTGGGTGGTTTGGGTCATGTTTATCCTTCGATTGAAGTGTTTCGCACATCAGCAACAACCTATCGGCTTGCAGTCACTGTTTACGCTGGTAATCAATGGCTGGATCGATATGCTGCTGTTTTGCTTTGGAAAGACATTGGTTCCGGTTCCAACTTTAATGGACCCGTATATATAAGCAATCAGGATTATGATTTTGTCCTGCCGACTATAAAGGCAATTCCACGACCATCCAATCCTGATTTGAATCGACTGATTGTCGGTTATGTCAGTCTGGATTATGGTTTTTACATTTCAAAATATTCGGATACAAACGGGCAGTCTTTTGTGACGGGTGATTTTATCTCGGATATCTTTGCTGACACAATGTGGAAACCGGATTTTGTTTTTGATTCAGTAAACAATCGACTGTTTTGTGTCTGGAGCATGGCTACCCAGTCGCCGCCAACCAATCCCAGAGTTCTGGTTGCTATGTCACCTAACAGAGGGGTAACATGGAACAATGACTTATATGTTATCAGCCCGGTCAACTGGAATTACTGTGCTGAAGCGGTTGCAGCTATCACGGAAAACCCGGTGGCTCCGGAACGTACGCTTATGGTGGCATACACCGCCAGACAATTCGCGTCAAATTTGTTTCGCATAGAATACACGTATCAGAATCTTGACAACATAACCGGTTCAGGTAGTAACTGGGATATCGGCACCGTTACGCGCGGCACCATTTATTCCGACACAGATTATGACAACACCATGCCAGCCATTACCTCCGATAATCGGCTCAGCGGTGGCGGATACCGCGTCGCTCTTGTGGATCAGACCGGCCCCTCATCAGGCAGAATGCTGTATACCGAAACCGATTTCTCGATACCCATGATCTGGTCCGAAGCAGAAGAAGTGTCAGCGCCGAATGCTGATCCGGCCCGACAAGGTGAATGGACAGGGGTATCCTCCGGTGTCGCAGTTGGAACAGGCGCTTATGAAGATACACGGATTGTTTTATGGCCGGATTATCGGAACGGAGCAAAATCCGATATCTATTGTGCATACAATGATATGGCTGCTACTCCAACACCGACACCATCACCGATACCCACACATACACCAGTACCTACCAATACACCTGCCGGAACACCAACACCTGAACCACCACCAATCCCCGCAACCGGACCGTTCGGAATTGGACTGCTGCTGCTGACGCTGGGCGGATTGATGAAATTCGCGCGACGGAAAAAATAATAATCGCCGTGCAAGGTTGATGACAGGGCGTTCGCCGAACGCCCCTACGGTTTGTTGTGAAAGATGATTCGCAACATTTAGACGCCCGCCGGGTGTCTCTACATTCGTTTTTGAGTTCCATCAAAAATAATCACTAATCAACAGACGGCAACCCTTCCGCCCTAAGCCCTCCGCCTTACGCCCTAAGCCCTCCGCCTTACGCCCTCAGCCCTATGCCTTCCACCCACTTGACATTTTCCGACCCAATGTAATACATTATGTAATACGGAGGTTCTGTTATGACATCTGTTCGACTATCACGTGAGATGGAACGCAAGCTTGATTCCCTGGCAAAGTTAAAACACAAGCCCAGATCGGTTTTGATCAAGGAAGCGCTGGAAATGTATTTTGCTGAAGAAGAGTCGAAAAAAGACTCCTTTGAATCCGGAAAAGCGTTTTTTGGGCGATATGGCAGCGGTGAAAAAAACCTGTCTACTGAGTATAAAACCAGATTAAAGGAAAAATTCAGTGTTAAAAACAATACTCATTGATGCAGGGCCATTGATCGCGCTGTTTAACAAAGATGATATGTATCACAAAAAAATCCTGGATTTTATTCGCCGAAAAAAACTTCAATTTGTGACCACCACCCCTGTTCTGACCGAGGTCATGTACATGTTGAATTTCAATATTAATGTACAACTTGATTTTTTACGCTGGATCATGATGGAGGGAGTCACAATTCACGAATTACTTCAGCATGATATCGCCCGCATAATTGATCTGACAGACAAATACAGTGATTGTCCAATGGATTTTGCGGATGCGACACTGGTGATAGCCGCAGAAAAGACCGGCATACGACAGATCATCAGCATTGATTCTGATTTTGATGTTTATCGATTACCGGGAAAAGTCAGAATACAAAATATTTTTACTGCCTCCAAAACCTGATCTGGCCGGTTGCGGCCATTGAGGTTCAAGGATTTTCAAATCATCTGCAAATCACTCAGATAGAAAACCAGCGATCTGCCAAATCGGTCAATCAGCGTCATATACGGGGATTGAAGACATGCAAATTCCATCGCCTGTCCCTGTGGCGACACCATTGAATAATAATGATCGTTCGATAATTCAGTAATGTGGTTTATTATTGCGGCCGGATTGGATGATGTCTGCGCCTGAACCAGCAAATCGGTCATCTGTCGATGAAAAAACATTTGCGGATGAACAATGACAATATCAATACCGATGTCTTTTAAATAGCGTATTGCCGATGGAGACGGTAATCGGTTGACCGCATCACTGATTTCTGAAAACTGTTCGGGCGGATAACGAGTATACCCGTTTGCTATTGGTCTGCCGTGCAAGGCGGCATACATCATATTGTCAGCAGAAAACGCCCACAGGTCCGTACCGTAAAAACAGGGCGCTTCGGCCACCGGCATGGTTGGAGGCAATACCTGCAACCACTCATATACTTCCGGCATTTCGATATCTGCTGGAGCAAGTTTCATCAGCGGGAAATTCTCAACCATAACAAGCGCTACCAGAATGAATGTTATGATACGGCACAGATTTCTGGAGCGGCATTTTTTTTCGATCAGCCAGATTGTTCGACCAAAAAGTATCGAAATGGCAAATACAGCAATAAAGACAGCTCGTGCAGGTGCTCGAATACCGTCAATCCCCGGCAACCTTGCCAGCAGCATCCAGGGAGTATATTCCTGTGGAATCAGCGGCAGCTTTGGTCCGCATGCCAGGGCAACTCCACCTGCGGCCAGCAGAAGATACGGGATAACGGCCGGGCGGCGACCCATTCGGTCAGGTTTGGCTTTGAAAAATATACCCAGTAACGCCACTATCGGCGCCGTCAGCCCCATCCACAGAGTTGTTTCGGACCAGAACGGCTGATGTGATCCTGAAAAAACAGTATATGAGGCGGGACGAATAAAATCCGTCAAGTTTGCTGAGTAATGATGCAAGGTCTGAACATCAGTTCCAGGCCGACCAACATATGGCAATGCAAACGGCAACACCAGAATCGCAACGACGGTCAACGCCGCAATACTGACATAAAACGTCTGTATTTGCCGGTGTTTGATTGCCAGAAGCGGCATCAGCACAGCCAGTATGATGGCCTGAAACAACGCGATATACCATCCGCTTAAAAAATGCAGAGTCGTCGTCACCACAAATCCAAAAACAATACCGAAATTGTTACGTCGATACATGCGGTGCAGAAAAAATATACTCCACGGCATCCATGCAAGATATGCAATCTGTATGTGGCCGACAGCCTGAATGGATCGGGGTAGAGCCACAGTAAAAAACACCGCGGCCGCCAGCGCGCCTCCGGCATGCCTGAACAGCAACAGTCCCAAAAGCAGCATCCCCCACGCTCCAATTGCGTAGCCGGCAAACAGAACAAAATGATAGGCCAAAAACGGATTACGAGTCGCCTTATACACCGGCAACCCCGTCAGAGTCTGCGAAAACAGGTGGTCGGAACCCGTAATTGTGCGTTGTGCCGGATAGAAAGCGTTGCCGTTCCATATCTGTCCCGGTGACGACGGCAACACGTTCCACTGGTGAGTCAACGCCCACAAGTTCAGCCGACTGTCCGCAAACGGAACACCCCGCGACCATTGTGCCGGCGGTATGATATTGATCAGATACACCGGCGCCAGTATTGCCAGAATAAAATAAATGACAATCTTTTTTGAATAGTCGCGAGTCGTTATCTGAACTTCCATGAAGTTATTATATCCTGTCTTTTGAATCGTTCAAACCGGGTTGAAAATTTTGATTGAATAGTTGAAGATATCCGGCATGAGCGCGTCCGAAGTGTTACATATCAGATTATCAGCGAAATCGAAATATCTGCGGCGTCTTCAGACTACAACTGAAACAAACTCCCGGGAATCATTTCTGTCGCTACCTGAAAACACGAATACGCGACATATATTTCTTCATTTTGTCTGTTTATACGTTATCTGCTTTATTCTGATGTCAGCCGCACCTGCCGCTGGCACGACTGCTTCCAATAAAAATTCAAATAAAGAACCATCCACTCTGGTGACGCTGGCGCCGAATCTGACTGAAATTGTGTTCAGTCTGAATCAGGGACATCGTATTATCGGCGTGTCAAATTTTGATTCATGGCCGGAATCCGTTGAATCGTTGCCGAAAATGGGCGGATATTTCAACCCGGATATTGAAGGCCTGATACGCCTGAAACCGGATATGGTATTTCTGTTGCGAGGCCGCAGTGAGTTGAATCAGCGGCTTGAAAAACTGGGGTTTGAGGTCAAGGATTTTCCTGCTGATACCCTTGATGATATTCTGACAACCATTCGGCAGATCGGCCATATTCTTGGAGCGGAAGCCGAAGCAGACGATTTGATCCGAACGATAAACCGGCGACTTGAAACGTTGCAACGCTCGTATAAAACTCCGCCTAAAGTTATGATTTGTGTCGGTATGACACCGGGTGTCCTTCAAAATATATACGTGTCCGGAGGCGCCAGTTTTCACCATGATATTCTTCAGGCGCTTGGCATAGAAAACGTATTTGCCGGGCAATCCCGCGCCTATTTTCCGGTCAATCGCGAGTCCATAATAGCCGCTCAACCGGATATCATCATTGATCTGATGCCGGGCGAACCCCTTGATGAGCAGACTCGCAAACAGCGGCTGGCCACATGGAAAGGTCTGTCCGCTGTACCGGCAGTTCAAAACCACCGCATCATCATACTGAACGATTATTTTATCTCCATTCCAGGGCCGCGCATCACTGAATTTGCGGCTCTGCTGGCTGAGCATATCAATGCGATATGGGACACAACCAATGACTGAGCCGCTTCTGACCGTTGAGCATCTGGCCTGGTCATATCCCGGCAACCCGGTATTTACTTCATTCAGCAATACTGTCCGGCGATCGGATTTTATTGGTGTGATCGGTCCGAACGGAGTCGGTAAATCTACGCTGCTAAAACTAGTGAACGGCGTCCTCACGCCAGATTCCGGCGCAATCAAACTCAATGGAATCAATCTGCCCGCCATGACGCCGCGTCAAATCGCCCGAAAAATGGCGTTCGTCCCACAGCAGACTGTATTTGCAAACGCGTTTACTGTGCTTGAAGTGGTATTGATGGGACGATTTCCTCACAAAAATTTCCTGGGATACGAAAACCGCGATGATATTGAAATGGCGCGTTCCATGCTGAAATCAACCGGCGCGGACGCTTTTGAAGACCGTATGTTCAATACGTTAAGCGGCGGTGAGAAACAGCGCGTGATTCTTGCCGCGGCGCTGGCACAACAACCGGATATTCTGCTTCTGGACGAACCTTTGACCGGGCTGGACATGTATTATCAACTGCATATTTTATCATTGCTTGCACAGTTGAACACTCAACAGAATTTAACCATTATTACGGCGTTGCACGATATTAATCTGGCCGGAATGTTCTGCAATCGCATCTGGTTGCTGAGCGGGCCGGACACCCATCACGACGGGTCGCCGGAACAGGTTTTGACACCCGCCGCCATTGCATCGGTGTTTCGCGTGAATATGACGCCGATTCACACGGATACATGCCCGCGCTGGTTCATTCCGGATATTCAAGAGCAACTGCCATGAAAACATCGTTGCGTCATACCCTGCATGTTCTGGCACTGTCCGGTATATTCTTTCTTCTATGTCTTGCCGCCGGCCCATTCATCGGACCTCAACCGCTGAATTTTACTGAAGCATGGGCACATCGAATGAATCCATCGCTGTCGCCCGATGCGGCCATATTGTTTCAGGCGCGCATACCCCGGGTTCTGTTCGCGGCGCTGGCCGGAGCTGCTCTGTCCGCCGCCGGCGTTGCTTTTCAGGCCTTGCTGCGCAATCCGCTGGCCACACCCTATACACTCGGGGTTTCCTCCGGAGCCGCCTGCGGCGCTGTTCTTGGCATGCTTCTGGGTTTCCATCATACTGTTGGAGGCGTTCCTGCGATTCAGATATCCGGAATGACCGGCGCATTGCTGACCGTACTGCTGGTGTATTGGCTGGGCCGCAAAACCGGCGGATCAACTCACACATTGCTGTTATCGGGTGTCACACTGAGTTTCTTTTTCGCCGCCTGCATCATGTTTATGCAGTATCTGGCTGATTTCACTCAATCCTATCGAATTATACACTGGCTGATGGGTAACCTGGATATCGCTGATTATGACACGTTCTACCGCACGCTGCCGGGAGTCGCCTTGGCAATCATCGGACTTTGGCTGCTGTCTTCCGAATACAATCTGTTATCTGCCGGTGAGGAATCCGCTCGCACTCGCGGCGTCAATATCAAACGCAATTATCTGGTCACCTATCTGTGCGCATCAGTTGCGGTCGCGCTGGTTGTCTGTGTCGCCGGCCCAATCGGATTTGTCGGACTGATTGTACCGCATACCCTGCGGTTGATGGTCGGCCCCGATCACCGAATACTGCTGCCCGCATCCGCCCTGTGCGGCGCCGGTTTCCTTATCTTATGCGATGCCGCCGCCCGAACAGTGTTTGCGCCCGCCGAACTGCCGGTCGGTGTGTTAACAGCGATACTGGGTGGCCCGTTTTTCCTTGTGATTCTGCTACGGAAACGACACTGAAGGCCAGTTTTTCCCGATGTAGGGGCGTGGTTTCCGCGCCCTCATAAGGCCGCAATTCGCCGGTTAAATCATTGTAAACGCAGTGTTTTTCAAATCTCTCCTTTCAGGAGAGAACGCAGTTGTTTGAAAATGCCGTCAGGCAGAGACGGTTACAACGCGAGAGAGGTCATCATGCGTAATGAGAGACAATGTTTCTTTCATGGCGTTCTGGCGAATCCCCTCATAAGAACGCGTGA
>PWNJ01000101.1 GCA_003558985.1 candidate division CSSED10-310 bacterium
CCGAGGCCCGTGCCCATGACGCAAATGCCCGATCAACCCCCGCCCCGCCGTGCCGCTGTCCGCGGCCGACCGCGCATGGCATGGGTGGCGATTGTGCCACTCTTCATGGCCGCTGTTCATTGGTTTCCTGACAGAGTTTTTTCAATTGCATGGTTTTTCGGTATTGTTTGCTATGCGATCTGCTTTGCATGGGTTACATATTCAATAATTGTTTATGGAGGTTTGCCCAATTGGATGGCAGGAATAGCTCTGTTTATTATGTCGGCCTTGCTAGCGGTGTTTATTGCTTTGGCTGTTGCCATAGCTGAGTTTATCTACAAGCAAATGAATGGAAAAATCCCCCGATTGTTAATCTGGCCTGTTTGCTGGGTTGCGATGGAATATCTGCGAGCCAATATGCCGCTAGGACTGGCTTTTCCCTGGAACAGTCTTGGGAAAAGCCAGCATTCCGTCGCATGGCTGCTGCAAAATGCTGACTGGGGTTCATTCTATGGATTGTCGTTTTTAATAGTAATGGCTAATTGTGGAATCTATTCTATTATTGTAAAAAACACTGAAAGAAAATTGGCAGCATTGGTTGTACTACCTGTTATTATTGGAGCGCTTGTATATGGAGCTTTCAGATACAATACAGAATCCGGTAACGAAAGCTTCAGAGCTGGAATCATTCAAGGCAATGTTGATTTACACGAAAAATGGGATCCGGATTTAAGATTCAAAGCGCTGTTGGATCATATAGACCTGAGCAAGCAACTTATTGAAAAAGAACCCGAACTGTTTGTGTGGGCCGAATCTTCTTTGCCGTTCAACTATCGCTATGCCTGGTACTACGACAATGGAAAAGACGGGGCTTTGGGATTTCATCTGACGAGTTTTATAGATAAAACTGGAATACCTTTGCTGACTGGAACGCTGGACCATGATCGCGACAAAGACAAAGTGTACAATGCTGTTGTGCTGGCATTGCCGGATGGCTCAGATGAATACTTTTACAAGCAACGGTTGGTACCTTTCGGTGAATTCGTACCATTAAACAGGTTTCTGTTTTTTGTCAACAGGCTTGTGGAGGACCAGATAGGTGAGTTTACTCCAGGATCATCTGTAAAACCATTGACCATTCCGGAAGGCCCTGAAATTGCTGTAACTATTTGTTATGAAAATATATTTCCTGAGCTGGTCAGACAACGGGTCCGTGCGGGAGCGAATCTTATCTGCAATGTTACCAATGATGCCTGGTTTGGCGAAACAAGCGCTTCGTATCAGCATTTTTCTGTTGCAAGGTTCAGGGCTGTTGAATCCGGAAGGGCAATCGTACGATCGGCAAATTCAGGTATCTCGGGCGCAATTGATTCAAGGGGACGAATTATTCATCAATCACCACTTTTCGAAAAAGTATCCTTTGTTGTAGATGTTACACTGGAGAATCGAACAACACCATATTTGATTATTGGGAATGCGTTTGCCATTGGGTGCACTGCTTTGACTACGATATTGTATTTAATTGCTGCGATAAAAAACCGCAAAAAAAGTAAGACTGGAGGCATGGAATGTTTGAAGAAAAAAAGTCATCCATGATAAAACGGCTTTTAGAGATACAGGACAAACTTGGATACATCGGGAGGCATCTTTGACGTAGCTGAAAAACAACAGGAAATTGACAGGTTGGATAAAAAAATCGGAGAGCCGTCTTTTTGGGATGATCCTGATACTGCCAGAAGCATTACCAAGAAACGATCTGATCTTGAAAAGGACATTGACCGACACGCACAATTAGAAAAAGATGTGAATGATATTATCGAGTTGATTCAGATCGCTGATGATGATCCTGAATTGATAAAGGATATAGAGAAATCATATGCTCGCTTTACAAATGATTTTGAGAAGTATGAATTTCTGACAATGCTGAGTGGTGAATATGACAAGTGTAATGCAATTATGATGGTACATTCCGGAGCGGGAGGAACAGAATCGCAGGATTGGGCACAAATGTTGTTTCGCATGTATAAGCGCTGGGCGGAGCGGCACGATTATTCATTTGAAATTCTGGATATGATTCCCGGGGATGAAGCCGGTATTAAAAGTGTTACATTCCAAATCAATGGAGAATACGCATTTGGATATTGCCGTGCGGAGATGGGTGTGCACCGGTTGGTCAGAATTTCACCCTTTGATGCCAATTCACGAAGGCATACATCATTTGCGTCAGTCTTTGTATATCCGGAAATTGATGATGATATTGATGTCGAAATCAATCCGTCTGACTTGAAAATCGATGTATATCGATCAAGTGGGCCTGGCGGTCAGGGAGTGAACACAACCGATTCTGCTGTAAGAATAACTCACCTGCCCACAGGAATGGTTATTACCTGCCAAAATGAAAGGTCTCAACTGCGTAATCGAGAAATTGCAATGCGAATTCTTAAAGCCCGGCTGACTGATTTGGCAATAGAAGAAAAAGATGCAGAAAGAAAAAAAGCTGAAAATGAAAAAAAAGACATTGGGTGGGGCAGTCAGATTCGCTCATATGTGCTGCATCCCTATCAGATGATAAAAGACCATCGCCTGAATATTGAAACAGGAAAAGTGGATGATTTTCTGGATGGCAATATTGATGAATTCATGGAAGCCTTTCTTCGGTGTGATAAATGAATAATCGCTTAAAAAAAGTTTTTTCGTATGAACGCTTTATAGGTTTACGCTATTTGCGGGCACGACGAAAGCAAACGATGATATCAATTGTGACATTAATCTCTATCGCCGGAGTAGCTCTGGGGGTAGCAGCCCTTATAATTGTGCTGGCTGTAATGACGGGTTTGGCCAATGATATGAGGGAAAAAATATTGGGCACGAATGCTCATATTGTAATATTACCTGCATCACCGGATGACAAAATCGAAGATTATCATGAGATTACTGCTCTGGTGAGTTCTGTTCCTGGTGTCATTTCTTCAGAAGTATTTATTTATTCAAAAGGAATGATTCGTCGTGGTGTCAGGGGCGAAGGAGTCGTAATAAAAGGTATGGACATGGCTGATTCCGGACCTGTTGAATTACAGCATGCAATGGTGCATGGCAAGCTGGAGTATCTTGTTGAACTGCCGCAAACACAACAGCATAACACTGCTCCATTGCCCAGTGAAGGTGTTATTCTGGGGATTGAGCTTGCAAGACATCTGGGCGCTCGAATTGATGATGTCGTGACAATTTTATCAGCAGAAATGACCCTGACACCCACGGGTATGATACCTCGGGCCAGATCATTTCGCGTGGTCGGCCTGTTTGAAACCGGAATGTATGAATATGACCGGTCAATGGCCTACATGACACTTGAAACAGCTTCAAGACTGCTTGGAATGCCGGATGGAGTTAATGGAATAGAAGTTCGTGTTGAAGATATCTTTCGGTCTGAAAGAATTGTGGAAGCGCTCCGGGATAAACTTGGTTTAAGATTCTGGATACGTGACTGGAAAGAGATGAACAGGACGTTTTTTGCAGCATTGAAGCTGGAAAAAATAGCAATGTTTATTATTCTGACTCTGATTGTGCTTGTTGCCTCATTCAGTATTATAAGTTCACTTACGATGATGGTAATGGAAAAAAACAAGGATATTGGAATACTGAAAGCCATGGGAGCGACCAATGAAGGTATACGGAAAATATTTCTGGTGCAGGGTATGGTAATTGGACTCTTCGGAACCGGCATCGGAGGCACATTGGGATGTCTGATAAGCTGGATAGCCGATAAATACAAACTGATTCGATTGGAAGGCGAAGTGTACTATGTCAGTTATCTGCCTTTCGAAATCAAACTGACTGAAGTTCTGATAGTTTGTACTGCTTCATTGCTGATCTGTCTGCTGGCAACGATCTATCCGGCAAATCAGGCCGCGCGCCTGGACCCGGTTGAGGCAATTCGTTATGAATGATATTTTGATGCGCGTTCAGAATATTCAAAAAGTATATAAAACTCCCCACGGTGATGTTCGTGTTCTGGAAGACGTCTCGTTTCAGTTGGAGAAAGGAGAAATTGTTGCAATTACTGGTGCCAGCGGAGTAGGAAAATCAACTTTGCTGCACATTATGGGAGGTTTGGACAGACCAACGAATGGTGAAATTGTATTTGAGGACAAAGTTTTGTCTGATATGACTAACACTCAACTGGCTGAATTTCGAAACACAAAAGTGGGTTTTGTATTTCAGTTTCACCATTTGCTACCGGAGTTTTCAGCAATTGAAAATGTAGCTATGCCGTTGTTAATACGCAGAACGTTATCGAAGAAAATGGCATTGCAACGCGCTGCTGAAGTTTTAAGTGATGTTGGTCTGTCACAGCGGTTTAACCATATTCCAGCTCAGTTATCTGGTGGTGAGCAACAGCGGGTGGCATTGGCCAGAGCTATGGTCACGTCACCGTTGTTAGTACTGGCAGATGAACCAACCGGGAACCTGGACACGGGTACCGGGCGTATAGTGTTTGACATGATGTGCGAATTAAACGAAAAATACAAGGTTACATTTGTGATAGCATCACATGATATGGATTTGGCACGGTCTTCGCATAAATGTATGAAGATGGCTGCGGGTTACGTCGCACCGGATGCGTCGCATTTGAATAGCTGATTTGGTAAGATAACTGGGGGACGCATTCCAGAACCGTTAAGGAGATTGTCCATGTTTGAAAAGTTTACAGAAAGAGCTCGATTGGTGATTGTTCTGTCAAAAAGTGAGGCGGAACGGCTCAAACATGATCGTCTGGATACAGAACACTTGTTACTGGGCTTGATCAAGGAAGGTGGCGGTATTGCCATAAGGGCTCTGCAAAAAATGAATGTTAATCCAAACTCACTACAGTTACAACTTGAACGACGCCTGATAATGGGGAATAGACTGGCATATCAACGCGAATTGCCGTTTTCGGACCTGGCAAAAAGAGTCCTCGAAGCTGCTTTGATTGAAAGCCGTGAATTTGGCCATAGTTACATTGATACGGAGCATTTATTGCTCGGTATGGTTAGAGAACGTCATGGGATGGCTGGAAAAATGCTGAGGGATGTCGGGATTACTCTGGACACGTTGCGGGAAGTTATTCTTGAAATGTTGAATCCGGTTAAGGGTTCAGATCGGGGCAAGGAAAAATCAGCAACCCCAGCCCTGGATGCGTTTGGCCGGGATTTGACAAATATGGCACAGAATAAAAAACTTGATCCGGTTATCGGTCGTTCCAATGAAATAGCGCGGGTTATTCAGATATTGTGTCGAAGACAAAAAAACAACCCGGTGCTTGTTGGTGATCCGGGGGTCGGAAAAACGGCTATTGTTGAAGGTTTGGCCCAAAAAATTGTTACGGGTGATATTCCGGAATTGCTGGCAAATAGAAGAATAATTAGTCTGGATCTGGCAGCGCTGGTCGCTGGTACAAAATATCGTGGGCAGTTTGAAGAAAGATTGCAGACAGTGCTTAAAGAACTCAGAGAAGCTGCAAATGTTATTGTGTTTATCGATGAGTTACACACACTTGTCGGCGCTGGTGCGGCTGAAGGTTCAATAGATGCATCCAATATGCTGAAGCCATCACTGTCGCGCGGAGAAATCCAATGTATCGGTGCGACGACGCAGGATGAGTATCGTAAACATATTGAGAAAGACGGCGCACTCGAACGCCGTTTTCAAACAATACGGGTGCTGGCTCCTACGGTATCTGAAACTGTCCGAATTCTTCAGGGTCTTAAACTTCAATACGAACAACATCATAATGCTGCATATTCAGACGATTCAATAGTTGCTGCAGTCCAGATGGCCGACCGTTATATTTCCGACCGGCAATTGCCGGACAAGGCGATTGATGTCATTGATGAGGCTGGTGCACGAAAACGACTCGAAGCAACACGTGAACCGCTACATCTGAAGGAAATGGAGCAGAAGGCTGACGACATAGATATTCAGGTTAAACATACATTGAAAGATTCCAAAGCAGATTTGTCAAGAATCAGGGATCTGAAAGAAGAACAACAGTCCTTGCGCAGAAAGGCTGAACAACTTAGAAAAGAATGGCGTTCTGAAATGCTGGAGCAAACTGTCGCTATTACTGCTGATGATATATCGCAGGTTGTCAGCCAGTGGACGGGAGTTCCTCTGAGACGTATTCAGGAAAGTGAATCCCGAAAACTGTTGCAAATGGAGTCCGATATTCATCAAAGAATTGTTGCCCAGGATGAAGCGGTCGATGCAGTTGTCAGAGCAATACGCCGTTCCAGATCAGGATTGAAAGACCATTCCAAACCAATTGGCTCATTTATCTTTCTTGGACCAACCGGAGTGGGCAAAACAGAACTTGCAAGAGCGTTGGCAGAAAACCTTTTTGGTGATGAAAAAGCCATGATTGCTATTGATATGTCTGAGTTTATGGAAAAACATTCTGTTTCAAGACTGGTCGGGTCACCTCCAGGATACGTCGGATACGGCGAAGGTGGGCAATTGACCGAAAAAGTACGCCGCAGTCCATATTCGGTGGTTCTGCTGGATGAAATTGAAAAAGCAAGTTCAGATATATTTAACATTCTGCTCCAGGTTATGGAAGAAGGTCACCTGACAGATGGCATGGGAAGACAGGTTGATTTTAGAAACTGTATCTTGATTATGACTTCAAATATAGGCGCTAAATATATTCGAACAGGAACAATGATGGGATTTAGTCCGGATACTGAAGCGGATCGTAGATCATACGAAAAAATGAAAAATACTGTTCTGCAGGAAATGAAAACAACGTTCAGCCCGGAGTTTCTCAATAGAGTTGATGAAGTAGTTGTTTTTCACCAGTTGAGTATAAAACACATCCGCGAAATTATGGATATGAATCTTGCCAGATTGAACAAACAGTTGCAGGAAATTGGCCTGGATATGGAAATTTCAGCAGCAGCAAGGGATTGGTTAGTCGAAAAAAGCTATCAACCAGCCTATGGCGCAAGACCGGTCAAACGCACTATTCGAAAATATATCGAAAATCCCCTGTCTGAAGAATTGCTGAAACATCAGGACGATATGAAGGATGCCAGTGTCAGAATTTCACTTACAAAAAATCAATTGAAATTCAGTATTGAAATTGGCAATCAATGTGTTGTTGTCACAGAAGGATAATGCATCTTATATTGACCTGACTCACATAACCGTTTAATATAACGCGCGGATTATGCCTGCAGCAACAGGCAAGTTGGGATTGATTTAATTTGATTACTCAAAATTACTTTAAAAAACTGATTCTATTTTTGCTTATAACAGTCTTTTATTGTGCTGAATCTGCAAAGATTTCTGCGGAGCTTCCGCCTGTCATAACTGATATACAGATCAGAGGCAATCAGCACATTGATATTGATACAATCCGGTATCTTATCAAGGTGACCCCCGGTGCAATACTAAATATGAACTTTATCCGGCGAGATGTAAAAAATATGTATGCATCAGGTCTTTTCGATGACATTCAAGTTAAAGTCGAAGAATTGGATCCGGGGTACAGACTGATTTATATCATCACCGAAAGACCCAGATTGGGGGAGATTGTCATTTCGGGGGCCCGCGCTATTGGCTTGAATACTTTAAGAGATGAGCTGACAATTTCGTCAGGGGATCGCTACAATCCATCCGAAGTTCAGGCAAGCATAAACAATATTGAAAACAAATATCGTGACAGAGGATATCATTTCGTGACTGTTTCACCTCGACTGACTTCGCCCCAGGCCGCAGTATCATCGTTGGTCCTTGATATTGATGAAGGAACCCGTTTAAGAATCAGGGATGTCAATATCAAAGGTAATGAAAACATACGCACCGGAAACAGAATGTGGGGGTTGAAAGCACAACTGAAAAACAATCAGGAATGGTGGTGGTTGTCTTTTATTACTGAAGCCGGCCGGTTTCGTGAAGACAAACTCGATGAAGATATCCGGGCATTGGAAAAGTATTACAAAAATCGAGGTTTTCTTAGAGTTTCGGTCAGTGAACCGGAAATAACCATGAATCCACCTTCCAGACCAGGACGACCCGCCTCGTTAAGCTTGACCTTTGAAATAGACGAAGGGCCTGTATATACGATTGGAGAAGTTGACTACACGGTTACCGATGAGTCAATTATTCCAGTTGATGTGGTAAGGCGAGTCGTTGAATCAATACGGCCGGAAACCTATCGACGTTACATTGGTGGATCAGCATTGTTTCGAGGAGGTTCACGTTTTCAGACTGGATATCGCTATTCTCTTGCGCTGGAAGATCAGGCCATAAAAACTTTAAGTGAGATTTATGGTATGCAGGGGTATGTTTATGCGCACATAGTACCCGAAAGAACGATTGATGACGAGACGCGCACGGTTGATATAACCTTTTCAGTGATAGAAGGAAAAAAAGCGTATCTGAACCGGCTGGATTTTAGAGGAAATTTTCGAACAAAGGACAGAGTTTTAAGACGAAATTTTGCTATTGCAGAAGGTGATGTATTCAACACATCACTGCTGCAATCATCTATTGCCCGACTGCAGTATCTTGCTTATATTGATGACGTCATGCCGGATATCGAGCCGCAAATAGACCCCTCATTAATCAATGTTGAGATATCGCTGGCAGATAATCGGCAGACGGAGATTCAACTGGCGGGAGGTTATTCAGGATATAACAGATTGTATGGCACATTGGGATTATCTGAACATAACCTTTTTGGAAGGGGACAGGAACTTAATATTCAGGCAACATCCGGCAGCAGAAGTGAAACAATCCGTTTTTCATTCACTGATGAATGGGTAATGGATCGGCCGTATTATGGATCATTTGCGCTATGGAACACACGTGAAAAATACGATCACTCAACACAGCGTAAAATCGGGTCCAGTGTTTTTACGGGTAGATCATTTCGAAGAGGTTTCTCCTCGCGTATCGGATACACTTATGAAAGAAATAAAGTCTATGATGTATCAGCATCAGCCGATGAAGTTGTAAGAGATCTTGAGGGTACGCAGGTTACATCGAGTTTGACGCATGTATGGATTCTGAATACTCTTGACAGCAGATTGGATCCTTCAAAAGGTTTTTATGGCTCAGCAAATATTCAGTATGCCGGCGGAGTTTTGGGAGGCGATAACGATTTCTATAAATCAGCGCTATCAATGTCGAATTATTGGTCACTGCCGCGAAGACTGGTTTTTATGTTGCAAGGAAGAATTAATTACGCGGATGGTTTAAGAGGGCAGGAATTACCCTTTTATGAGTTATACAGACTTGGGGGGCCCAATACCGTTAGAGGATATCGAGATTTCAGTATTGGCCCTATCGGTGAACGCGGAAATACTCTTGGAGGTAACAAGGCTGTTTTTTTATCCTCAGAAATTCAAATTCCAATTGCCCAACCACTCAAATTGATTCTGTTTGCCGATGCCGGAAATGTATGGGCTTCAGGTGAGGATATTGACCTTAGAACTCTCAGACCCAGCGCAGGTTTTGAAGTTAGATTTTTTATGCCTGGATTTGGGATTCCTTTGCGTTTTATTTGGGGATACAATCTGGATCCGTATGAAAATGAAAGCCGTAATGATTTTCAATTCACCATGGGACGAACGTTCTGATGGTGTAAAAGGGAGAAACAAAACATGAAAAAAGGAATAATTGTAGTTGCATGCCTGTTATTCACACTGGCTTGTACATTAGTTGAAGCGGATGAAAACATGAAAATAGGTTTTATACGCACACAACGAGTCATACTTGAGACACAGGTCGGTAGAGAGGGATATGAAAACCTGCAAAGACTTGTTGAGCAGCATCGTCAGAAAATACAGCAAAAAGAAAACGAGATCAGAGCAATGGAAGAAGAGCTGGTTAAACAGGGTCAAATGCTTACCGATGAAGCACGTCTTGAAAAACGTGAGCAATTACAGCGAGCTATTGTTAATCTCAACCGTATGAATGAAGATGCTCAAAACGAAATTGGCGGTCGCGAAAAACTGCTTCTTGATCGTATTATTGATCAGCTTGCAAAAGTCATTGAAAAGATAGGTCAGGAACATGGCTATACAATGATTCTTGACTCAGACGGACCTTCAGTACTCTATTCTGACAGGACAAAAGATATATCAGCCAAGATAATCGAAGAATTTGATAAAATGCAGCAAAATTGATAACTCAAATGATCATCGAACAATTGCTCGCTTAACCTATGAATCATTCAAAACCAGGGAAAACGGTGGTTTTATCGGATATTGCCAGGATTATTGACGGGCAACTGGTTGGCAATGATGCCAACAGCCCGATTACTGGAATAGTCTCGCTGGACAGAGCCCAACCCGAACATATTTCGTTCTATAACAGTCCCAAATACAAGTCCCAAATACAGACAACTCAGGCAAAAGCTGTTTTGGTCAATGAAATTCCGGATTTCAATGTAAAATGCAGTTTAATCGTTGTTAAAGATGTCCAATTGGCCCTTGCAAAGTTATTACCGCTGTTTTTCGATAATATTCAGGCAAAACCGGGTATTCATTCATCATCAACAATTCATCATACAGCAAAAGTTCCTGACTCCAGCTCCATTGGTCCAAATGTCGTTATTGAAGAAAAAGCGCATGTAGGGAACAACGTAGTATTGTTTCCCGGTGTGTATATTGGCAGAAATGCATCTGTCGGAGATGACTCAATAGTTTACCCCAATGGGTACATCGGTCATGATGTTTCAATAGGTAAACGGGCTGTTATTCATGCAGGAACAGTTATTGGATCAGATGGTTT
This sequence comes from candidate division CSSED10-310 bacterium, assembly GCA_003558985.1. Lineage (GTDB taxonomy): Bacteria > CSSED10-310 > CSSED10-310 > CSSED10-310 > CSSED10-310 > CSSED10-310. Next base: position 10,759 of record PWNJ01000101.1, read on the forward strand.
TGGATTTGCCCGGGAGAGGGATAAATATGTCAAAATTATGCAATTGGGAACCGTAGTTATAGGAGATGATGTAGAAATTGGCGCTAATTGTACCATAGACAGGGGCAGTATGGGAACTACCACCATCGGAAATGGTGTCAAAATGGATAATCTTGTTCATGTTGCACATAATGTATCAATTGGTGAAAATACTGTTATTGCGGCACAAACAGGTATCGCCGGTAGTTCACACATAGGGAAAAGAACAGTATTTGGAGGACAGTCAGGTGTCAACGCTCACGTTTCCGTGGGTGACGATGTTATTCTTACCGCACGTGGATCAATCATGAAAAATGTCTCTGCACAGCAAATAATTTCCGGATTTCCTCAAATGCCACACCATAAATGGAAACGAAATCAGGTTGCCTTGCGTCACGCTTCAGAATGGGCTTCCAAAATAAAATCAATCTCTGACAGACTGAATAAACTGGAAACAAAACTCAATTCTGTTTACGATTGTGAAAAGGAGAATGCCGATGATAGCAAAAACAGCGATCATTGATCCGAATGCCAAAATCGAAGAGGGCGTAAAAATTGGCCATTATTCAATTGTTGGCCCAGGAGTTGAAATTGGTCAGGGATGCGAAATCGGCAATCATGTAACTCTGGAAGGACCGATGAAAATCGGTAAAAACAATCGTATCTTTCACCATAGCTATGTTGGCGGAACACCTCAAGACCTTTCCTATAACAACGAAAAGACATGGGTCACAATCGGCGATAACAATATTATTCGGGAATACGTTACCATCCACAGGGCGACTGACAAACAGGACAAAGTAACATATGTCGGGAACAGCAATTTTATTATGGCATATGTTCACATTGCGCATGATTGCTCAATAGGAGACAACTGCATTCTGGCTAATGCTATTAATATGGCTGGACATGTTACGATCGAAGATTACGCATCAATAGGTGGTATGGTTGCAATACATCAGTTTGTTCGAATTGGCCGATACAGTTTTGTTGGCGGTTTTACTGCAGTGACGCAGGATGTGTTACCGTTCAGTATGATTGCCGGTGAAAGAGCTGTTTTACGAGGTATTAACAAAGTCGGGCTCCAAAGATGGGGATTTGATGGTAATGCAAGAAACAAGCTTCAGAAAGTTATGCGGTATCTTATGACAGGTGAGTTTAGCACACCAACCGCAATTGATAATCTGATCAAGGAATATCCAGATGACCCGGAAGTCAAGGCGATAATTGATTTCATTGGCATGTCAAAAAGAGGTATCACACGTTAGCAACCCGCTGACGAACTTCGGGAAAGATAAAAAGAGTTATAATGCACGACCCAGAAAATAGACAAGAGGGTCAGCAAATGTTCCTTTAATATTGAAAGGAATATACATATCTTCATCAAATGGCTGCTCACTACTAATAAAATGTAGTCGAACCTGAATATCCATCAATGAGTCATCTATTGGAAGCTGCTGATAAATTTTACCCATTACCCGAACAATTGTATCTGGACTGAATAAGCGAATATCTTCAAGAATTATTTCGGAGTATTTTAACTCAATATAAGCAGTCGCAGTGTCAAATTCAGGCAAATCAAAATCTCCGGAAAAAAAATCCGGTGTTCTGAACCGGGTGTCCTCAAATGTTAAACTTATCCTGCCATTATAACCAAATCGCCTGCTCACGTCTGCTGTCAGATTCAGATGTCCCGAAACTAATCCACTGTCTAATTGAAGGTCACTGTAATCTTTTGACACAAGCTCCATATCAAGATCATTCCATGAAACCGTAATCAAAAATGGCGCAGGTGTGGTTTGAATCAAGGTCTCTAATAAACCTTCAAAACCTCCGCCGTAAGCATTTCCATGAAAACGGATTGCTGCCTTTCTTTGTAACAGCGGCAAAAACGCAATTCGGAATGTGAATGATTCACCGGTGAACCAGATGTTTTCGGTAACACTTTGATCAGGCAGCTTGAGAGGCTGAGTTGTTGTCTGACCAAGCGTCACCTGCTTTAAATTAAGGCTGCCCGGAAATTGAAATTTAACGGTTTCATATTTCAAAACAATACCTGATTGATCATAAAGCTCCTGGGATATGATCTGCATAAGATACATTTCAGGCTGAAATATACGGATAAAAAATACGATCAGAATGAAAGGTATCACAACCCAAATGACAAAATGTCGAAACATAAAACGAAATAACTTACGAAACATCTAAGGTGTCATCCAGTATCTTTTTGTAAAGATCAAGATATTGAAGCGCTGATTGGCTCCAGGAAAAATCCTGACTCATCGCTGTTTGTCGCAAATGAGTGAATGCCGCAGCATCTTGGTACACAACCAATCCCCGATTAATTGCATCCAGAAGCGCTTCAGAGGAGTATTCTTTGAACTTGAAACCTGTTTGGATGCCGGAATCATCTGTTTTACTATCGAATACTGTGTTATCCAGGCCGCCTGTTTGATGTACAATGGGCATAGTTCCAAAGCGCAGAGCATACATCTGATTCAAACCGCAAGGTTCAAAACGCGATGGATTCAGTAAAAAATCACTTCCGGCTATCACTTGTTGTGTTGTTTCCGAATCAAGATTGTTAATAAACCTGAATAAGCCGGAAAAACGCTTTTCCATTTCAGAAAAAATGCGAACATAGTTTCGGTCACCAACCCCCTGAAGAATAACGTAAATACCCTGATCAGCCAAAGAAGGCAGGATAAACTCCAGCAAATCCAGCCCTTTATGACTATAAAGAGGTGAAATCATAGCGATAAGGGGATCATGTATTGATTTGTTTACCAGTCCGGTATTTTTCAAAAGCTCAGTCTTGCAGAGGCGTTTTCCTGAATGATCATGGATAGTGTATTGGGCCGGTATTACAGAACTGCTTTGGGGATCCCATAAATCATAGTTTACACCATTAAGAATACCATAAAGCTTGGGTTTCAATGACTGCAATACACCTTCAAGTCCACATCCAAATTCGGAGGTTTGTATTTCCTTGCAATATCGGGGTGAAACCGTGTTAATTGCGTTGGAATAAAGCAGTCCGGCTTTTAAAAGATTAATATCACCATAAAATTCAATGCCTTCAGAAGTAAAATAACTCCAGGGTAAACCGGTTAAGTGCATGTCAAAACGCCAAAATAAACCCTGTTTTGATAAATTATGCACAGTGAAAAGGCTTTTAACATTCCTGTATTTGCCATTGCATTGTCCAAAACGCTTCAAATACAAAGGGATCAAACCGGTTTGCCAGTCGTTACAGTGTATTATGTCGGGTTCAAACTGGTAATAAGGAAGCAATTCTACAACAGCTCTTGAGAAAAATATAAAACGTTCAGCATTATCGGGATAATCTCCGTTTTCATCGCAGTAAATGGAATTACGATGATAGTAATCGGGCATATCAACAAGATATACTGACATGTTGTTCAATGTGGTGCGATACAATCCAGCATGTTTGATTTTTTCGCCAATTGAGATAGCAATGTTATCAACTATACATTCCTGAGTGAAACTGTCGGGTATCAAACTGTACCGCGGAATGACCAGCGATATACACATACCCAATCTCTGTAAAGCTTGCGGAAGTGACGAAATAACGTCTGCAACATACGATGTGCGAACAAGAGGTGAAACCTCAGACGCGGCAACAAGTATCCTGATTTTCTGATCCACTGTCAGCACCTCTCAGATCCAGGTCTTCAACCGCTGTGATGTTACGATTCACCGCCGGGGTTGTCAAGATACTACCTGTTTCATTACAATGAAAGAGGAGGCCGATGATATATGAATATAAAAATCAGCTTTAGAATCAAAATAATGTGCATCCTTCTATTTCTGTCCATTGCAGCTTTGATGAACGGTTGTACTCATATTCGACCCCGAACTCATGACGATTTAATTCGTTATGGCGTTCAACTGGCCGAAGCGGGATTTTGGCAAGAGGCAGCGGCTCAATGGCAACTGGTGCTTCGGGAAGACCCGGAAAATATAGCGGCGCTGAATAATTTGGGTGTTGCCATGGAAGAATCTGAGAAATTTGAAGAGGCAAAACAGTTTCTGGAAAAAGCCGACTCACTTAGACCTTCGGATAGGCGAATTCAAAGAAATCGAAATGCACTGGCAAATCGACTGAGATCCCAAAGCTATCAGGAGAGAACCAATGACTAACGTAAATAATCAAATAAAAATCGCCAGTCTTTTTGTTATTTGTATGATTGTGTTAGTTGCTGTCAGCGGATGCAGGTCCCACAAAAGAATACCTGTTACTTACAGAGATTATTCAGTATTGGAAACGTTGGATTCGCAAGATATTATTATTGGAAGGTTCTATCAAAAAAGTCCAAACTTTCAGGCTGCTTCAGACTTGGTGCGTTTGTTAGAACGCCAGTTTTCACGAACAGATTTGTTTGAAAATGTGTTAACAGATAACAATGTAATAGAAATACCTGATGAGCATGAAGGTATAGAATCGATAATGAAAGTGTTAGCTGAAACTGACTGGTTACAGGAATACCCTGACCGGGATGCTGACCTTTTGTTGACCGGGGCTATTGCATATTTAACCAAAGATCGTTCTGGATATGATTCAGAATGGCGTGAAGACAGATATGGATACAGGGTTCCGCAAAAGGTTTACAGAAATCGTATCGCATTTGATTTGCAGCTCGGGTTTTTATTGGTTGATTTACGAACGGGGGAAGTTATTTTCAATAATATTTATGATGACAGTGACCAGGTCGAGGGTGCGGCTGATGAAATCAGCATTTTTTTTGATCTGATTGATGAACAGACAGAAGAGTTTTTGGATGAATTACTTGGCAAGAAACAGCAGACCTATCGCTTTTTGGTTTATAAATAGACATAAAGGAGTCATTAGATGAAGACTTTTATGATACGGCTGTTAGCTGTGGCGGGATTGTGTATGACTGTTGTGTTGGCGTTGACTGCTCCGGCGGAAGGTTTTGGTAAAAATAAGGTTACCTACACCAGATTTGACTGGAAAGTTCATACAACAGCCAACTTTGAGTTCTATTACTACATGGAAGAACCGGATTTGATGCCTGAAATAATCAACTACTTCGAAACGGCATATACCAGAATATCCAGTGATCTGGGTACAGACCTGACGGGAAGAATACCGGTAATTCTGTATACAACGCATTCGGATTTTCGGCAAACTAACGTATTGGCCGGATTTATTCCAACGGGTGTGGGGGGATTTTCCGAACTGCTTAAGCGAAGGATTGTAATTCCGTTGCAAAGTCCCAGGAGCGATCTTGAATCATTGATTAATCACGAGCTTGTCCATTCATTTCAATTTGAGATTTTTTTTCAAAACAGACTTAGCAGAATAGCCCCGGTGCCAATGTGGGTAATGGAAGGAATGGCTGAGCATTTTTCGGCTGACTGGGATGCCTATGGGCGTATGGTTGTAAGAGATGCTGTTATCAATGGATATCTTCCAGGACTGGAAAGACTGAATACGTTTGATTTTTTACCTAATCCGTATATTGGATATAAGATCTCGCAATCAGCAGTCGATTTTATACGCGAGGAATATGGTATTGATAAATTCCGTGAGTTTTTGTGGGAAATCCGCAAAACATTGCGTTCTCGTGAATATATTCAAGTAGCCATGCAAGATATTTATGGGGTTTCATTACAGGAAATGTCCGCATTATGGCATGATGATTTGCGCCGTCGAGTTATTGAGATTGAACGTCGCAGGGAGAGTATCAGCGTATTTGATTCATCAATTCCGTTAACCCATGCTGGGTACCGACGTTTATCGCCAGTATATGGCATTGGAAACGAGGTTATTCATTTTCTGGAAGCCGGCAGGGATGGGTTGCATATTAAAACCGGAGCAGTCAGGAAACCGGACAGAGACAAGCTGGATATTTGTCTGACATGCCGTCTGAATGGCAGAAGATTCCGTCAGATTGTAACTCAGGGAAGACCATTGGCCAGATCATTACAGGATGGAATGCTGGCGTATATCAATCATTTCGAAAACACTCATTCAATCAAATTACTCGACCCCGCTTCGGGCAGATTGGTCGATTCATTTCGGTTGTCTGAAGATTCACCGACATCGCCGGCATTCAGTTCAGATGGCCGCTATATCGCTTATGCCGCTTGGTCCGGGTTGCAATCAGATATCTATGTGCTCGACCGTGAAACGGGAAACAGTCGGAACGTGACTGATGATCAATATGTGAACCGAACACCATATTGGTCACCTGATAGCAAGCATATTGTCTATTCATCGGAAAGAGATGGTCAGTTTGATTTGGTTCTTCTGGAAATCGAATCCGGTACTAAACGATTGTTATCTGAACCGGGAGATCAAATCACACCGGCCTGGTCTCCGGATGGAAAAAAAATAGTCTACATTTCCGATACAATTGATGGTGTTCAGGACCCATATATCCTGGATGTTGAAACGTTACAGTCACGAAGACTTGCTGCTCCGGTTACGGGTTGTCTGCTCCCATCATTCTCAATCGACAGTCAAAAAGTTGTTATGCTGTATTACCTGCGCGGTACAGAACGCATCGTTGTCATATCGGCTGACCGTACTCCGATTATTCCGGAAGTTGCTCAAGATGCTGAACCTCTGGGTATAACTGGTGAAGCTCGCTTCACAGAATTATCCGAGGCTTTCCCCAGAGTTACAGTTCCGGAATCGGTAGCTGATTTGGATGCTGACCCGGTCCGATTCAGATTAATACCCGATTATGCTGTGGGTATGCTCAGCTATGGAACCAGTGGCGACTTTTTCGTTGAAGGAGGAGTGGTTTTATCTGATATTCTGGGTGATCACAGAGTTGAGATTATCGGTCGCAGACGGGATAACAGAAGCGGGTTGCTTGCACAGTATCAATACTTGCGAAACAGGGTTAACTATGGCGCCATGTTTATGCAGGACAGCAATTATTACTACATTTTCAATCCGCAACGGAATATATATCAGCGGGTGGGATGGGATGAGTATTGGGGTGTCTTTGCTGTCCATTATCCATTTTCCACTTATTACAGAGCTGAGCTTAATTTTGGTTATCAACATCTTGAATATGATTCACCACTATCGGGCTTTACCGATTTAAACAGACGATATGCCTATATTGAACCAGGCTTTGTAGGTGACACAATTCAGTATAGGTTCATGGCCGGCTATCCGGAAATATACAGGGGGTGGCGTTTTCGGTTAAGTACAAGAATACCGGTGGATGCAGGTGACAAGTTTGACAATTATCTAAACACACATTTTGATTTTCGTGAGTATATTCCGTTGACAGAACGATCCGTCATTGCGGCCAGACAATGGGGTGTTTTTTCTGAGGGCAGCCAACCTCAATATTTTGGCGTTGGCGGGCCGGGTACAGTACGAGGTTTTGGGTACAGGCAGTTGGTTGGAAACCGTATTGTTATGACGAGTACGGAGTTGAGGTTTCCGCTGCTTGACCACTTAATTTTCCCCGGAGGCATTTCATTTCACGGGTTTCGCGGAAAATTCTTTGTCGATGTTGCCGCTGTCTGGTCGGATCGTGACTCTTTTGAATGGGAGTTTAATGATCCCAAAACATCTGTCAGAGAAGGGTCACTGGTTGCGTCTTATGGCTGGGGAATCAATTTTTGGATGATTGGTGTTGAATGGCACTTTGAATGGGCCAGACGAACTGATTTTAAAAAGACCTCAGGGGATTGGCATTATGAATGGTCTATTCGCAGGAGTTTTTAGCGATTTGTGAAAGTATTGTTTGGCAGAGCTCGGAAAGTGATGGATCGCGCGCTCCCATGACTACAACCCAGTCTCCAGATTCAGAATCTGTTGTAATTCTCTTGGGTAGCTCACTCCGCCTGATAAAACAGGCATGTTTACCCCTTGTGACAAGACTCCTTGCAATATCTTCTGAGCTGACGGTTTTTTCAGCAGTGCCTCCGGCATAAAAAATCGGAAGGATAAAAAGCAAATCCTCCGAGCGTAAACTGAGTTCGAATTGGTTGATAAAATCATCAAACAGGAATCGGGTTGGTCCATAACCATGAGGTTGAAAAACATATAAAACACGCCCGGTCAAATCATTCAAAACATTCATCGTAGCTCGTATTTTGTCTGGATTATGCGCAAAATCATCAACGACAGTAATACCTTTTACCGAACCGACTATTTGAAATCGACGCTGTATTCCTCGAAACCCTTTAAGCGCATTAATTGCCTGTTCAGCATTTTTTCCCATACAACGGAGCAATACAAAAACCGATATGGCATTTTCAAGATTGTGAATACCAGGCAATTCAATCGTCAATCGATGTCCTTCAACAATACATTCGGCATGCATTCCTGAAACACGGGGATGCATGATTTGAAAATCTGCATCAGAATCATATCCGAAACTTGAAGTCTTTATGGCATTTTTCGCAACATCGCGACAGTAAGAACAGCTTGCATTGTATATTAAACAATCGTTTATGTTGGCTGCATAGCTTCTGAAAATGTCCAAAAGATCCGGAACGGGTTTGTGATCTTTGCTGATATTCGTCAACAAACCTATGTCAGGTTTAAAACGGATTAAACTACCATCACTCTCATCCGCCTCAAAAATAGCCCACTCACCATTACCGCATAAATAATCGGTATCCGTGCCTGATGGTCCGATTTTCAGTATTTTTGCTCCGTTGACTACCGTGGGGTCATAGCCAGCCATTGAAAGGGCCCAGGCACCCATTCCCGTTACAGTGCTTTTGCCAGAGGTTCCGGCAACAGCGATTGACTTATTATTTTCAACAAGTCTGGCAAGAGCCTCGGAACGATGGATGACAGGTATGACCAATTGTCTTGCGCGAATAAGATCCGGTATTTGTGATTCGACTGCTGTTGAAGCAACAACGCAGTTCAGACCCTTATGTATGCCGGACCCATCCTGAGGATATAAGCTGATTCCGGTGTGTATCATTTCGCTGTAGAATTCATGACGTTTTCCTGCATCGTATTCCCGGTCCGAACCACTGATCTGATAACCTTTCTGGTGCATTATTCGAGCGATACTGTTCATCCCTGAACCACCAATACCGGTAAAAAAAATTTGCTTCCCATTCATTCATGCACCTTCATTCATTGAATACTCGATGACAATGACCAGACAAAAATACTAAAAAAACCTGGTGCAATCCATTAAATAAGGATGCAAACGTTTCAAGTCCGACAAAGATGTAATTTCCAATGGCAGCAAAGGAATTCGGTAACTGTCTATTTCCCGGGGTAATTGCTTCATGAATTTATTCATTAAGCGTGTCTCATATTCAAGTCGGCGATGGTGGTTATCTATGAAACTTCGTAATTCTTTGCGTTGCTTTTCCGATGGCCGGATTTCGATATTAGGGTTAATGCCTGATTGATGATTAACGGGAAACAGGGGTGGGGTTACACGATTAAATATAACTGCTTTCAATGGCAATTCTGATTTAACAAGCATGGATGCAATCATGGATGTTTCACGAAGACTTGAATCATTGGGTAGTGATACAAGAAAAATGGAGGTCTTGTCAGGATTATGCAGTATTTGCTGCAGATGATGCACTCTATCACAAAAGTCATCATATAACTCAGCCAATGAAATCAGTAATTGAACTGCATCATCCAGCCATTTTTTTCCAGCTACGCCTGATAAAAGTGTTTCCGTAACCGAAAATGATCTGGCGCCTGACTTTTTATGTCGAAAAGCGAATCGTTTTATGGGTTTTTTTATCATTTGAATATGATTTGGATTTATAAGATTCAACAATTGCCGAGGGGCATCGAAAAAATCCAGAGCGCTTTGAGCGGGCGCCGTATCGACAAAAAGTGTGTCCATAGAAACAGATGTTAAAAGTTGATACACCTTTCCCCAGGCCAGGTATTCTTCAGTATTGCTCATTTGAGTGACAGCTATTTGAAAAACCGGATTCGAAATAATACTGTCGGCAAGCTCGGAAGATGGAGAGTAAAGGTGTGTCAACTCTTCTGCAGCAGTTTTCAGATTCAGCATGGCTGCTCTGAATCGGCCTTCAGAATGTTTGGTCTTAACAGGTAAATCTATTTCCGATAATTGATCATCCAGTTCTTGCAATCCTAAAGTGTTGGCCAAACGTCTGGCCGGGTCAACAGTAAAGGCTATTGAATCCATTCCATTACATGCAGCCAGCAACGCCATGGATGCCGATATACTTGTCTTTCCAACACCTCCGGCTCCGCAAAAAAGCATCATGGAAGCATTTGCTGGGTTTTTAACCATGGTAACCGCTTTCCGAAATATGTCTACATAAAGTTTTGGAGACTTTTCCGGATGAAAACGAATCAACAGACGGCATTATCAACAAAGGTTCCTGCCACCACTTTTTCAGAGTTGCAATACAGGTGTTTGCCAGCAATTTTCGTTGCCTTTCAAGGTTTACGATATACTTTAAAGACTCTGCGGATACGTCGGACTGTATACAGTGGGTCAGAAGATATTCCAGATGAGTACTACTGGTTTGAGTAATCCAGTTTATTGTATCTTCGGATAATATGTCCGCTTCATGACGATTGACAATGATTGTGTCAACAACCATGGAACAACGGTTTTGCAATTCAAGGATCATTTCTCTGGATTCCTGTACGGGTGTTTCTTCCGGAACTGTAACAACGATCAGACGGGTAAAAGCAGGATCAGACAGGTAGTCACAGTTGCGCCTGATTCGTTTTAAAAGTGGGGCGTGAGCTATCACATGTGACGCTTTCAAAGTTGAAGCAAAAAGATTTGTTGTAAACCCTGTTGAAGGCATATCGACGATAATAGTGTTCCAGGATTTGTGTTTGTGTGATAACGCATACGAGAAAATTTTGTCAATTAGTAAAACCTCACGAAACCCCGGCAAAATTTCAGACAAGGATGGATATAACGGATGATTAATGATCCATTTCCTGAACGGTTTTAAAGCCAGCATGCCAGTGATGTATTCAGTCAAAATTGTATGACGGTCCAGAACCGTGGCATATAAACCAGGTTTGACTTCAATCGGGTTTGATGTCAGTTCAACGGCTTCCAGATGATTTCGAAAACTTTCAGACCAGTCCAGAGATATTGCAAGCGCTCCGCCGCGCTTGGAAAAGAAATGGCTGAAACCACCGGTAATGGCTGTTTTTCCAGTTCCACCTTTTCCACATATAAACAGGACTCGCATAAAACTAACTCCAATCAGAATTCTAGTTTTTTATCAAAAAAAAGCAACTGGGACAAAACGGGGGTATTGAATAAAATGCTTATATAGGTTAAACTGCACAGTGTTTTGATGGGAGGATATAGTTTTGAAAATTCATGAATATCAAGCTCAGGAGTTAATGCGGAATTTTGGAATACCGGTTTTGGATTTTGAAATATCAGATTCGATGAAGTCAGGAATTACGGCAGCCGACCAACTGTTTTCATCAGGAAAAAAGAAACTGGTCATAAAAGCTCAGGTACATGCTGGAGGTCGAGGCAAGGCTGGAGGTATTGCTGTTGTTAAAAATCTGATAGAGGCAGAGAAGGCTCTGGACCGAATATTGGGCATGCGTTTAGTCAATCGCCAGACCGGCCCGGAGGGCAAACTGGTTCGAAAAGTTATGATCGTTGATGGTGATACTGGTATTGAGCGCGAGCTTTATGCTGGTATTGTATTGGACCGTGATCGTGAACGTCCGGTCATACTGGCTTCGGCTGAAGGGGGAGTTGATATTGAAGAAACGGCTGCATCAAACCCGGATGCAATTGCTACAGTTGCAGTGGATCCATTTCCGGGCCTGTTGATGTTTCAGATTCGTTATCTGACAGAAAAACTGGGGCTGACCGGTGATGCAGCCAGATCTGCAAGCAGGGTATTCAAGGGTTTGTATGATATGTTTATCAAGCTTGACTGCTCGCAGGCCGAAATTAATCCTCTTGTTCTGACACATGACGGTAATTTGGTTGCTTTGGATGCAAAGGTCAATCTGGATGAGTCGGCTTTTTTCAGACATCCTGATCTGAAAGAGCTTAGAGATACCCATGAGGAATCCGAGTTGGAGGTATGGGCATCAGAAAACAGTCTGAATTATGTGAAACTGGATGGTAATATTGGTTGCATGGTTAACGGAGCTGGCTTGGCAATGGCAACAATGGACACAATCAGTTTGCATGGAGGTATGCCGGCTAATTTTCTTGATGTGGGTGGTGGAGCAAATAGGGAAACGGTAACAGAAGCGTTTAAAATATTGCTGGCTGACAAATCTGTAGAAGCGGTTCTGGTCAATATATTCGGTGGGATCGTTCGATGCGACAGGGTTGCGGATGGTATCATTCAGGCTGCAAAAGATGTTCATATGGATCGGCCGCTTGTAGTAAGATTGGCTGGTACAAATGCTGTTGAAGGAATGGAATTACTCAAAAAATCCGGTTTATCATTAAAGACTGCAGACAGCCTGGATGAAGCAGCAAAATGTGCTGTAAAGCTTGCAATAGGAGGTTAATGCAAATTATGGGTGTTCTTATCGACAAAAATACCAAAGTGGTTGTACAGGGTATAACTGGTGGGGAAGGAGCATTTCACACGGAACGGATGCTTGAATATGGAACCCGGATTGTTGCCGGGGTAACTCCCGGTAAAGGCGGAACAGAATGTAAAAAAGTGCCGGTGTTTAACTCGGTTGAATCCGCTGTCAAAGAAACAGCAGCAGACACCTCGGTTATTTTTGTTCCGCCGCATTTTGCGACAGATGCCATTTATGAAGCTGCTTATGCCGGAATAAAACTGATTGTTTGTATTACCGAAGGTATTCCTGCGCTTGATATGATGCGAGTAAAACAACAGTTAAAATCTATGGGAGTTCGGTTAATCGGACCCAACTGCCCGGGCATAATTACCCCGGGACAATGTAAAATCGGTATAATGCCGTCCGAGATACATAATCCGGGACGTATCGGAATCGTCTCCAGAAGTGGAACACTGACATATGAAGTCATTCATCAGGTAACAGCAGTAAACATGGGTCAGTCCACTGCGATAGGGATAGGTGGAGACCCGATACCGGGTATGGACTTTGTTGATTGCCTTGAACTTTTTCAGAAAGACAGCGAAACGGATGCTGTCATCATGATTGGTGAAATTGGAGGCAATTCAGAAGAAAAAGCGGCCGATTACGTTAAAAACAACATGACAAAACCGGTGATTGGTTTTGTTGCAGGTAAAACAGCTCCACCAGGAAAACGGATGGGACATGCCGGCGCGATTATTTCAGGCGGCCAGGGAACAGCAGCAGATAAAATCAGCAAAATGAAGAAAGCGGGAATTATTGTTGTTGAAAACCTGGGATTCGTGGGAAAAACTCTGGTGAACACACTTGAACAATGAGTTTGGTTATGATTATATCCTGGTTTGAACCATTCGATTCCTTATGCTAATGTTCGAATGATTCAAATTTGATTTTTTTTAATACCATGTATTTTTTTATTAAATCAGGAGATTTAACTTGAGTAACTCAAGAAAGATAAAGGAAATCAGGATACGTACAGAATGGTGCAAAGGATGTGCTATCTGTGTTGATGTCTGTCCGAAAAATGTATTTGCCATGAAACGGTTTAAAGCCATTGTAACCGATCAGGATGCCTGTATTGTTTGTGGGCGTTGTGAAGAGGCGTGTCCTGACTTTTGTCTTGAAATCATACCTGATGAATTAAGCCAACAGGAATAAATGACTATGAATCAAAAAATAAAGCCTGTATTTGTCCAGGGAAATCATGCCTGTGTGTTGGGAGCTTTAAAGGCTGGATGTCGTTTCTTTGGTGGTTATCCGATTACACCGTCATCAGAAATCGCCGAATTGCTTGCGCTGGAATTGCCAAAAGTGGGTGGAAAGTTTATTCAAATGGAAGACGAAATTGCGGCTATGGGAGCGGTAATAGGAGCTTCTCTGACCGGAATGAAAGCGCTAACAGCAACCAGCGGCCCCGGTTTTTCATTAAAACAGGAAAACATCGGGTATGCTATTATGGCCGAAGTTCCCTGTGTGATTGTTAATGTTCAGCGGGGAGGCCCGAGTACTGGATTACCAACACAATCTTCACAGGGTGACGTTTTGCAAGCGCGCTGGGGAACTCATGGGGATCATGAAATTATTGCTCTGGCACCGTCAACCATTCCGGAAATTTATCATCACACGATTCGAGCATTCAATCTTGCAGAGCAATACAGAACACCGGTGATTCTTTTGCTGGATGAGATAATCGGGCATATGCGTGAGTTGCTGATAGAGGTGCCTGACGATCAGATTGAACTGATCAACAGGGTAAAACCTTCGTGTCCACCGGAGGAATACCTTCCGTTTCAAATGGTTGAAAGCGATATTCCACCCATGGCAGATTTTGGTTCCGGATACCGATATCATGTGACTGGGCTTTGCCATGATGAAACCGGTTTTCCAACAAATGATCCACAAAAAATTGATGCGTTTATGAAACGATTAAACCGGAAAATCTCCCGCTATACAGATCAGATTGTAGAATACCAGACAGCCGGTAATCAGGACTCGGATATCCTGATAATGGCATACGGCTCTTCTGCACGCTCAGCACGACAGGCTTTGCGATTGCTGAATTCAAACGATAAAACCGCAATCCTGTTCCAACCGCTTACAATTTGGCCTTTTCCCGAGAAAGCATTTCAGGAAACAGCAAAATCACGCAAAAGTATTGTTGTTGTGGAAGCAAACGCAGGACAAATGAAGCGTGAAATCGAACGCCTGGTCAATTGTGATATTCCTGTTCGTCTGGTCAGTTCGCTTAATGGAGAACCCATTGATCCCAAAACAATAGCGGATGCAGTGATGGAGGTTGTCTGATGTTTAATTATGAGAAATATCTGCGCGCAAACAAGTTGCCTCATATATGGTGTCCCGGATGCGGCGATGGAACAGTTTTGAAAAGTCTTATTCGGGCTATTGACAAGCAGGGGATTGATAAAAACAACATTGTGCTGGTTTCGGGTATTGGATGTTCTTCCCGAACACCCGGCTATGTTGACTTCAACACGCTTCACACGACTCATGGCAGAGCGCTGGCTTTTGCCACAGGTGTCAAGCATGCAAACCCCGATTTGCATGTAATCGTTGTATCCGGTGATGGTGATGCGACCGCAATCGGCGGTAATCATTTCATTCATGCTGCCCGACGGAATATTGATATAACCATGATTTTATATAACAACTACATATACGGAATGACTGGCGGACAGGCATCACCCACGACACCTCTGGGAGCCTACGCAAGCACAGCGCCATTCGGTTCCATTGAACCTAATTTTAATGTAAGCGAACTGGCCAAATCAGCAGGGGCGTCATTTGTCGGACGATCAACGTCCTATCATACAAAACAAATGGAAAATCTCTTTGTTAAAGCGCTTGCAAAAAACGGTTTCAGCCTTGTTGAAGTCATTGTTCAATGCCCAACAGCTTTTGGACGACGAAACAAGTTGCGAACAGCCGTAGAGATGCTCAAGTGGCAAAAAGACCATGCCATACCGGTAAAAGCAGATTTGACTCCTGAACAGCTTGAAGGCAAGTTTACAACGGGAGTACTTTGGGATATAGACCGGCCGGAATACACTGAGCAGTATGCTCAGGTGATTCGGAAGGTAACCGGCAAGCAGAATTAGATATATATTGGAGAAGTATTACTATGAGATATGAAATACGTCTTAGTGGAGCTGGCGGACAGGGTATGATTCTTGCCGGAGTGATTCTGGCAGAAGCTGCTGCAATTTATGACGATAAGAACGCAACTCAGAGTCAGTCGTATGGTCCGGAAGCGCGTGGTGGAGCAAGTAAATCTGAAGTAATCATCAGTGATGAGGATATTTATTATCCTAAAGCCACGAATATTGATTTGTTGCTTGCTTTGACTCAGGAAGCCTGTGACAAGTATATCCATGACCTGAAACCTGACGGTATTCTGGTTGTTGATACAGACCTTGTGCAGAAATTGCCGGATGGGAAATTTAAAACGTATACCGTTCCGATTTTGAACATTGCCCAGGACAAAATTGGAAAAATGATAGTTGCCAATATAGTCGCTCTGGGAGTTATTGTTGCTCTGTCAGAGGTGGTAAGTGAAAGCGCGATAGAAAATGCTGTTTTGGCCAGAGTTCCCCGAGGTACGGAAGAGCTTAACAGAAAAGCCCTCAAAGCAGGAATTGAAGCCGTAAAAAAACTGAAAAAAGACTAAGTTTCAGTTTCAACTACACAAAAGCGGAATTCAATTACGGTTTGAAAGACAATAATCAGCGACTCTATCGGAATTCAAACGTTACAAAATCAATATCACCCAGTAAATTGCCTGTCGCATCGACCATTCCACCCCAAATAGTTAACGGCCCGATAGGAGGCATATCAGCAGGCGCTACAAACTGCAGTATATTCTGATTTATTCTACTGTTAGCGCCCATGACGATATATTGCGAATCCAAATTAGCAGACCAGGAAGGCCAGAAAAAATAACGGTCAGCTCCAAAACCTTCACCAATATCAAGAATGACATACTCATAAAAAGAGACCGAGGTATGACTCGGATTGGTTAAAGATGCAGTGCAAACAAATACGCTGCCTGGATAAAAAACCGTCTGATTCAGTCTCAACTCAATAACAGGATCATTGGCGCCAGGATCATAACCATAGTAGTTTCTGTGAAACTCTTTGTAAAACTCATACGCTATGGACTGATCATGGATAAATAATGTGTTTTCATCATTGTGGTTTTGCGCGGCTAATGTCCAGTTATATGAACCGGTGACAACACTTGCAGATGACAGATTGAAATCAAATACAGCGAACTTGTGATGCAAAAGATTTCCATGAGGTATGACATCCTTGTTAAGAATAACGTCAATATCGTTATCAACAAGGTAGTTATATACCGAATACTGGCCTTTCCCCTGAAACTCGTCCATTACGCCCTGAACACATATTCCCGAGTTATACCGCTGAACGAGTTTGCCGGCCAAATTCATTTGAGTGAACGTAAACATTGAAAAATTTATAGATTCAACCGTATCATCCATTCGGTTCATTATGGCATCATAAGCTGTCAGTGGAAAAGTATTGTTTGTCGGAGAAAAATAAACTTCAACGGGAATATCATTGCAAATATAAAAGTGGTCAACAACAGTGTTTTTATTTCTGGAAAAAGCGCAGTCACCGGGAGGTCCCCATTCAGCTCCCCACATCTGATTAAACTCCACCAGATAGGCTTCTGCTAAAGGTATGCAGTCAATTAAAACGGCATGATTGTTGTTATAGATAGTACCAGAGTCAGTTATATTGTATGAGCCGGTCCAGACTTTTTGTCCGTCCACAACACAAAACTTGTGGTGCATGTGAAAACTGTTTCCGGACCATCCATCACAGGTTTCGTCGATAATAAACAAGCCAGCATCTTCTATTCGTCGGCAGGCCGACAGATGACGATAATTCGCATCGGTAACGATTCGAACATTCTCAAATCCCAGCCGATGTGCAGCATCAATAAGAGCATCGGCTATGACTACTCTGCCAATAGAATAAAACGCCGCTGATACAGATTCTTCAGCGCTGTCAATCAGTTCAACCAGCGCCAGATCAATACCATTGCTTTGACTTTGAGATGCCTTGTTAAAAAATAACTGAAATCCATCGGGCAGATCAGCCGCAGAAACTCCCAATGTAAAGAATATTGCGATTAACGCAAAGAATGCTATAAATATGTACTGTTTCATCGGGTACCTCCAATACCTGATGTACTGAATAATGCGTTGGGCGTCAAGATCAATGAAAAGGAAAATCAACGCCGATTTTTGGAGATTCATGTATGAGTCGAAATATAAATAAACCTTCATCAGCTTTAATGCTAATTGTTGTCGTCGCATTTGTATTTCGATTCGGCCACCTGATTATGATGCACAGCGATCCTGTCGCTGATGTACTTGTTTTGGATAGCCAGGCATACGACACTACAGCCAAACTGATTTTACATCGCCAGTTACCTCAAACCGTGTATTTTCAAGCGCCACTGTATCCATACATTCTTGCGGCGCTTTATGCTGTGTCAAACAACAGTTTGAATATGGTCAGAATAGTTCAGATTTTGTTCGATATTCTGTCAGTTATTTTTGTGTTTCGCATAACTCTGAATCTGTTTAATCGCAAGTCAGCCATTATTGCCGGATTAATTATGGCAATATATCCAGTACTGATTTTCCATACCGGACTCATCTTGAAAACAACGTTGAATACTTTTTTTGGCGCCGTTATGGTTTGGCTGGTTCTGGAACACAAAATACGAATTCCTGTGTGTGCGCGATTGTTCTTTCTGGGATTATTAACCGGATGGGCGTCTGCCATGCAGGGTTCGGTGATTTTACAAATTCCATTTTTAGGATTATGGATTATTGCGTATTCAGGCTGGCGTAACGTCAGAGTTTGGATGATCCGGGGATTATGGCTGTTTTTGGGTCTGGTTTTGAGTATTGGTCCATTCACTCTGAGAAATTATCGTGTCAGTGGTCGTTTTGTTTTGATTACATCACAGGGCGGAGCAAATTTTTATCTGGGTAACAGTCCTTATTCGGATGGGACCTCAAAAAGACCTCCCAGAGTCCGGATTACACCAGAGTTTGAAGAAGCTGATTTTCACAGAGAAGCCGAACGTGCAGTCGGCAGAAAACTGACACCGGAAGAGGCAAGCAGGTACTGGTTATCTGAATCGTTTCGTTGGATGCGGAACAACCCCGGTGATGCGTTTATGCTTCAACTCAGAAAACTGGGACTTTTCTGGAATAAAGTTGAAATACCGGATAACTATGACTTTGATTTCCAAAGGCGGTATTCATGGTTTATCCGATACCCCAGATATCCGTTCTGGATACTGGGTTCCCTTGGGTTGGCCGGAATGTTGTTTTTGATAAAAACATGGCGCAAAACCTGGTTTTTGTATATCTGGATGATATCTTATTGTATGATCTGGGTGGCGTTTCATATCTATTCAAGATACCGGCTTCCGGGAGTGGTTTTTCTGACACCGTTTGCGGCCGCTTTTTGTGATCAAAGTGTTCGTATTTGGAAATCCGGACAATTCAAACGCCTGGGGTTAATGGTCAGTGCAGTTATAGTGATAGCGTTTCTTCAGGGATTGCCTTTAACATCATATACTCATGCGCAGCCACTATTTAATCTGGGATCAGGATTGACTCGACTGGGTAAAACAGCGCAAGCTCGGGAAGCGTATTTACAGGCTTTGGAGGCATCGCCAGGTTATGAACCGGCCATGGTCAATCTGGGCAAACTGGCATGGGCAGAAGGTAAGATACAAGAAGCCGTCGAGTGGTGGCAAAAAGCGCTGAAGCTTCATCCGGATTCTGTTGAATCGCATTCGAATTTGGGTACCTGGCAAGCAATTCAGGGAAACATGGATGTGGCCAGAGAACATTTTGCCCGCGCCACCGAAATACAACCGTATTATATGTTAGGTTGGTTACATCTGGGACAGGCAGAACAAGCGCTTGAAAACTATGAAAACGCAGTAAAAGCGTTTGAAAAGGCTCTTGAATTAACACCGTACAATCCTCAGGCGCTTTATGGAAAAGCGATGTCACTTGAAACTGCAGGATTAAATGAAAAGGCATTAAAAACCTGGCTAATATACCTTGATGTGGCTGTTAGATTACCGGAAGAAGCACAGTTTATACCCGAGGTTCAAAACCGGGTTCGAATCCTGTCCGCTGAAAACAATGAACATAATTAGCTTTAAGCAGTTGATTCATCGGATTTTGAGTTGCGCGGCTGATTGATTTTATCTGGTTAATCGTCGAAGTCCGGGTGTTCTGGCAAGAATCCATTGGGCTGTATGAACCAGTCCTCCAGAACGTATATTGTTTACAATAGATGCTTTATAATGTCTGAAAAGATGCTGGAATGTTTCAGGGACGGAAAATGAATCAGGCCTGAAATAATCAACGTGATCCGGAGCTTTTTCA
Source organism: candidate division CSSED10-310 bacterium (assembly GCA_003558985.1). Lineage (GTDB taxonomy): Bacteria > CSSED10-310 > CSSED10-310 > CSSED10-310 > CSSED10-310 > CSSED10-310. The sequence goes on from PWNJ01000101.1 coordinate 30,811, forward strand.
GGTGAAACAACCCATTCCTGAAGTGGTTTTGTAGTTGCATCAGCCGAATAATATCTGTTGCAGTAATCGAATGCTTTTTCTGCGAAGGATTCAAGCATAACTGAATTGGTGATCGTTTGACACAACACGTCGACAAGTTCAGATGTGTTTTCAGGCTGAAAGGTTATACCCAGCGAGTGTTTTTTTATAACTTTGGATAGTTCACAAAGCTCGGAAGTAATAATAGGCAGTTTCGAATGCATCCAATCCATTAATCGATTTCGACTACCAAGGATACCTTCATAAGAAAACAAATCAATATTGATCCCGACATTTGATTCGCGAACATATGCCGCAACTTCATTAAATGGAATCCAACCTCGCATTACAAAACGGGAGCGATATCGTGAATTTTGTATTTGTTTCAGAAACTGCTTGTATGTAATTTCATCATGCGATGTAATTTCGCCTCCCGTACTGACAAAATATACATTTGAAAAACGACTGAAAACTTCTTCCAGTGCGGAAAACAGAGTTGTAACGTCCGTCCAGGTATTGTATCCACCACTCCAAAGAATAATGAATGCATTTTCCGGAACATGCACTCCTCGTACAAGACTCTTTTCCGGTACAGTTTTTTCTATAGTTGTTGTATTACTTATCGAGCAGGGAATAACATGTGTGAACTGGTACCCTGTAGTCAGACGATTCAATCGGAATCGAGCGCCCAATTCACCGATAGTCGCATATTCTTGCGGTTGTGAAACAACCGATAACACATCCGCTCTATCCAGTATTGCTTTTTCCTGATTCCACAATCTTGCAACATAATAATTATCTGTAAACACTTTTGATTTAGTTTGAGCTTCAGCCATGATATGTCCAAACAGATCGGCCCAGAGCGGGCGATCTGAATTGAGTTGAGCAGCCATATAGGAGGGATAAACAGTAGCGCCTACTATACAGTCAGGCTCAAAGTGATCATGGATACGTTGCAGCCAATGGATATTTTCAAAAACACTTTGGGTGACGGAATAATATATCAGATTTCCATGTTCTTCAGCATTAACAAGTTTTTGATCGGATTTTTGTTGGGCTGCCAGATGACGACTGCATATAAGACAAACCCTGTGACCGTTTTTCAATAGCGGATTCAAAAACTGCCAGGTCCGTTTCCCGGGAGCCAACGTGCAAATATCATTTTGAGTTGGTAGAGGATTGAGTCCAAGCAGCAAAACTTTGCTCATGAAATAACCTTTCGTTTGAAATCTCTGAAAAATGCCCATACAAATCGGTGTGATACACACGTATAGGCGCGAATCAGAGGTATCAATTGTTCACGTGGCATGTGTTGACGAATCCAGCGCCATTCGAAACGTCGGAAAGTACCAAGTAAATATTTGAAAGAAAAATGTTTTAAAATAAACTTTAACCGGTTTCGGGGATACAGATAATAAAATCGGGAACTGAATTTTCCTGTTGAGGTTGATTCCCGGTGAATGGCAACAGCTTTATGACAATACACGACTCTGTATCCGGATTGAATAGCGCGATAACAAAAATCCAGTTCTTCGTAATATGCTGGAGAAAAGCGGGGATCAAATCCTCCGATTTCGAATAGAAGTCCAGTTTTGAATGCAAATGCGGCCCCGGTAACATAGCAGACATCCTTGTTTTCATCCCATTGGCCTTCATCCATTTCATTAGCGCCAAAATGATCAGTCAAGCCATTTTTATGTAGAATCCCACCAGCGTGCTGCAACGTTTTTTCATCCGGGTGCAGAATCTTGCATCCGGCAATACCTACCCACTCATCCGATAAAACATTCACCAGTTCTTGCAACAATCCGGGTTTTACAGCAGCGTCCTGGTTCAATAAAAAAACTACCTCACCGCCAGCTTTTGATAGCCCCTGATTAACTCCATGTGTAAATCCTTTGTTGTTTTCGTTTCGATGCAAAACCAGTTGTGGATAATTGTCTGATATATGATTTGGAGTGCCATCAGAGCTTCCATTGTCGACAATAATGCATTCGGTATTCAAATAATCATGTGATATGACGGATTGTAGACAGGTATCAATATCCTCCATAGCGTTCCAGGTAACAATAACGATGCTTACAAGAGGATTTTTCGAAAGCGGTAACGGTTGTCCCGTAATAGCAGGACGATTCGCTGGCAAATCGGCGCCCTGCATGGATGTTTTGCTTTTATGAAATTCTGTTTCCAGATGGTGAATATACTTCTCAAGATCCTGAATGTGTCCGTTTTTCTGTTTCAATTCATGTTCCAGTTGCAGAACTAGCTGATTATTCGGATGACGGACATTATCACATCCAGATGACTCATTTATACAAATCATTTTATCGGGAGCTTTAACAGGTGATTTGATCCAGTTCTGAAAAATCAAGGTTGTTTTATCAAACGTTAAATTTTCAAGTCCGTATTTCTGCGCTTTCAATCCAGTCGCTTTTACTGAATCCCGATTATTGGCCAGCTCCAGAATTTTAGCTGATAAAGCACATGCATCACCAAGAGGATAACCGTACGCCACACCATGTAAAGGCAGTTCAACTGATAATTCACAAAGCTCACCAACAAGCGAGGGCAAACCGGCACGCATCCAGTCAAGAATTCTGTTCTTGCTGCCAAAAAGACCCTCATACATGTACTTATCTATATTTATACCAATGTTGGATTCAAAATAGTAATTGTGCACATCATGTTTTGGAACCCACCCTTTTAGAACAAAACGCTCGGAATACTTTGAATTTCGAACTTTCTTGCAAAATGCCGGATATGTAATTTCATCATGCCCATCAATTTGTCCTCCAGTACTGACAAACCAGACATCCGGGTTTTGGGCCATGGCTGATTCCAATCCGCTGAACAGTGTCTCTGTATCCGTCCATGTATTATATCCGCCTGACCACAAAACCACGAAAGCTGATTCTGGAATGTCAACACCTCGTAGAACCGTCTTGTCATGCCGGTACAATTCAGGTTCCATGGCGCACGGAATCGTATGACAGAAATTGTAACCGGTTGTTTCTGCTGTCAGACGTTTCAAAAGTCCCAATTCACCTATTGTAGCATGAGCCTGGGCATTAGACACTGTTGAAAAAATATCTCCGCGCTGCAAGGCTGTTAGTTGGTGATTCAGGAAATGCTCAAGGAACGAATTGTCCTGGTAACAGAATGCTTTTGCTTGTGCTTCCGCCATAACGTGACCGAATAAATCAATCCAGACGGGACACGCTGTTTTAAGACCTGATAGTGGGACACAGGCAAAAAGTGTTGCAGCCAGAATGGCATCCGGCTTGAAGTGGTCGTGTATGGATTGAATTCGGGAAGAATTTCGAAACACCGTGTCTGCCATGTTGTAAAACCTGAATCCGTGACTATCTGTTACGACTTCATCCGGTGTCTCGTCGGGATAAATAAAAGGGATTCTGTTTGCAAGCAGTATCACTTCAACACCCTGGTCAAGAACGGGCTTTATGAATTGCCAGGCACGAATACCGGGACCAAAGTTCTTGGAAGTGTTCTCAAAAGGAAGTGGACATAATCCAAATACCAGCAATCGGGTCATTCTTTAAACTTTCTGTTTTTCCGCTCTGTAAGCAAATTGGTTAACTGCTCCTGCAAATCAACAATCATATTGTCTTTGTTCAAAATTGTATTTTCAAGATGAAGCGCATATTTTTCAAGCGCATCATAATCAGCAGAAAGCGTTTGACCGTACTGTTTTAACTCCTGTTTGAATCGTTCGTTTTGATGGTTGGCTTTTTCCAGTTCACAGGTTGTTTTCTTCAGTTTGTTTTCCAGATCTCTGGCATACACATTCAATTGTTCCAGAGCTGTTTGGGCTGATATGATGGGTTCAACTATATTCGACGAAGTCAATTCTTCATCAGATGACATTTTGCCATAAAACCATTGTTCATCTATCGGGGGGTACTGTTTATGTCCAGCAATGATAAATGCGCGGTAAGCTTCTGTTATGTCTAAACTCCGAACAGGTACAGTATTAAATAGTTGGTTCAACGATTCCTTGATTGCTTCTGTTTTTGATAGCATGCCCAGATACCGTTCAACCAAATTTGATAACAACCAGAATTGCCATGGAAATGTAAAGAAGAGCCGGTTGTGCTGAAACGATTTTTTCAGATGTTCAATAACTCCCGATGGATTAACCAGACCATATTTACGATGTTCCATTAAAAATTCATTGGGTGCTTGATACAGACGCTCCCACAACTCGGAAAACAGCAATTCGATTGTTGTATTGTTAGAATGAGCAATTGGAAATGCAAGAATAGTTGAATGTGCAGTTATTCTGATTATTTCGTCCAGAATTCTGTTACGTTTTGATGCGTGAACATGCTCCAATACGTCAAGGCAAACGACAATATCGATTGAGTTGTCCGGAAATGGTATTGATTCGGCAGAGCATTTAATAAAGTTTAATGCAGATGGACTGGCGACAATATCGGCTTGAATAACGGGATAACCGTTCAGAAAATAAGTAAGAAGATTTTCATTGGAACCCAAATCAAGTATTCTTGGCCGGTTCAGTCCATTTTGACATAATGATTCAATATACCTGGCTGCTAAAACAAAACGATTGAATTTATCTGGTGCAATTCCAATCATAACTTGATTATTTTAGCAGAAAAATGGATACTTGAACATCAGGAAAGCGTTTTATAATGCAATCCTGTTTTAAGGATACATTGATTTAACTGTAGTCGGGAGGTTCACATGAAAAAAATTAGTTTTGTTATCTGTTGTGCGGTAATTTTTGGTGTCTCAGCATTAGCGGACAATAACTGGATTGATGTTACTCAGGAGGTGGCAGGCAATCCGTTGGAGCAAGCTGGTTGGACAATTGATGACAACGGAAAGGTGTTTCGATCAGAGGATGGCAATAAAGTTAAAATTGAGCATTCGGAGTACGGTGTTTTTATAATTGACTTGCCAGGTGAAAAAGTCGAAAAAATGCAAGATGAAAAAGCAGTTTCTCAGAAAAACGCTGAGCTGTTGCAAAGAGATGGCGGTATGATGCTGGTTGTCAGAGTTGATGAGTATAAATTTCGAGTTCGTTTTTCAGAAAGAGTTTCTGGAATGCATTCAATATCAGGTATCAGAGGTATGTGATCGCTTTCTGTCAGGTAAAAATACGCCATTAATATTTCTGATAATGTCGGCGGGCAATTTATGCAAGGTTGGCATTGGATGAAACTGACATGACTCATTATTTGATTGGAACTCTGTTTTTGTCGAGAGTCTATGGTTGACCGGGTAAAATTTTGGAATGAATTTGCAGATTACCGGATTATATCGCATTGTTTCATGGATACTGCTTTTGATTTGTGTTGGTGTATCCGCAGGATATTCCGGAAATGATACGGTTGAACCAATCGGAATAACCGATTTGTGGCTCAGGCAAACAGCGGCGTTTTATCAAAGTGCGTTATCCAGGGAAAGCATTGATGCCAGAAATGAAGTTCATAATTTTCTGATAAAAAATGGAGTATTTCGATCACCTCAAATTAGCGCCGCTTATATGATTCTTGGTTATCGGGCTTTAGATTATGGCAATCGACTGGATGCTCAGTGGGCATTTAACTCAGCGTTACAGGTAGATCCACTTAACCTGGAAGCTTCAAATGCCTTGCTTGGCAATGCATTTTTTCTGGGCACATCAGAAGTTATATCTACCATACCGGTATGGTTTGAAACAGCATTTCGCAGACTGACAGCGCCAGGAACAAGGCATCTTATAGCAGGCAATATAGCGCTGGCTATAATATATGCGCTGATAATATTCCTTGTTTTGACAGTTATTGTAGTCACGATAAGCCAGTACCGTCTGTGGGTTAATGATGTCTTGCACGCGTTACCTTTTGTTTCCGACGTCAGATTCGTTTCAGTTGCATTGATTTTGGCGATAGTTGCTGTCATAGCAACACCCGCAGGTATGCCCGGTTTGTTATTGATAACCTTCACTGTCGCTTTTATATATGCTGAAAAACACCAAAAAAGAATATTGTGGTATGCAAGTATTGGCCTGGTTCTGGTATTTCCACTCTCGTTAATACATGTTCAATCAGTGCTTCTGGAAAGTAACACGAAGCTGAATATTAAACGATATGCACTGAATGGGGGGTTTTCTGATCCTGCAATCAAAGCGATAGATACCATACTTCAGCATGATCCCGATGATGTTACAGAATCCCGTATGATATATATAAGAGGTTTAATAAATAAACGGGGTGGCTTTTACAGTGATGCCAAAGAAGATTTCAAACAATATGAAGCATTAAATCCCAGGGATGCAGGCGTATATATCAACCTTGCAAACCTTGAATATATTAATGAAGACGTTCAATCAGCAATAGCATATTACCGTAGAGCTGAAAGCCTGGATCCGCACAATCCACTGATATTTTTTAATCTGTCCAAAGCTTACTTAAGTCTGTTCCGGTTTGATGAGGCACGCAATATGCAAAATCGGGCGATGGACCTTAACAGGACTTTGGTCAACCGATTGAATCAGCGGTATGGTTCAGAGCGTGTGCGAATGGTTGCTGATTCCGGGGTGCCATTGGATTGGCTTCAAGAAGAGTCAAGGAAAACCTGGAAACATGCTATGAATCAAACAATGGAAAAATGGCGTATTCCATTTTTTGAAGTAACAGTTCTACAAGCTATAATCGTCTGGTTATCAATGATACTGTTCGCTTTAATCCTTCGATTTCTTTCACACAAATTTGCCTTCAGCA
>PWNJ01000064.1 GCA_003558985.1 candidate division CSSED10-310 bacterium
CGGTGAGTGCGGGAGGGTTCATCTTCGAGCCGATCGGGGGCGGCTACTCGTTTTCGGTGTGGAACCACGGTCGCGCGACGCTGCGCCATGTCGACGTGTTGCTCGTGTTCTTCGACGGTGCGGGCACAGGCGTTCACTCGGAAGTGGTGTCCGCGACCAGCGAGGTTCGGCCCGGACTCGCAACCCGGGTCAATGGCCGCGTGCACTCCAGTGTCCGTGCCCTGGTGGCGGACGTCGAACTCCGAGTGTGCACCGTCGACACCGCCCCGCGGTAGGTCCCCCAACGAGGGCTTCGTGAGGTAGCCCGGACGTGGTGGTCGCCGGAACTACGAAGTCCGACGGCGCCTGTGGTGCCGAGAGATGTCGGACGTTGCCGGACCGGAGGAGTCGCCCTCCTCGAAGGAGGAGGTAGGGTGGGTGGAAACCGACCACATCCGCGATTGGATTCGGCTCCCTGATGGGCCACCGCGGCGTTCCCGGAGTGCTCTGCGATGACGAACACGATGCACCGGCCCCCTCCTGACACGGCGCAGCTCATCCTCCTGTGCGCCTTGACGGCCTCCGGCCTCCACCGTGCCGGCCCGGGCGTGCGCCACGTCGCAGGTGGCTTCGACGTCCAGATCGGTGGCGTCACGCAGAGGTTTCGCTGCTACCCCGTGCCGCGATCGATGGAGGCCGGACGGTTGATCGGCGTCGCGACGAGCGAGTCCGACCAGCCGTGGCGCTGGTCCGTAGAGACGAGCGTCGCGTTGCGGTCGTTGCATCGGCTCGCCCTCGGCGCCGACGCCGTACGCGGCTACCATGCGCGCTTTCACGCAGGCATCGCGAAACTCGACGGCGATCGGCTGCTGCTCCGCGCGCACGTCACCTCGTTCGAGCCGCACGATTTCGATGTGGTGACGCTCCTCGGCCCAGTCGCACGTTGGCAGCGCGTCGTGGCACGAGGTGGGGACCTCGACGCAGAGTCGATCGGTGCGTCGCCGATCCACGGCCCATGCTCGGCTTACGTTGCGGCGCAGCTCGACACCGCCGTGGAGGCCTTCGGTGATGTTGGCGTCATCGCGACCCACGCTCTACAGCGAGGTGCCGTACGCGTCCGGTTCCCGTGGTCGACACGCATGCCGTGCCCGGCCGACGAGTTGGAGGGGCAGTCGGTCCTCCGAGCCGAGCTCGGGAGCGACGTGCGCATCGACGTCCGCGCCGCCTTCACAACCCTCGGCCCTGGCGCAACGCCTGGCGCCTTGGTCGAGACGCACCTTCCGGTGCCGAACGACGTCGGCGCCGCGGAAGCGGAACGCTGGACCGAACGGTTGAACGCCGCCGAGATCGATGCCGGCGCGGCGGGACCGGCCATAGGGGCGTGGAGCCTCGCCATGTCCGAGTCGCCGGGGTGTCGACGAGTGTGGATCCACCGGTGTGTGTTCCAGAGTCTCTGCCATGGACCGCCCTGGTCGCTCATCGCCGACCTCGCCCTGCGGCGCGTCCGCTGGGCGGTGCGGCTGCTCGGCGAGCACTACTACCGCCACGAGGCCGAGGTGCGTCCATGGTCGGGCCATGCCCCGAAGGTCACCCTGCAGCAGTTCTTGTACGGTACGAGTCGCCTCTACCGTCGGTGGACCCAACCTTCGCGCATGGTGCCGCAAAACGTGCCGATCATCTCCATCGCCTCGCACCTCTGGGCGTGTGCACGCGCACGTCGCACGGGGCCGTGGCTGGAGCACGTCGCGAGGGTGGAGCGCCGCGGCGCATCGCAAGGCTCGGCCGGACGCGAACGGATCGTCGAGCGGCTCTGTCTGTGGATGCAAGAATACGGTGCCGTTCCGGATGCCGAAACCTGGCGCTGGTCGCTCACGGGGACGGTGGACGCGCCCGTCGGCGCGCCCGAGCCGTACCACCGGCGCTTGCCCGACGCCGACGTCCGAAACCTGCTGGCGCACGCGGAGGCGAACGACGTCGCGGTGGCGTGGCGCACGTCGCTCTGGCCGGGGGTGCTGGGCTTCGCGACGCAGCAGCAGCGGCGCGGCGGGGTCCGCAGCGAGCGACCACCCTTCGTCCGCTCGCGCACCGAGGGCTACGTGCGCGTACCGCTCGGCCGCTTCGTCGTCGCGGTCGACGCGGCGACGCACGCGGTTCCGCACGCCGAGGTGCTGGTGCACGAGCTCGCGCACGTGTTGCTCGGTCACACTGGGTCACCTTTCGAGCCGACGCGGCCGGCCGTGGCGCCGCGGGGCCGGCGGAGTCTCGGCGTGATGGTGGCCGAGGCCGAGGTGAGCATGGTGGTCATCCTCGTGTTCGGCCGGCGCGGCGTGCGACCGGACGAGTCGATCGTCCGTCTCGTGGCCTTCCTCGACGCCGCGAGGCGCCACGGTCAAGACGCCGACATCGACCTGTGGCACGTGTTCGCCGCGGCCGAGCGACTGCTCGCGTGGTGCGTCGATCGGCCGGATGCGACGACCGTCACCTCACCCCGCCGTGCACCGCTGCCGCTGGGCGGGTTGGCGCGAACGGTGCAAGCGCTCGACGAAGTGGGTCGCGCCGGTTGGCGCGCGCGTACGGTGGTTCCCGAGCGGGTCGAGTCGTGAGCCTCGGCTTGCAATGCGACGTTCATCGTCCTCGATGGGGGCCACCGTGGTCGTACGGCGCTCCGCTCCTTTGGTGCCATTGCGGTCCCGTTGGTAGGGCGTGCGGAGGTCGGATCGTGCCTCACCCGCGTCGTTCGTTGGTGTATGCACCTCGGCGTCGCGAGCCGATCATTCTGCGTCGTCACGATCTGGAAGTCCTGCCCTACTCCACGGCCGGCTACGCGTCGCCCAGGTCCTGCGTCGTGATCATCGAGGCGTGCGGATCCTGCCACGCGATCCAGTCGCCTTGCCGTGCATCCAGACGTCTCGTATGGTGAACCATATGAAGACCACGCTGGTCATCGACGACACCGTCGTCCAGCGCCTGCGCGAGGAGGCGGCGAAGCGCGGTGTCACCATGTCCGAACTCGTCGAGGCGGGTCTGCGCCGCGTGCTCGACGAGCCGACGGCGCCGCAGGAGCCCCTTCCCGCGCTGCCGCGCTGGAACGGTGGCGGCGCCGGCGTCGACATCGCCGACCGCGACGCGCTCTACACCCTCCTCGACC
>PWNJ01000224.1 GCA_003558985.1 candidate division CSSED10-310 bacterium
CTTTTACGTCCCTGTCATAATCAGCAATCCCACACCCCAAAATCGTATTGGTTTCATTTTCAATTGCTAATATCCATAAGTCATCACGGTAAACGTTTGTTTTTGTATATCCCAATATTTGTTCATTGGTAACACTTAAATCAGTGTAACTTTTGTTAATAACATCTGCAATTATTGGTATGTCAGAAGACATTGCTGTTTTAATTCGGATATCTGTCAGGTTTATTCTATTTATGTTTTGCAGTGGATGATATAATCGAAAGAATTGAACATCGTCATATTCCTGCAAAAAAGAGGAGTCAAACTCATTGTCGTGCAAAATCTTTATGTTGTTTGGAGTAGTTATTATTTTTGATTTCCAATAAGGGATAGACAACACCCTGCATGGATTATTTATATATTCATTTATCGAAAGCATGTTAACCTCCTGAATCGTTTTTATGTTTCTGTGTCGTCTTTAAGGGTGAGGCACACCGAAGGTAACTCATGCCGCAAACATTACGGCACGTCTGCGTGATAACACAATTGTAGAATACCACCGGATATCCGGTATCTCAAGCGTGACCTCCGGCCGCTGGGCTGCTTCGCAGCCGGTGGGGAGATGGGGAGATGGGGCGAACCAATTATCAATAGTCAATAGTCAATTAACAATTATCAATGGATAAACGTGTGCAGACGAATGCTGATACGGCACCATACAAACCATTGAAAATTGACTATTGGCAATCGACTATTGACTATTGTTACCGTCGCTTGCCGGCGCCCTCTTTGGTCGGCAAAATCATTTTATATCAATGATTTAACCTGCTCCGGCCCCTTCCCGTTCCCCTGCCCTTGCCCGTCGTGGCCTGAGGCCACGAATGCCGAAACGCCATGAAAGAAACAATGTATTTTATAGCTAAGGAATGGCAAAATTTTCTATCCATGATATACTTCAATTATGATGAAGCAAACGAAACCATCAGAAATTAAATCAGCAGATTCGCTCAACCTTGATCGAACGGCATTTTCGATAGTCTCATTGTCTGATGAAACAGACGAAAAAGCCTACTGGCTTTCGAAAACGCCCGGTGAGCGTCTTAAAGCTTTGGAATGGATGAGACAGGTTATTTATGGCTACGACCCTGCTACCACCCGACTTCAAAGAATTTTTACAATTACTTAATACCCATCATGTTAAATATTTACTAATTGGCGGGTATGCGGTTGGATATTATGGTTATCCAAGAGCAACAGCGGATTTGGATATCTGGATAGAAAAAAAGCCGGCGAACGCAGATAAAATTGTCAGGGTTTTGCAGGATTTTGGTTTTGGCGCTAAGAATTTGACTCCGGACCTGTTTTTGGAGGAAAAGAAAATCATTCGAATGGGTGTGCCACCGGTTCAGATAGAAATTTTGACAACGATTTCCGGGGTGAGTTTTGAGGAATGCTATGCCGCGCGTCAGGTAGATGAATTGGATGGGATTGATGTGAGTCTGATCAGCCTGGATCATTTGAAAGTGAACAAAAAAGCCAGCGGTCGGCACAAGGATTTGAATGATTTGGAGAATCTTCCCTCTACCTAAACGCCCGACAGGGACCTTCAAACAGATATTTTTCCCATAAAATAACCGGCAATCCCATACGTTTTGCGATTGTTTCGTTACCGGAGTCACATATCACCAAAGGTATAAATTCGGGATATCGTCGCTGAAACTCCAAAAGTCCCTGCAGATCGCGTGTCGTATAGTTTCCGGTTTTGACTTCAACGGCAAAACGACCCCATGACCCTTCGCTGATGAAATCCACTTCCAATGGCTCTTCACGCCAGTAACTCACATTCTGACCACTGTTCCATGCCATAGCGGCGCATGCGTTTTCAACCAGTCGTCCCCATCGCGCCGGATCAATCGTCCTGGTATCAGCATCCAATTCATTTTTAGACAGCAGCAGACCATTATTCAAAGTAATCAGTTTGGGTGGCGCAGCTCGCTGACGAACCATATTGTTTGAAAATTTCTTCAGACCAACAACAAGACAGGCCTCTTCAAGAAGACTCAGATAATGTGCAACCGTCGCAAGCGATCCTTTGTCCGTAAGAGATCCTCTGATTTTTTGCAACGACATCACATGTGCGGGATGACCAGCGGCAATGGCGAATATCTGTCGAAGCAGCGCCGGTTTGCGAACAGACTCCAGCGCAACCAGATCCCGTCCAATTGCGGGCTCGATAATGCTGTCATGAAGATAATGTCGAAATCGCCGGGTATCAAAACGAAGTTTTAGCGAGCCCGGATAACTGCCATGCGTGACAACCAGGCGAACGGCTTCGTCTTTGTCCAACCCAAGCTGACCGATCAACTCAGCGGCCGGCCAATGCATCAAACGTAACCGCTCAAAACGACCCGCCATGGTTTCTTTGGAACCGGCGCTCAAGCGCAACGCTGACGACCCGGTAACAACAACGTGAAGCGGAGTATTCTCCCTGTGCAATCGGTCCGTTTCGATTTTCAGCAACCGGCTCCAATCAGGCAATACGTGCGCTTCATCAATTAACAAAACAGCGCCCGGCGCTTTTGCGGCAAGCTCACGCGCTCGCAGCCACTGGCGTTCCCACCATCCCGGCAATACCGCTTCAGGTACATCCGCCGCAACATAGATGGCCCGGTCACCCCATTGTGCTTCCAGCGGACCCAATAATGTTGTTTTACCGACCTGTCTGGGACCTGTCAGCAGTTGAATGCGACTCGGCGCGGATTCCCGCAAACGTCGTATCAACTCTGAAAGAACCGAACTGTATGTATGTTCAAAAGTTAATTCACTCATAATGAAATAATTATCACATTATAATGAAATATCAAGGTGTTTTTCTTTTTTTGGGGGTTTAATCCCAAATAACCGGGTTCAAGGTTCAGGGTCAAAGGGTTGGGAAAAATGACGTGCAACATTCCAATCTTTGAGACGCCCAACCGGGCGTCTCTACATCTGCTTTGGGGTGCCATCCCGAACAACCATAAATCAACGCGTATTTATGATGGGATTCACAGAACGCCATGAAAGAAAAGACAAACACGCAACCTTTTGAGGGCGTGGAAACCACGCCCCTAC
>PWNJ01000003.1 GCA_003558985.1 candidate division CSSED10-310 bacterium
TATGGCGTCCTCAACACAAAATCTCATAATATCGTTAGTCATTGAACTCCGGAAGATTTTCCTGACCGTATTTTCGAGCTTCAGCCGTCATCAGTCGAATCAATTCAGTTCGGATTTCTTTTGGGAGCGCAGAGGGCGTATATCCTGAAACAATCCGCTCCACTTCCTGATGAGCCCGCTGTTCCAGATCGCGGCTGCCTTCCTCCTGAAAGCGCGCTTCAGAGGCGCGATTAATAACTGGTCCGGGGAATGTATGTTCACGTTTCAAATACTTTCGTGTATGTTTTGAGATAAGAAGATGCTGTTCCTGCATCAGTTCCTGCATTAATGGAAGAATCGGAAAGGACTCGTTGTCCTCAAATCCCTGAACCAGACGTAGCGCTCCGGAACAGATTTCATGATCCAGTACCAGTTTTTCCAGACTCTGGCAGTTTTCAAAATCCAGCATACCGGGACCGCTGACCGAGTTGATTCCGGACAGAGCAGCCAGTGAGGCTCCCATTGAGCTTTCAAGGCCTGCCTGAGCATCCAGGCGTTTTGAATCGGATAACGCGATATATGCTTGAGTCGGGATTCCAAGAAATGTGCCGATTTCGTTGTTCGCGCAATTGATCATTATAGTTTCGGGAGCTCCAAGAGGAGTTGTTTCATAGCGGATATCGAAAATAGATGGCGAACCGCCCCAGAGCATTGGAAGACCCGGTTTGGCCAGTTGACCGATCACGATACCGCTCAGTATTTCCGCAGCAAGCTGAGTCAGAATACCTGTCAGAGTAACCGGAGCGCTGAAACCTGACAATGGCATGGAGACGATTTCGACTGGTATCGAGTATTCAGCCAGGTCCAGAAGATTTTGCGGTGTCACATCACTCCAGCGAAGCGGAGCCAGCGGACAGCAGGTAAACAGCGCAAGCGGTTTTTCAGCCAGCGCTGCTGCTGAACCTCTGACTGCCAGTAGAAAATTGATCATAATCTTGATGGATTCGATAGTGAACGCGCCTGTGATAACCGGCTTTTCACAATACAGCAGTGACAGAAAAAGTCTGAAACTGTCTGCGACATCCTGAACGATATCATCTGGAACCATGGCGGTGCTTTGCGCCTTGTAGCAGGGAAGACCGGAGACAAGTTTAGCAAAAGCGATGTAATCGGATGTAAGGGCTTTGCGTATTTTTTTTGAGTGATGATCCAGTATCAGCAGAGCAGATGATCCTGGAGTAAAATGCACATTTTTGTCATGAAAGTGATGCGTCTCATTACCAAAAATATCGTACATTTTGAATGCATCCGGAACAGTTGCTAACGCTTTATCAATCACAGTGTCGGCAAAATGAACATGCAGTTTTGAAAAGTCTGCGCAACAGCCATGATCAGCCAGCAATTTAAGCGCATCCCGATTGCGTATTTCCATTCCCATATCGCAGAGTATGGTTTTGGCCTCATCTACAACACGACGTTTTTGACTGTCGTCCAGAAAAGTCAGTTTAGGTCTCATTGTTATATATCCTTTGTGTTTCCAGAGTTTATGGTGGATAGCAAAAAGTTCACACCGCGTATGATAAAACTATTTGATGTAAAATTAAAGCTGGCGCTTCATTTATTGAATCTTGCCAGAAAAAATACCTTTACAGAATTAAATTCATCGTGGTTTAATTAAGTTGTGATGAATAATTGAATGAACTTTGATTTTTGTCTGCTATTTGCAGGCCAGTCAGTTATTTAAGGGATATTACAATAATCAGGAGGTGTAACGATGGGCGGGTTGATTATTCAGCGAAGAATATCGGGAATAGCGCTGTGCGTTGTTTTGGCCTGTATTTGCTTATGTGTGAAAGCAAAAGATGTGGAGTTGCCGGATGTTTCTTTGCCAGAGACGACAGTTCCGGATCCGAAAGATATTGAACTGTCTGATGATCAGATTGATGACCCCCTTGGAGAACCTGCAAAAACAGATGAGGGTGGTCTGAAAACCTATCGTGTGAATAGTTCAGAATTTAGTGAACATCCTGAGGAATACGGTGCCCGCTACGGTGTTTCATTAAAAGCTGGCACAATGGGATCAGGCGCTGAGTTCGCCGTTGGGTTGAGTGAACTTTACAATATTCGGGCGGGTTTTTCGTATTTCGTGTACTCCTCGGATTTTGAAGAAGATGATTTCGGCAAAGTAATCAGCGGTAAACTCGGATTACGATCAATCTCGGTGTTGGGTGACTGGCATCTGTTTCGTAATAATTTTCGGCTCTCAGCAGGTCTGTTTTTTTGCAATAACAAGGGGTCTATCGAAGCAGAACCAGGATTTGAGTTGGCTCTGGATGATGAAGATTACTTTGTGGATTCGTTTACTGGTGGTATCCGCTTTAACAACGTGAATCCATATTTTGGTCTGGGATACGGTAATATGGTCAAACGCGGAGGCCCCGTGGTTTTTGCAATGGATTTCGGTGTTATGTACCATGGAACACCCCGGGTATTTGCGGAGGCGACAGCGTCCGATCCCAGATTTCAGCAAGCGCTGCAACGTGATCTGGATAAAGAACTTGATGACCTTCGTGATGATTTGAGAAAACTTCGCTTCTATCCGGTAATAAATATAGGACTGGTGTATCGGTTTTAGGGCGCAGGGCTTCTGGCTACTGAACCTTGAACTTTAAACCTTGAACCTGTAACTTTGAACCTTGAACGCTGCTTATAAGCAGCAATCGGTGTAAATTATATGAGTGGGTTTAAAAACGATTAGTATGAAACGGATCCTGTTGATTATTGCCGGATTGACAAGTGTCGGGCTTGGGTTTATCGGAGTCTTTCTGCCGATTTTGCCGACAACACCGTTTCTGCTCCTGGCGGCCTGGTGCTTTGCAAAAAGCTCACAACGGTTTTACATCTGGCTGCTGACCAACCGGATTTGCGGTGAATATATCCGGAATTACCATGAAGGACGCGGAATGACGCTGCCTCATAAAGTTATTGTGCTGATACTTTTATGGGGTGTGATCAGTTATTCGGCGTTTGTGGCGGTGTCCATTGTCTGGGTAC
>PWNJ01000157.1 GCA_003558985.1 candidate division CSSED10-310 bacterium
CAGATAGTTTGTTTTTTAGTGTTTGGGTGATGGTGTTGATGTCTTTTTCAATCCAGCCAAGCTGGATCCTTCTTGATGAGAATTTACCAGCACTGATTACCTGTGGTTGTCCCTCTGAAACGGATGAAAGGCGGGGAAAATCAACTTTTTCTTTGACAACTTCACTTACACCATAAGCCTGCATGAGTTCTTGGCGAGTTTGGAGAGGCAATGTTGCAGATAGGATGATGACTGAAGTCCCTACCGCGTTCAACCAATGAAGCAAAGTCTTGAAAATCTCTGTCATATAGACATCATAGGCATGCACTTCGTCAAAGATGAGGATTTTATGGCTGAGACCAAACAACCGCAAGAAAAAATGCCTTGATTTCAGTACACTTAAGAAGGTTTGGTCAACTGTTCCTACACCAAAAGGTGCTAATAGTGTACGTTTTCTTGGTAGAAACCAAGCATGGCTTTGAATATTGGAGACTTGAGGGTTTTCATCACCCCAGATGCCATTTGGCTTGAGTTTTTCATCCTGACTGTTCAATAAAGCAGCGCCATGAACAAGGTGCAGGTTGAGCTCATCCTGTTCATAGCGTTTGGAAAGAAATTTTGCAGTTCGGGAGAACATCTGATTACTGGTTGCTTGCGTTGGCATGGCAATGTAAATGCCAGCCTTTTGGTCTCTTTGTAGAATCGTGTCTGCAATGTAAAGGGCGGCTTCTGTTTTACCTGACCCGGTTGGCGCTTCAATGATTGCTAAAAATGGTGGGACAAGTTCTGGTACTTTCTCAATGACCGCTTCTTGCAATGCATTAGGCGTAAAACCTGTGAAAATCTCCTTAAACGTAGCTGGCTGGCCTTTAGATTTCCAACCATACCAACCTAAGGTTTTGAGAGCTTGTTGGGCTTGTTTTTCTGCGATGGTCAAATAATCGGTTGGCATAAGGTCAGCGTGGAGGAAGGGAAAGAAACGTTCATTTGATGCGATCCAGTCTGATGTTGTGGTCAGTCCGGCCAGCAGCATGAAAAAGGGATTGGTCTGTGCATACCCCTCTGGATAGGATGTGGGGCGTTTTACGTCAAAGAGATCGGATAGTATTGAGTATAAGGTTCTTTGCGTATCCTGCCAGAGAGCTTCCCCCACGTGAAATTTTTCAAGCCCCTTTTTTATCAGCAGGTCATTGTTGGGGAACTCACCATGATGTCCGCCTAATGTGTTGGCTAAATCGATCCGAAATCTACGGGGCATTTCTGGGTTTTCATTGAAAAAGATACGTCTTAGCATCAGAGTTGTAGCTGTGCCATGAAAACCGTCAATTTTGAATTTTGATTCTGGAAAGTCAAACCCAAGGGATTCCAGAACTTGCCGGCGGACTGTATTCTTTTTTTGAAAATCTGGGCTGGCTTTGCCAATGTCATGAAGGGCAACCCAAAACATGAGCAGTTTTCCCATTTCTTCGATAGACAACTGAAATGATAAAGCCAGTTGGGTTTTGAATGCTGTTGATAGACAGTCTTCCCAGAGGTGTTTTGTTACGGCTGCAGTGTCAAGCATGTGCCAGAGCAATGGATGCCAATCCGCTTTATCCTCATTATGGAATTTCGCCCACAGCTCCATCATAGGTGGCTTTTTCGTCTGAAGATATATTTCCTGCAACCTGACGGATTCATTAATCAGTTTGTTGCGGAGGAGTGGGGGTGAAATGACCTCGCAATCCGATCCCCATCCACGTATCCATGGGATCATCTCCTGAGGCTCGGCAACCTTGGCGCGCCAATGTAAAAACCCATCAGGATCGATTTGTGTTTCCTGTGTGTGATGCCATTGTGTTTCCAGTACTCGCGTGGATACTTGAGGTGAAAACTTTAGTAATACTTCCTGAGGTTCACTGTCTGTGTACCAGATGCCCCATGCTGATTTTAACAATTCGGAAGGATTGAAATCGTCAGGAATATGATAATAGTCTTTGGTGAGCTCTAAATGTTCAATTCGGGCAATATTGAATGTTCTTATGTCACCTGGTGGCTCTCTGAAGCCAATCGTATGGATTGAATATCCAACTGCATAGGGTTCGATAAAGTGTACCGAGAACAGGTATTCATGAACTTTGCTGGTTTTCATGTTACGATGCCAAACTTTCACTTTGCGGCCCTCAGCCCATGCCAAAGCAAGGGTCTCCAGAACAGAAATGTAATGGGGGTCTTTGAACCGGAGAGGATCGTCAACAACATCAGCAGATAGGGTGATGTGCTGGCTGATTTGGGGGCTCAGAGCTTCTATGGTATGGGCCAGTTTTCGGAGGAGAGATGCAGAATGTGGGTTATGCCTCTCAATCCGATTGGTCAGTAAACGGATGGCTAAATGTAGTGAAAGGGCTTCGTGTATGTTTAGCTTTAGGTTTATGAGGTAAGCTTCTCGATTGATGAACAACCGACCGTCTTCTTCAAAAATGGGGGTATGTTGGGTAAGGTCGGGGAGGTAACGGTGGATTGTCGATCTGTTCACACCGAGCCTGCGTGCTATATCGGATTGTGATAGTCCCTCTGGATGGGCGAGTAATAACGCCTCAATTTGTAGGAGACGTTGTGCTTTGGTTTCTGACTTTGTCATGGCTTTGCCTTTACGACTATTTTTGTCAGTATATCAAAGGGTTGTTGCAGGTACTGCAACAAGGCAGCATGAAGGATTAATCACAGGGTTCCCCCTGTACCTATATTTTACATTAAATTTTTGAATTTTTTATCTCATGACATCAGCACAAACAGGGCAATCGCAAAGTCAAAAAAATGGGAATAAAATGAGAAAAAACCAACAAAAAGTGGATTCAAAAGTCCTAACAAATTCATGACAAATGACCCGCGAAAATTTTTTGGAAAGTGGCTAGGATCAAGTCAAAAAGGAGTAGAATGGCTGACTTGATTACACACTTTTCAACAATTACAGATACACGTAAACCAACTCAAAGAGCGCTTTGCAGATGGTATTCGGCACAAGCTGATCGACATCATCGCGCTTGCGATCTGCGGGGTTATCTGTGGAGCAGATGACTGGGTTATGATTGAATACTTTGGCAATGCAAAGCGGGAATGGTTCGA
>PWNJ01000082.1 GCA_003558985.1 candidate division CSSED10-310 bacterium
CAGCGCGGCGGATCCAGTTCCGGTGATTTCAGAAGATGCAGGGCAACCAGCCGGGCTCCCAGAGCGCCCATGGATTCGAAAAACGACACATCCGATGTGAACGGAATGCGGGGGAAATCCATCTTCAGAAACTCGGCGTATTTTGTGCGATAGATCGGCGCAAATAGCACCGCGTAAATGTAGTGGAAAATGGCCTCCGGTGTCGGTTCAGCGCCATAGGCAGTAGCAAGTGAAGACACAAGCCCCGAATGCAGGTTCGGACGACGTTCGACCGTGTCATGCTGAGCAAACAGATCCTGCCGGTTGGCGGCCGGGTAGAGGTAGAGCGGGAAAGCAATGGTTGTTCCCTTGCTGCTGACGAACGCCCGGTTGTCAACAATATCACGTGTGGTAAGCACATGTGTGTAGGGTTCATTCAGTGATACCTGGCGCATTGTGACCAGAGCCAGATTCTCACCGGCCAGCATATGTTGCATGACTTCCATACGTGGAAAATCTATCATATATGGATGGAAATAAAGTGCCCGGATATCAAAAGGTCGGTAAAGGCACGAAACAGTATATTGCTGCCAATCGTCCAACTCGTGCATGTCTTTTCGTCGTTTAGGCATACTCCAGTCGCGATTGCTTTCAAGTTTGTATGCCTAACTTATAAAGTCATCAGTCAAACCAGGATTCCTGAACTGATCAATTCTACGTAACAAGGTATCCCGGTCAAAATCCAGCACAAAATGATCACGGTGTGTTTTAATCCCGGTGCTGTTGACAGGAAAAAGCTCCGTCATGCCAATCCAGGAATAGAAAGTTTTTTCATCCGTACTGTCTCTGGGAATGAAAAGGTAAAACGGTGACGCTGGTTTCAGTTCGCTCCAGTCGGTGTTTGCCCGATTATGGGCATTTAACCGTTCATATTTGCTCTCACGCGAGCCATACATGTCAGCATAATACATAACAGCGTCTGATTTGGGTTTGCCGCCCCGTCTGATGAAAAAGGCAATGGTGACTCCCGCCCGAATATCAAAAACATTCTTGTCCGGGCTGCCGTCCGGGCACGTTTCTTTTTTCAGTGAATTGCCATGTAAATCCAGGATATAGATATCATCGAAGGTCTGCATCAGACTCTGACGCATGCCGCGAAACGTCGGATTGTCAAGATAACCGTGATTGGTGATCATGCCGATGACGCCGTGTCCGGCCCGCTCAATCTTCCACTGGGCAAAACGCAGGAACTTGACATAATCATCCTGCAAATATTTTGGATTTCTTTCTCCAAGCGGTTCGCCATCTACTTGTTTATAGTCCTCGATCAGTCCCCGTATCCAATCTCCGGTATTGGAGGAATGCCCGGAATACGGCGGATTGCCCAGAATGACAAGAATCGGTGTTTGTTTCTTGACGACTCCGGCCAGACGGGATTCCTCAGCCAGCGCCGAGAAACCGGGTAGATGGCTTTGTTCCAGCTCTTCGTTGTCAAGCGTGTTGGTCAGATAGAATGGAACACGCTCGTTGTCGGCAAGCCGGTGACCAAGCTCTTCAAGAAAAAAACTCATTTTAAGATGTCCGACAGCATACGGCGCCATCATCAGTTCGAACGCATAAAAATTCCGCAGAATATGACGGCGAATGAAATCGGCGCGGCCACCTTTGCCGTATTTGGTCTCGAACTCGGTGACAGCCAGTTCTGCGGCGCGGGCAATGAATGTCATCGTGCCTGCCGCCGGGTCAAGCAGCGTCACTCCATCGGAGGCGAGACCGTCGCGCATATCGAAATCGGTCTTCAGAATACCGTGAAGCGAGCGGACGATATAGCTGACGACCGGTTCCGGAGTATAGTAAACGCCGCGCCGTTCGCGTTCAGCGGGATCGTAACAGGCAAGGAACGTTTCGTAGAAGTGGACAATGGGATCGCTGCCTTTTCCCTCATGATAATAGCGGTCCAGAATACCGGCTGTGTCGGCCACGGCAAGCGCTTCGGCAATGTCATCCACGCACCATGCCAGTTGCGTCGACAGATCGCCAAACGAGATGAAACGGAACAGATCGCGCAGCACGCCGATGGTATGCGGAACGCTGTCAAATGCGGCTCGCCGGCTGAAATCGTCTCCGGCGCGGGTGCGGGCGGCGAAAAGACCATACGTGATTGTCTGCGCAAACAGATCAGCGAAATCTTCCGGTGTCAGCGTTCCGATCAGATACGTCTGAAACGCCTCGAAAAAACCTGTCAGGAAACCCGGCGAGTCTGTCTCATCGGCCAGTTGCTGCCCGACCACGTCGCGCAGGAAACGGGTGCGCCGGGCCAATTCAACGGCAAGCGATTCGGCAGTAAATGTTTTCGGAAGCGAGAAATCAAAGAAACGCTCCAGAAGCGCGTGCAGATCGTCGGCTTTTTCGACAACGGGGCTTGTTTGCAGGCGAGTCAGCACGAACGGGCGCGCGGCCAGAATGGTCTGGATTCGTTCGCCGTTGCGATACAGCCGGAACTCAAAAAAGTTGGTCAGGACAAGATTCGGAAAAGTGGCGCGGTAGCGTTTGAGTTGTTCCGACTCTTCGATTAGGTCCAGTCGTTCTTCGGTGGGTTTTTTGGCTTCGATATAGCCCACGATTCGGTCGCGACCGTTCCACAGACGGAAATCGGGGTTTCCGGCATCGGTTGATTTGGGTAGTGTTGTGACGTGAATGTGATTCCGGCCGGTTGCATCGGCCACCTTTTTCAGCATGCCCGATAGAGCGGCGTAAAAGCTTTCTTCGCGCGCATCGCCCTGCCGGGCAACGGCGTGCAGTTCTTTGAAATAGTCGTTGAACAGTTTTTTGTCACTCATGTCATGATCATCCTGTCAGCCAGATGAATACGCTCCCGCAATTCTGTGTGATGGTAGCAGGTCGGTTGGCGGACGGCAAGTTGAACGTCAGAGGCACTTTTCGGCGTTAACACATGCGTTTAGCTGTTTGGTCAGAATTCGGGGATATCCCGAAATGATGGTCAGATACTGGTCGGGCTTGTTCAATCAGACGATCAGATTCCGGCTGCGCGGAATCTATCTTAATTTGTTAGCTCCGATTTCTAATTCTATCTACAGTGTTTAC
>PWNJ01000159.1 GCA_003558985.1 candidate division CSSED10-310 bacterium
AGACGAAAAGAAGAGTAGAAGAGGCCGAATAGCTGTATTGACAATCCTCCAACAATCTATAGAGTATTCTATAGGTTATTGGAGGATTTTTATTTCCGGATAACATAAGGCAACCGATCAGGATGAGAATTAAAACAACATTATTCAAAACCGTATATCCGGTTGTAATCATCGGCGCTGGTCCGGCTGGTCTGGCCGCCGCCATTCAATTGAAACGATACAATATCAACTGTATCGTCCTTGAGAAACGTCGTCCCGGCGGTCTGTTATGGAACGCCGACTGTGTTGAAAATTATCCCGGTTTTCCTGACGGCATCGGCGGCCCTGATCTTGTCAAACGAATTGTTGATCAGGCAAACGCATTCAATGTGCACGCAGTATCCGATACCGTTCAATCGGTATCACGCCTTCAAAATCCTGACGATATGTTTCGGGTTCAGGCACAAAACAATACATACACCGCAAAATACCTGATTGTCGCTACTGGCACACAACCGGTTCGTCTTCAGGATACACTCTTTCAAAATCAATCCGTCAAACAACGAGTTGTCTATGACATTGCCGATATCAATCCGACACCTTCAAAAACCATCGTTGTGATCGGTTCCGGTGATGCCGCGTTTGATTACTCGTTCAACTTGTCAAAACATCACAAGGTGACTCTGTTCTATCGCTCAACCATACCAAAATGTCTTCCACTGCTTTGGGAACGTTCGCAACAACAACGCCGTTTTACCTGCAAACCATGCCGACACCTGTCTAAAATCGCCGAAACAAGCACCGGATTGCAGTTAACTTTTCGACGCACAGTATCAACACCAAATTCCAGCGATGACTTAAGCTGCGATACCCTGTCATCCGATTCGGTCGAAACGGTAGACTGTGATATTCTTGTTGCGGCAATCGGCAGAACTCCGGTTTTGGAGTGTCTGCCTGTCGAGCTTCATCTTTCTGATGACCGTATCACAAATGACGGTCGTCTATTTTTTATCGGTGATGTTAAAAACGGTCTGTATCGGCAGGTCTCCATAGCAGTTGGCGATGCGATCAGAGCGGCGATGACAATTGGAGCGACCTGCCTGACTAAATCCTGAGTCTTTCAAGTATTTCCTGAACTGGTTGAGCGGTCACTTCGATTGTCCGATCTTTTAGTATGGCCACATTGATTTCGGACCGAACACCAAATTCGCCGGGCAAATATATTCCGGGTTCGATTGTGAAGCCGGTTTCCGGTAATATGAACCGGTCATCTTCTGATTCCAGTGAATCCAGATTAGCGCCGGCGCCATGAACATCGCTATCCAGTGAATGGCCGGTGCGATGCACAAAGAAATCGCCATATCCAGCATCAGCGATATGGTTTCTGCAAACTCTGTCCAGATCAGCTCCAGTAACCGGTATATTGTTTTCAAATGCGTTGCGCACAGCGTCCAGCGCGGCGTTACGAGCATCCCGCACAATATTGAAAATGGAACTGACAAGCGGATCGGGTTCATTGGGGCCTGTCCAGGCGGTCCATGTAATATCGGCGTAGACAGCATCGGCATCGGTTGTTTTGCACCAAAGATCAATCAGAACCAGTTGATTTTGTCTGATTGGTTTTGAATTGTTTTTTGACGGCGAATAATGGGGGTCGGCGGCATGATCATTAACGGCAACAATAGGTGGATTTCCTGTAACACACCCGGCAGATTCAATTTGCTTGATAATGAACTGCTGAACATCGTATTCGGTAAGCGGTTGTTTGTCCGAATGATTTTTTATCAATTGCCAGACATCTGACACGGTTTGTCTCAGAACAGAAGCAGCTTTGCGGTGTGATTCCAGCGCTTTGTTGTTCCAGTGACTTGTAAACTGCTGCAGAAGATTGGCTGATGACATGATATCAACACCAAATGATCGAATCAGCTCGATAGTGCCCGCATCCACGCGCGACACGGATGGCAGTCGATTCATTGGTGAGTATTCCATTGCGACCGCATCCCCGGGACTCAGCAGTTTTTTTAATGTATCAATCATTGACATTCTGCCGAAGTAAGTCACAGTTTTACCTTGCAGGTGTTGTAATGCGTTGGGTTCAACAGAATGAACGATACGAACGGGAGTTCCCTGGCTGGGTATCAGATAGAACCATCGTCGACTTGCGTGAGCTTCCGGATCACATTTCAGAAACTTGAAGCCCGGCATATTTGTCATTTGATAATCGGTAATCAGCCACGCATCCATACCACCAATTTTCAGGCTGTTTTGGATCATTTTGATGTTCATTAGAGTACCTCCCCGTTTATAAATGTAGCAATTTATCAATCCTTATGGCAATGGATTCGATAAAATTTTCTGTTTGTTATTTTTACTGCCTCGTTTCGGTGTATTTTTCCTTGACAGTTAAAATTGCTTGCTGTACAAAGGTGAAGCTTTTGGGCGGAAGCTCAGAACCGGGCGGATAGCTCAGTTGGGAGAGCATCGGCCTTACAAGCCGGGGGTCGCAGGTTCAAGCCCTGTTCCGCCCATGCAGTTTGGCTCGCTTTATTTTGAGCGGGGACGTAGTTCAGATTGGTTAGAACGTCGGCCTGTCACGCCGAAGGTCGCGAGTTCGAGTCTCGTCGTCCCCGCCATTTTTTTACAAACACTTACGCCCACTCCGAAAAGTGCGAAAAACTTAATGGCCAATCACAGATGAATACTATATTCTTGAGTATGCTTTACAAACTAACCTTAGTCAACTTCGATGTTAATATGCAATTTAGCTTTAATTTTATCGACAAGTCTTTCAATGAACTTGTCTTTGTCTGGAATATCTGGATTTTTCCTAAATGCATTAAACAGTTCATCTGTAGAAGATGATTCTATTCTGGTAGAAACCAGTGAGCAGTTATTGCCAACGGTCTCGATATCATAAATGAAAAACACGGTATTATATTTTTCGTTAAATCCCATTCCGTTAAGATTGTATCTGTTTAAGAAATTCTGGTAAACAGGTTCCTGAACAACCCAATATGCTTTATTTCCCCAATGCTCAAGCACGATTCCTTTGTTGAGAATCTGTGTAAATGTTCTCTTCCAAATATCCGC
>PWNJ01000002.1 GCA_003558985.1 candidate division CSSED10-310 bacterium
ATATGAGGTTGGCATGGCAACCAGTCTGGATCTGCAAACCGCCGGAAAGAATCTGACATCCATTAAACAGCGTCTGGTGATGGAAGAGCTGAATTATGCCCTGGCCGCTCTGATGCTTAATAAGTCATCGGGACAATACCTGCAGTAAGAATCGGTATCAGAACATTATAAATAGAACGTCTTCGAAAGAGTATTTCGTTATATATCCGTTGGTAAGTGGGAAGGGGAAGGGGCAGGGAGAGTTATTGGATTTTTGTGTCTTTGAGGATACGGGTAATCATGTTGAAAACATTCGGGCCTGGTTTGATGGCATTCAGCGGGGAAGAACGCCATGCGTTTTCGGCGGCCACTGAATCTTTCAGACCGCTACCGGTCACAAAAACCGCGGCTGTTGAGTTTTTATCGATCATATTCATTTGGCTGCCTTTGATCAGACCAGCGTATGCCGCGGCAGCGGCAGGTTCACCCATCACAGCCGTTTCAAGCGGCAGGCGTCGCATCGCTGTCAGGATTTCTTCGTCGCTGACAGCCATCATAAAACCGTTCGCAGCTTTGACCATACGGAGCGCTCGAATGCCTTCCCGCGGAATACCGACACTGATTGAATCGGCAATGGTTGACGGCTGAATCGTCGTATCTATGTCCAGCGCGCCTGTTTCAACAAAGCGGTTCCAGGCACGAACCAGCGTGTTGGCTCCAGTCGCCTGAACACCAATTACCCGCGGAATATGCTTAACATATCCAAGCTCAGCCAGTTCCTGAAACCCTTTGCAAAGACCGCTGATAATAGATCCATCACCAACGGATACGAAAACGGTGTCCGGCAGATTGAAGCCGGTTTGTTCCGCCAGTTCCCATGCGCCGGTTTTCTTGCCTTCAACAAGATACGGGTTGTAACCGGCGCTTCTGTTCATCCAGTCAAATGTTTCACATGCCCGAATGGATATTTCGAACGCATCGTCATAGGTTCCTTCAACACGAAACACTATCGCTCCATAGGCCAGCATTTGTATCAGTTTGGCAGTGGGAGTTTTTTCTGGAACAAACACAACACACGGAAAATGAACTGCTCTTGAACATGCGGCAAGAGACGCGGCCGCATTTCCGGTTGAAGCGGTGCAGATAGCCGAAAAGCCCAATTCAGCGGCGCGCGCAACCGCCATTGCTGAAGCACGATCTTTATAGGAAGCCGTCGGATTATGACTGTCGTCCTTGATCAGAAGGTGTTTTAAACCCAATTTTTCTGCTCCCGTTGCCGATGCATACAGCGGCGACCAACCGATTTGAAGCGGAATATGCGCATCCGGATTCAGAACCGGCAGCAGCTCCATATAGCGGAATATGGACATATCACGACGTTTCGAAAGCGGATTCGCCTTAAAAGCTTCTTTCACAGCGGAGTAATCAAACACGCATTCCAGGGTTGCATGCAGTGGAGGACACGTTGGACACAGTGATTGAATGGAACCATTTATATCATAAGTCTGCCCGCATGTGTTGCATTTTAAATCAGTCAAATATTGTTTATTCATAGTTGATTATCATTTATATATTCATGCATTGCTTTAAGTAAGATGTGACTTCCGGAACCGGAATGCGGACCTGTTCCATAGTGTCGCGGTCGCGAACTGTCACGGTATTGGCATTGTCCGGTGTTTCGCCAGCGCCGATCGTATCGAAGTCAATTGTCACGCAATAGGGTGTACCCAGTTCATCCTGATAGCGGTATCGTTTTCCGATATTTCCGCGGTCATCCCACTGAACCCGGAAATGTGGTCTTAAATCGGCGAATACCTGTTCGGCTTTTTCAATCAGTTCGGGTCGGTTTCGCAGCAGTGGAAACACAGCAACCGTTACCGGAGCAACTTTCGGGTGGAAACGGAACACGGTGCGAGTTTCGGTTTGGCCTTTAGCGTTGGTCAGAGATTCTTCACAGTAGGCGTCACAAAGAATAGCAAGGATGGTTCGATCCAGTCCGGCGGACGGTTCCACAACATATGGATAGTATTTCTGATTGGTTTCGGTATCGAAGTATGGTGAAATTTTTCCTGAATGTTCAGCGTGAGCTTTCAGATCGAAATCGGTTCTGGATGCGATTCCTTCCAATTCCTGAACTCCAAATGGAAAAGCATACATGATATCCGCGCATGCTTTAGCATAGTGAGCCAGTTTATCCTGCGGATGCCATTCGATGGACAGATTGTCCGGTTTTATTCCCAGAGCGACATACCATTCCATTCGTTTATTGAGCCACCAGTGAAGCCAGCTATCTTCGGTTCCTGGTTTGACAAAAAACTCAAGTTCCATTTGTTCAAACTCGCGAGATCGAAAAATATAGTTGCGCGGGTTGATTTCATTTCTGAATGCTTTTCCCATTTGAGCGATTCCGAACGGAACCTTTGTGCGGCTTACGGTCAGGACATTTTGAAACTGGACAAAAATAGCCTGAGCGGTCTCTGGCCTTAAATATGCAGTTGAATCATCATCCTGAACCGGGCCGACGTGGGTTTTGAACATCAGATTGAAATCGCGAACGTCGGTATAATCGTGCTCGCCACCTTCGGTGCATTTCGTTTCAGGCAGCATATCAGCACGAAATCGTTGTTTGCATTTTCTGCAGTCCACCATTGGATCGGAAAAAGACGTGGTATGTCCGGAAGCTTCCCATACTTTATTATTCATGATAATGGCTGCATCCAACCCGACAATATCGAATTTTTCGTTATCCGGACCTGTATGGCCGTTTCCGACAAGTGTATCCCACCATAAATCCCTGACATTTCGTTTCAATTGAGCGCCGGCGGGGCCGAAATCCCAGAATCCGTTGATGCCGCCGTAAATTTCTGACGATGGAAATATAAATCCGCGTCGTTTGCAGGCTGCGGTTATTTTGTCCAGAAGTGATTGTTTCGAAGGCTTGCTCATGTCGGTTTCCTTTCTATACAGTGGAATCTGAGTTTCAGGGCGGTTAAAATTACTGCCGGTCGGCTAATGCCGCTGGGTAATCTATACAAAACGGAGCTTGCCTGCAAGTCCCGGAATTATTGTTTTCCTTCAGCGAATTTCAATGTATGCTTGCGATATGAAATTCTGGAGCACATATTCTGGCATTATTTCCATAACAATTCTTGCAGTCATAACGATAGTTATTCCGGTTTATCAACTGTCGCATGAGCAGGCGCTTGACTTGAAATCATACTATGTTGCAGGGCATCTTGCGATTGAGGGACGAAATATCTATGACCCCGGCAATCAGATGACTGTTGTCCGTCAGCAGCAACTGGGTGACGTCTATTATCCTTATATTTACTTTCCAATTGTTGCTATTGGTTTCATGCCTCTGGCTACACTGCCGTTTAACACAGTACAGTGGCTCTGGTATGTATTGTCAATGCTGACATTTTTGCTGTCACTTTACATGCTTTACAATACTGCTCTAAAGCATTTCACTCAGTCCGGTAAATATCATTACGGGCGATACTTGCCCGGGATATCCATAATTATTTTTCCTTCGCTGATGGCCGGTCTGACATCCAATTTCATCAATGGTCAGACAAATACGCAGATTCTGTTGTTGCTGACTTTGTGTATTGTAGCGCTTGATATTCGAAAGGATTATGCCGCAGGATTTTGTCTTGGCATACTAGCAATGATTAAACCTCAACCGCTGCTAATAGTGCCATATTTTTTCATTATAAAACGGTTCAAGGCGGCTTCGGCGACAATTGTCACGTTCACTGTTGGTTCCCTTTTGACAGGAATTCTGATCGGCTGGGATACCTTTATGTATTATACTCATGAAGTGTTGCCATCTTTTGCGATGAAAGCCACTCAATTCCCGCCGATTCTGATCAATGCCCCACCAAACCGATCCATTCAGGGGCTGATCATGCGACTGTTTACAAGTTCACGGTGGAATCCAGCTCTCATCAATATGCCGAATGCCGCTCCTCTGATAGCGCGCCTGTCGGTTTTGCTGATTATTGTGATAACGGCGTTATTCCTTTTTAAACGTCTTAAACAAAGTTTGTCGTTTGACCAAATCTGGACGGATATCGGATGGTTGGCTCTGACATCCGTCATTATCTCACCGTTGACATGGGATCATCATTTCGTTTTGCTGATTGTATTCAGTGTTCCGATGGCTGTTCAGCTTCTGAACCGGCCGTTGCGTCGATCCGGTTTGGTCATGATCGCCGCCTGGATTTTGATTGCGATTCCATCATTTCCGATGAATACGTTTTGGCATAACACACACCTGGGACATTTTGGACTGTCTTTTCAAACCCTGGCATTATTGTTGTTGTGGTTTGTTTACGGTCGGTATTACATCGGCACAAGTGATCGCCGGAGTAACCATGTCTGAGTGTTCCGATCGAACCCGAACAACGTTGAAATTTCGGTTGTTAATGGAGTTAAACCGTCGGCCCAAATCCGAACCGGCTGATTATTTCAAGCTGATGTATCAGTCTTATTTTGGTTTGGGACACCTGGTGTCTGATTGGAACAGTTTCAATAACTGTCTGGCACAAGAAATGTCCGAGATAAATCCTGCTTCTAAGGTGCTTCCGCTGTATGAACCGATAACAGTGGGTCAGCCCGTTTTCCGCTTAAATCTGGCTCCGGCTGTTCGCATGGGTGTGACACCGGATCAAATAACCGAAACCTGCAAACGTTTCACTCAAAACTTCCAATCGGGCGACAGAAAGACGTTTATGGATCTGATTACGGTGTTTCGGTCGATTATTATCGAAGCGCCATTTGATATGAATAACGCTACAGTAGATGCTTTTCTGACTGAATATGATTTGAAGCAATGCTATCCGGTTCATCATTCCGATATATACCGACGCCTGTATCACCCGCATTATCGGCTGATCTGTGGCCGCTTGCCTTGATTTGGAATGCAAAAGTAGACACGTAAACGATTGCTCCGTATAATAAATGAGTTTAATGGAGGATGTCAGTGATGGAAGGGTTCTGGTTTGCTTTTGGTTTGACAGTGTTTGCAGGTTTGTCAACCGGTATTGGAAGTTTCATTGCATTTTTTGCAAAAAAAACAAACTATCGGTTTTTATCAGTGTCAACCGGATTTTCAGCCGGTGTGATGCTGTATATTTCTTTTGTTGAAATATTTCACGAGGGTCTTGAAGCATTTACTGAATCCTTCGGTCCGAATTTGGGCGAATGGGCTAACATCGGCGCGTTTTTTGGAGGAATAGCTTTTATTGCGATTATTGATGCGTTAATACCATCCGCAGAAAATCCGCATGATTTGCCATCGGAGTCGGAACGAACTGATTTGAAAAAGAACTCAACCGGTTCCACTGGTACTAACGATGAAAAACAACTGATGCGCACGGGTGTGTTTACTGCTCTGGCAATTGCAATACACAATTTTCCGGAAGGTCTGGTCACGTTCCTGGCCGCTCTGCACGATCCGGCGCTTGGAGTAGCCATTGCCATCGCGATCGCATTGCACAATATTCCGGAAGGTATCAGTGTTTCAGTTCCGATATATTATGCCACCGGTAAACGTCGAAAAGCGTTTGTTTACTCGTTTCTAAGCGGTCTGGCTGAACCGCTGGGCGCTTTAATTGCTTATGGTATTTTGCGATTGATTGTTGGAAGCGGAGAAGACATCATACCAGCTCAGTATCTGGGCCTGATGTTCGCCGGAGTTGCAGGTATAATGGTGTATATCAGTCTGGATGAACTGTTGCCAACCAGCCGGGCATACGGTAAAGGGCATGATAGTCTGATCGGCCTTATGGCAGGCATGGTTGTGATGGCGGTCAGTCTGGCGTTGATGTAGAGAGTCGTTATGCTTTTACGAAAACTTTTCAGAATTGTTTGGTTATTATTACTGCTAGTACTGTATATAGGATGTAATCATCATCACACACCCAAAACAGCTTTACCGACAAGACTGGTTCCGATTGGTAATTTATTGCCGTTGTTTGAATGCACAGTTTCTGGATTGAATAGCATCAGGACAATGTCCGCATTCAGTATTTTGGAGCAATACTATCGTATTGATGCATCACACCGACTCAAGCCGGGCAAAATAATACCAGCAGGAAATACATGGAAAAAAACCGTATATGTTACCGAACCACACAGCTTGCTGTTTTATGCATTTGCAACACACAAAGACCGGGCAAGCTTACCCATGGAGCTTGTCATTGATCAACCGGGAAACGCAAAGAAAACAATCAGTTTGGATATTATCGGAACACCTGTGACAGAGGCAAGGTGGCATTCGTTTGAAGTAGATATGTCAAGTTTTGAAACGGGTGAGATATCAATCAGTTTTAATTTCATGAAAACACTTTCCAATTCTCACGATAATGAAGACTTTTTGTTTATCGGATCACCTGTAGTTTATCCGAAACTTGCGGATAACAACCTGCCCAATATAGTGTTCTTTATACCGGATACATTACGTGCAGATTATCTGGGTTGTTATGGCATGCCCGAATCTGTTTCGCCGTTTATTGATGATCTGGCACGTAAAAGCCATGTATTTACTTCAGCAATTGCTGCCAGTTCATGGACCAAACCTTCAATAAATGCAATGATGACCGGATTGTATCCACATAAATCCAAACTGTTGGGAGCGCCGTTTTCAGAATATCAGTTTGATTATTATCTGTTAGTCGATGAATTGGCCAATATCGGCTATCACACAATAGGTGTATCGAGTAATCATCTGGTGACTCCTGTTTCCGAATATGACCGTGGATTTGATGTGTATGATTCATCAAATATGATTTACGGGACTACAAACAGCACCTATCAGGTATATCAAACAATATCCGAACTTTTGCCGGAGCCACAACGTTCCCCCTTCTTCCTGTTTGTGCTATGCATGGACCCTCATGACAGGTTTGTACCACCGGAGCCATACAACAAAATGTTCAGAAGTGATAATGATCTTAGCGCGTTGCGATCAGATATCATGCATGGACATACTACAAAAGTGTTTAACACATATCAGGATGGAAAAGAACCTGCGCCAACACAACCCGAACTGGATTATCTTAAATCACAATACATGGGCGAAATCCGATATGTTGACTCAATGATAAACTCATTGATACGAAAACTCATGACTCGCTATTCAGGTGAAGAATTCGTCTTTGTCTTGATATCAGATCATGGTGAGGCATTTATGGAACATCAGTCCCTGGGACACGGAATTGATCTCTACCAGGAAACAATTCATGTTCCATGGTTGATTACTCGGTTGCCGGCCAGTAACAAAACTCAATTGCACCCTCAAACTGTGTCTCAAGTTGATGTATATAAAACTTTGTTGGGAATGCTGGACCGTACACCTGTCATGCAGAATGATGGAATCAATCTGCTGAGTGGGGAAATTGACAATTCAAGGATCATTTTCAGTATGCTCAGGAATCTTCGAAGTCCGGAACCCTTTTGGCGAGCAGCAATTCAAAACAACAGAAAATTTATTCGTAAAGATGAACACGGCCATTTTCGTTTTGATTTGATCAGTGATCCTGCTGAGATAAATCCGGAAGTTTTGCAAAATCCGCACGATGATCCGTTATATTGCGTCCTTGAAGAAATGATTAATGATGAGAAATCAAGACGTGAACATTACGAGTTTCCGGACAGAATCATTGATAAACTGCAACAGCTTGGGTATATCCGATAAAAAGATACCCGGAAACTCCACTTACTCTGTCTAATGCTATTCGAAAAGTGCTAATGCTTGTCGTGCTCAGCAAATCGGCTACAATCTGAAACTGATACTGAGGATTTAAACCGGATTCCGGTGCTCGTATTTTCGGACAGGGTCTTATTGACGGTACCCGAAGTCCACCATATCCAGATTACCCAGAATCGTTGTGATATCGGTATCAGTTATTGCTCCGTACAGAAACAGATTGTCGGCATCATGATCCACATGCGGCCATGCGAATGGAGGAATAACATTAATCACATGGGAGAAATTCTGTCCCGGCACATCCATACTGTAAAAATCAATCCCGTTATCCATGTCAATCCATGACGGTGCGAACCAGAAATGGCCATATACTTCAAGGATAACGAAAATACGGCTGTTAAACCAGGTGGCGCCGCTATTGCTCAGGACAAGCGCATTCAGATGAAAAATATCACCGGGACTGTAAATACTCCGGGACAAATCCAGTTTGACACCCGTATATACGGAATGATCCCAGTGATATCCCATATCAACAATTCCGGTATCCGGTGTCCAGTTTGATGTGGCGGTTCGTTCCGCCATATTTATAACACCCCATTCACCGGTGTACACCAGTTGATCGGCATAATCGCTTCCGGCATCGATACAGGGACTGCTGACGCCTCCCGAACTGCCGTCTTCCAGATAATAGTTGGACATCGGACCGCTGTAAAACCTGGGGTTATTCGAAATATTGCCTGTGCCTGAAAATCCGTTGCGAATTGCTGAATATGTCATTGAGACAGCAGAATCGCTGTCCAAATGCAACTCGGTATTCGTTTGATTCCAGATAATTGAATCAGTAATGTCGATAGCGCTGTTTTCCAGGTCGAACGCTGCTGAATCGGAAGCCGCGCCATAATTGCCGGCAAACGTGGAATGCCGAATCCGGCCGGTTGCATTTCTGGCATATAGCGCCGGACTGTCAGCAGATGACTGGTTGTCCAGAAACAGACAATTCAGCAGATCAAAAGAACCGATAACACTCAAGCCTGCGCCTTTGGAACCGCGGTTATATCGCACGATGCAGTCAACCATCTGCAAGTCGGCAAGATGACTAGTAACTCCGGAGCCATGACTGCTGTATTGATGCCCGTTTTCTTCAATCAGACATCGAATCAACAGGGCATCTCCACGAAGAAAGACACCGGTTCCGGAATCAGGGTGCTGACCCCATTCAACGCCGTTACGAGCAATAACGGAATCTTTCATGAAAAGCCGACCCTGAGCTGAATAAACACCCGGATACAGACCATTGTAATATACTCTGTTATCCGACACTCTGCTTCTTTCAACCAGCGTTTGCGAATCAAACAGATATAGTCCACCTCCACCACGGGAAATATTGTTTCTGATAATCAGATCAGTAAGCTCCAGTTGACAATCCGTCGCATGAACCGCGCCTCCAAGTTCACCGTTGCCTTCCTCCAGCGTTGCATGACGCAGAGCTGTGGCTACTTCGCCATGACCGTAAACAAGGTTTTTGCCGTAACCGCCGCCATTTAAAATGGTGGTGTATCTGGAAGCCCCTTTGAGGGTCACATGACTGATCAAAGGCACCGGGAACATTTCACCGGTTGTATCCCGTGAATAGACTCCTTCTGCCAGGTGAATGGTCAAAGGGTTAGAAGCCGACGGCTGAATTCTGCTCAAAGCATAATGTGTCGTGCGAAACGCTGTTTCCGGTGTCAAACCGTCATAAGCATCATCACCAGTCGGCGACACATATACATCAGACGTGATCGGCTCAACGGTGGAACTGGATCCCGTCAAATCAATCCAGTTGGAAGGCCTGACCGAGTAGGTGGAATCTGGTACAGCGGTGAACAAATTATGTCTGGCATTGATTGCTTCGGACGCTTCAGTTACATACAGGTTGGCCGCCATTGGAGCTCTGTTGCGATCAAACAGATTGGAATAAATACTCTGACCACCAATTATCGGCTGGCTATTATTGCTGGCTACTGCGCCGCCATAAAATGCCTGATTGGATTCAAATACACAGTTTTTGATATTACCGTCAGATTCCAGGAAATTAATAGCGCCACCATAAGCTGATAATGCATGGTTATTCATGAAAACGCACTGGACAATATCTGCTGTGCTTCTGAATACTGAAATCGCTCCGCCGTTTGCAGCAGTGGAATTGTCAACAAAAGTACATCGAGCTATTAGAACGTGATCAATGTCTTGCCGCCCGTTTTCGGCGTGAACCCATATTGCGCCGCCCCCTTCACCGGCACGACAGTTTTCAAAATAACAATCGGTTATTTGGGCGGAGGAGAGCCCATTAATTGCAATAGCGCCGCCAAACCCATAAGGTCCGGGAGTATCGGGGCCGGGATGCTGAGGATAACTGTATGATAAGCAATCTATAAATCG
Source organism: candidate division CSSED10-310 bacterium (assembly GCA_003558985.1). Lineage (GTDB taxonomy): Bacteria > CSSED10-310 > CSSED10-310 > CSSED10-310 > CSSED10-310 > CSSED10-310. The sequence goes on from PWNJ01000002.1 coordinate 10,115, forward strand.
ACAATTGGTAATGATGGGTGATGCGTTTTCAATGTATATGGCGGCGCCATCACGTATGGCATTCATATACGTTTTTATGCAGTTTTTGAAAGTAAACCCGTCAATAAACGAGGGTTGATCGGTTTCATCAATAATGTCTATTCCCCAGGCTTCCAGTTCACCATCAATAATGCAGGTTTCGGGATTACCGGATTCGGAACGCAGCGTTACGGATTTGCCGGAAATGAGCAATGCTCTGTTACCGGGGCCGCTCCATACACCGTCAGCAACGACAATTGTATCGCCGTCAACAGACGCATCAATCGCCTCCTGAATCGTCGCATAATCCGCCGGTACAAAAATATCGTTTGCTGTTACAACTGACGTAAATATAAATAATACAATAAGATACATGGAGTATATAAAGTAATGCTTGATATATTTCATGGTCACCCCCATGTTGAATCATGTTCAAATCATTACCTATTATAACATTTGCCGGGTTCCATCACAAACAATCACAAATCAACAAACGGCACCCCTTACGCCTTTAGTCTTCAGCCCTAAGCCCTAGCGAATTAAAAACCAGTTCCGCAATACTCTGAACCTCAATACCAAGCTTGTATTTTTTCGATAGTTCCAGAAACTGATCGGCACAGTTGTGGCAGGGAGCGGCGACGATTTTGGCTTCCGTCGCCCGAACCTGGTCCGCTTTTGTTTTGCCGGAGGTAACCCGACGTTCACCGTATTCGCTCATTGACAGCATTCCGCCGCCTCCGCCGCAACAGTAATTATGTTCCCGGTTGGGAGTCATCTCGCGAAAATCGCTGACAACCCTCTTCAAAATCGACCGTTGCGGCTCAAAAACACCGCCCCATCGAACCAGATTGCAGGGATCATGTAACGTGACCCGATCGATGTTTTTGGTCGGATCAACCTTAATGCGACCGGTATCAAGATACTCCTGAAGAAGAAAAAGAATACTGCGGACAGGTATCGGATAAGGGGATTTCAGCCAGTTCGGGCCTTCCCAGCGAAATGAACGAAATCCATGACCGCATTCACCCAGTATGACTTCCTGTACACCAAGTCGTTTTGCTTCATCCATGACCTGCCGGGTAATATCGCCAGCCGCTGAGTCATCACCGGAAAAAAGGCCGTAGTTTGTTACGTCGTAAAACCGACTCGAAAGGGTCCAGCTTTCACCGGCGACATGAAATATGCCGGCGGCTGCCATCAGCGATAAAGGAAAGAATTTCACTTCACGCGGATTGATCAGATACAGAATACGTTTACCGGACTCATCAACCGGGATTGTGATGGACTCATCGTTCATTTCCATCTGAAGATCTTCGGCAAGCCAGGCCGCGGTTTCCTTGAGTTCTTCGACACTGATTGCCATCTGATTGCCTGTGGTCAACTGGTTGGTGACGACTGCCTGAAGGTTTGGCGGCACCTTTTCAACGGAGGCCAAAATTTTCCGGCCGGCTCGTATGACGCTGGCAATATCGATACCGATTGAGCAGTGAACGCCGCATCGGCCGCACCCGGTGCAGCGACCATAGACAGCTTCGACCATTTCGTCCAGTGTTTCCAGAGTGATATCTTTTGCGCCGATCCATGATGGAGCAACTCTGCCCATCAACGTATAATAACGCTTGAAATGACGTATCACTTTAGATGCTTTATGACCCGGAAGATTCTGTGGTTCAGGATCAGCCAGATATATGTGACAGGTCTCACCGCATAAACCGCATTTCACGCACCCGCTCAAATGATAACCGCCAGCCGCGTTGACAGCTTTTTTCAGTTCCTGAACAGCGCGTTCAATAATGCGTTCGGTTGTTGGTCGATCAGGTGTGCTCATGGGTTTGGCCTTTCGGAATGGTTTGCCGGATAGACGCCGCGATATCCAAGACGGCGCCCGTAATCGACGCGGGCCG
>PWNJ01000069.1 GCA_003558985.1 candidate division CSSED10-310 bacterium
GTAAGTAATTGCGAACAGCGTGAACAAGAAAAGAATCGCCAGGATTTTATAGGTTGCTGCTGTGTGCAAAAAATCGTTCATCATCACATCATAATTATTTGCCAACCTTTTTCAAAACGTGTAATTATATTTCATCAATATCGCCCGGTATTGGCTCACTGGCCGTACTGGTGAGTAGGCCAATCGGTTTGTATTTAAATTTTCGTTAAATAGGATATAAAAATCATTTCCCTCACGAGGGTTGAATCTGAGACGAATATTGGAAAGAATCAACTCCGAGGCATTACTATACTGAATAAAAGAACGTATGGAAAATTGATTATTCAAAAAATATTCAGCCCGCACCCTCCCTATATGGGTGGTGAATGCATGATTTCGATCTGGAAATTCAATGCGGTTGATTTCATACAAAGGCTGAAGGTTGAAATGACGTGAAAATGAAAGCCTTGACGAGATGCTTGCAGTAAACCGATAACCATCAAAAAACTGACCGGCAACAACTTCAGCTTCTGCACTGTATAGGCCACCTTCCGGAGTGTTAAAGTTTAGTTCCAAGTCAACAAATCTGTACTGATCTGCAGGTATAGGTACTTCGCCGGTAATCCAGAATGTTTGCACCAAATTTTCATAATTATAGGTAAGTTCAACCGACAACCTGCTGCCAGATTTCCAGTTAACTGTCCATTCCGGCCCCATATTTATCGATTCCAGGTCACCTGAATTGTCAACCAGGAAGATATTGCCACCAACAGCTACCTGGTGGTTTTGAAATCGTGAGGTTTCACTCCCACGCCAGCCATAATTCAGTTCAGGGCCAAAACGTGTATAATTGAGCCGCCCGGCGAAACCTGCACCCGGAATAAATAACACCCCGTTTCTTGAAATACCAAAGCCATATCCCCACCCTATGATACGACGAGTTTGCCAGTCAATACGCATTCTGGATGTATCCCATGCAAAAACCGGGTACTCCAGTTCGGAATCAACCACCTGCCCATATTGAAACGATAGATAATCATCTCCGAACAAATGTAAGGTACCATCAACACCGAACGAATAATTATTGGTCCCGTCGGCGCTAATGCGGCTTGAAAACATGGATCCAACGAATGAATTCGGATTGAGAACATTTCGTCTGAGCCGGAAGGCTCCAAAGTTTTCAGATGGAATACTTCCTTCTCTGGCTGTTTGCATATTGAGAAGACCAACATCCCAACTGCCTACACTGCCCGTTAACCGGGCACCACCGAGAATCCTGATCTGCTGACCTTCGCGGAGGCCAATACGGCGGCTGTAAAACAACCGGTTACTACCCCCCATATTGACGTCAAAAAGGTCAGATCGCTCCTGGAAAAATTGTCGTTTTTCAGGCAAAAAAAGAGCAAAACGTGTCAGATTCACCTGTTGATCATCGGCCTCGACCTGCGCAAAGTCCGTATTAACCGTCAGATCAAGAGTCAGATTACTCGACATACCATATTTGACATCGACGCCGGCATCGTATTTCATTTGATCGTCCCGCAGATAGCTCAGTTCTTCACCGTTGCTACTCTGCAGCAGATGTTCCTGAGTAAATCCCCCAAGGATATAGGGCGTAATGTGCAGAGGGCGTGTGTAAACAAGCCTGTCGAAGATAATAGTCTGGGTTTGTGAGGGTTTATATTGCCCATTGAAACCCCAATTATTTGGAATGGCAGGAAACACGTTTGATTCGTTTTTACGGGCAATCCATCGCATTAACGTTACTCCCATGGTAACCTGGCCTTCACGCTCCTGGAACCGTAGGCTGCTAAGAGGTATTCTCATTTCAACAAACCAGCCATCTTCATTTTGTACAGTTACAACATCCCAAAATGTATTCCAGTCGTAGTTAAAAGGTGATCCGCCCTCAGCATCATTGGTAATGTGAAAGTCGGAACGGGCTCCACCCGGATTTGTGAAAAAAGCCATGGCTGATTCTTGACTGTTAAACGTATCCAGGATAATGCCAAACTTATCACTCGATAAATCCTCAAAGTTTCGCTGAAAACTGGTTGATTGAATACCGGAGGGATCCGAATCATACAGGCGGGCTCCTATATATAGATAATTATCATTATACAGAATCCGGATATCTGAATACTCCGAAGGTGGCCGGGTATCTTCCGGGTAATAGGTATACAAAGGAAATGGCTCTGCCAGTTGCCAGGCTTCATCATCTGGCATTCCGTCAAACTGAATTATTAAATTTGTATATGGAATAGAAATCTGAGATTGAGCAAACACCAGAAGAGGGCATATTATTACAAATGGTATAACTAAAGCTATTTTATACGTATCTGGCCAGCTCATTTCTCTGATTGTTTCAAAGGCTGAACCTTCATTGTTAATGACACATCCCGATATCCCATTTATTAAGCTAAGATTATGATAATGTTTGGCTTTAACCCAAATTTCTTATCAAGAACTTTTTTTCCTCTGCAAGGCTAAAGATAAAACGGATTATATCATTTTTGAGAAAAAAAACCGGAAATAAAAATGATTGTTTGAATATTCAGACAGTAATTCCCCGCCGTTGAAAAAGAATTCTGCAAGGAGGGTACATTCTACCCTTTAACATTCCAGTCAGTCACCGAAAAGCTCATTTTTCTAAACCGCTAAACATCCTTAAAACTGTTTTACCAACTACCTGCTGATCTCAATATCGATATGTTCATACCAGGGGTCGCCGGGATGAATGTGAGGCCAGGTATCATCTTCATACTGCTCCTGTAACTCACTGAGCCTTTGCTTTAAATATTCCTGGACATCTGCATATTCCGCATTCCCATAGACACTGGTCAATTGATCCGGGTCCGCTTCCAGGTCAAACAGCTCCCATTCATCATGGTCGGGAAAGTGAGCAAGGGTGTAGCGGTCGGTACGAATCCCGTAATGGCGGGCTACTGCATGCCAGCTGCCCGGAAGTTCCGGGCCTTCGTAATACTGGTAATAGACCGCATCGCGCCAGTCTGCCGGATTCTCTCCCCGAAGTAACGGTACCATCGAACGCCCCTGCATGCGGTCCGGCA
>PWNJ01000137.1 GCA_003558985.1 candidate division CSSED10-310 bacterium
CGCGTGCCAGAGCAAACCGCCCGGGTTTATCGCGAACAGCTCCGGTAAACGCGCCTGATTTATAACCGAAAAGTTCCGATTCCAGTAATGTATCCGGTATTGCGCCGCAGTTGACGGTCACGAACGGTCCGGAGTTGCGGTGGCTGAGCGAATGAATGGTTCGTGCAAGAAGTTCTTTTCCGGTGCCGGTTTCACCTTGAATCAGCACGGTGCTGGGGCTTTCGGCAATTGCCGGCAGAACCTCAAAAATGCGTTGCATAACAGGACTTCTGCTGGTCATATCCCCGGCGCGGTATTTTTCTTCAAGTTCCTGTCGGAGCGCCTCGATTTCTGACAGATCCCGAAATGTTTCGGCGCCTCCGATGATCGAGCCGTCAGTGTCACGCAGAACGGCCGTTGACAGACTGATCGGAATACGGTTACCGTCCGCATCAATAATCCATGCCGATTGACCGATTACCGGTTTTCCGGTGTCAAGTGTCTGTTTCAGAGCGCAGTTTTCTCCGCAAAGACTGGACCTGAAGACATCGCAACAATGCCGACCCAGCGCTTCAGTCCGGGATACGCCGGTAATTGTTTCAGCGGCTCGATTAAAAAAGGTGATTCGCCATTTGGCATCCACCGTAAACACTCCATCGGAAATGCTTTCCAGAATAGCTTTATCCGGCGCTGGTGAGGTGTCTGAATTTTTTCTATCGATTTGAGCCATATCTGCACCTTTCTGTCACCATGATTTCAGGAAATTTGATACATTGCAAAATATTGGAAAGTAGAGGGAGGGTTTGAAAGGTGTGCGATCTACTTTATGATCTCAGGGAATGCGCCCCGAATGCTACCGTGATGAAAGTATATTTGACTGGTATCCAGATCCTGTTTCAGTTGATCCGGATATCCCGAATACAATTTTCCTGCTGTGTCCATGATACAAGCGCCGGATTTATCTGCTGGCAATATTCGAATGACAGTTTCAGCTTCTTTCAGCAATGTATGCCATTTACGGGCTAACTCTGCGGCATCCGGTTGTTTATTTTGAAACACAAGATTTTCTATTTCAGAGGATGAATAGCGTCCGGATCGGGCGGCCTGTTCCAGAAGCGATGCCGGATTGAATCCCGGATCTTTGCCGCTGGCGGCCCAAATCAGATATCCCAGGTTTTGAATGCGGCCATGACAGTAAATCATATCAACCCAGTCGCGAGCTTCCAGTCGGCCTGCCAAAGCCAGGGTTTTGTTGGTTGCAAGATCCAGCGGATGCAAGGTCAGTCCTAACAGATCGTTCTGCACAAGCGGAAAAAATCGGAACGCGCTATCGCGAGTCCATTGCATCAGAACGGAGTTTGTACTTTTTCTGATGATAGCTTCCACATAAGCGGGTCGTTCGTGCACTATTTCCAGTTGATATCCGGCATGGTCCAGTAACTGACGGTCGGCGGACCATGATTTTCGAAGCGCTTCAGAAGTGTCATGGAACAGATCAATATCGCGTGACAGGCGACCGCTTTGAGTGGCCAGATTCAGAGCTGTGCCGCCTGCAATATAACTTTCACCGTTTTGAATACGGTTTGATGCGATTAGTTGGCAGATTGTTTTTTGATATTCCGTAAGACCCATGATTTGATTTCCGTTGCTCTTCGAAATGCTTCAGTATCACCATACTGGCAAATATAATCCATTGTTTTAACAATATCGTCACGTGTTTCCGGATAGTAATGCTCATCAAGAAACCACAGACACCGCTGGCGGTATTCATCTACAAGGCGGTTTATTTCGGCCTGTCTTTTTTTTGCCGGATTTTCCATAGCTGACACCATATCAGAATCGTTAATTGTCAGCAAGATATCCTGTTGTCGTTTCAGCGCGTTTGTCGTGTAAGATCGGGTCTGCGTCGCGTTTGCTGGACAAACACCGGCACATTAAACTCCTGCTGTTCGGGTACATCCGTTCGGATTACAATTTCGGAGCGAAATCGGGTTGTCTGACCATCGTTTGGATAGGATGTTTCAATTACAATCGAATTGTCGGATTCAGATGGCAGCACGGCAATTTCAAGATTGTCATCCGGGCATTCGACAGACAGAACCTTGAACTGGAGATTATCAGCCGGTGTTAATCGTATAGAACCGGTAAACGGGGTGTCGTCGTCGGTTGCTCGAAGTACCAGTGATCGCGGATTGACATCAATCGGTCCCAGTACTTCTCCGGTAAGAAAAACTTCCACGTTTTTTGCTTCATCCAGATTGGTTTTGACGTTTATTCTGTCTCCGATTCGCCCGATGGGTATATGTTCGGTTGGTTCAACAGTCAGTTGAATAGCACGGTTTTCACCGCTTCCGGTATCCTCGATGTTGATATTGAAGTATTTTTCATTTTCCGGGTTAGTCAGAGTTGCTGACAATATCTTTACATCTGCCAGTTTGGTACCGATAGCGTTGATGGTTACCGGTTTGAATTCCTCCCGTCGCTGACGCCCCATATTGATTCGTCGCGGTTCAAACGCGAACAATACATCAATATCAATGCTGACTCTTAGACGGACATTGGCATTATTGGGATCATTGGTTGACACCGTGACATTTTGAGTTTGCCGACCGCTTCTGCCGGTCGTGTTATACTCAACTTCTATTTTGCCTTCCTCGCCCGGAGGAATTTCCCCGGCAGATGCCAGGGCTGCGGTGCAGCCTCACCCGGCACGTACGCGTTCAATGACCAGCGTTTCGCTTCCCAGGTTTTTGAAAACAAACTCTGCTGTCGCCTTGTCACCGGAAAACACCTTGCCCAGATGCAGTTCGGTCTCATTAAAAACAATTTTAGGGCCCTGATTATCAGTTAGTGGTTCATTTACGTGGTTACTTTGCGCTGTTGCTTCGGTTTTACCGGTATCCATGTTCATAAATACAAGGAACGCCAATACAACAACACCCAAAGTTACCGCGTATAAGACAAGTCGTTTTTTTGAAGCCATAATCTCAAACTCCCTTTTGGCTAAGCATTTCGGCAAACTCGTGCCGAAACCATTATGCACTCTGATACAC
>PWNJ01000208.1 GCA_003558985.1 candidate division CSSED10-310 bacterium
AAATCGCTATTCTGCGATTATGAACTCTGTTACCAGGCATTTGACAGCTTTATTTTTTACCATATCACTGATTCTGATTCACATTCACGTAAACGCATCCACAATTTCTGTATTGACGACTGATGATTTCGGCACACCTTTGACAGGAGTTCGTATCAGCATTTTTAATATGGATCACTTGAATGACTCTATTGATATGCAGCATCCTTACAGAGTTGGATTATCCGATCCCGGCGGCGTAGTCTGGTTTTATCATTTGTTTCCGGGAACGTACCGTTTGCAAGCAGAATATCCATCATTTACCTCAGCTAAATCGGATATCATACGTCTTGAAAATAGTGCGGTTATTTTTTGTACGATACGTATCACACCTTTTTTATCCGGTCTTTCAGAATCCATCAAACCTGAAGTCACCATTCGTTACCGAAATTTTCCTTTTGTTTCACCGTTTCCTGAAAACATACATCGCGACAGGAGTATCGGTTTAATTCCGGAAATAATGGAGTCAATACCCGGAGTCACGATTCAGCCTGAAAGCGGACTGCCGGTCTATCCTGCGCAGCGAACATCCGATGTCGGCTTGTATATGGATGATGTTTCATTGCAGGACCCGTATAATCAGCGTCCCGCTTTTTTTCCTCCAGCAGCGCTTATAGAATTGATCAATGATGTTCGTGCAGGCCAGGACACCAACCAGCAAAGTGCGGCTGGTGGCGCTGTTTATCTTCAGAGCCGTCGCCCTCCACAAAACGCGCTTTCAGGTTTTGTTGGTTTAACCGATATCGTTTACAGTAATTCGTTTTTACAGGATGTGGCTGCTATGGAGATGTTTGATTATTGGAATACGACACGTGATTATTCGATCAGCGCGCCTGAAACTCTGCCTGATTTATCCGATCAGAGGATTCATTTGTTGCTTCAAAGCAGTTTTTCCAATTTTAGCATTTCCGGAGCTGCTGACTGGCGTCATTCTAACCGTGGTTATGCCGCTGACTATGTCAATACTGATTCTTTGAAAGACATGAATACATGGTTGCGATCAACGTATATGAGCGATGATGGTAATCTGTCACTTCTATTTCTTTTAGGATACAATGAAACGTCATCTTTTGAATTCAATCAGTGGAAGCTTCGAGGCAGTTCGGCAATACTCAATGAGCATGAAAAATTTTTTACAGCATTTCGAATCGGCCAGATATTGCTTTCATCGTACTGGTATGATTTTACTTTGTCATCATTGTATCTGAAATCTGTGTCTGGTGGTAATAGGGAACAGTCAGTAGAAAACAACCCGTATGATTCCAGCTCCTGGTCGTCAGACCATCGTCGAACTGCACATCGTTTGGTCTTCAGGGGTGGCAGCACAACAGAGTTTCATGCGTTTGAAACGGGGATTAGCTTAAGCTTCATGGATGCGAGCGTTGATGAAGGATTCATGGATTCTGAGTATTCCGATTATGCAGGATTACCTGCACATACATGGTCAAGCGATGTCACTGAATATGAGTTTTCGGTTTGGGGTCGCGATCGTTGGTTTTTAAGCGATAATCTGGAGGTTGGATTCGGTATGCGCTGGGACAGATTTGATTATCTGGATCAGGCCGATTACCTGTCACCCAGAGTTCATTTTGCATGGAATTGGAGTAGAAACAGAATTATTACCGGTATGGAGCGGATTATTCAATCTCCCGGTATTGGGTTTCTATCGACTTACGACTACGAAGAATATCATTCCGATATGATTAATCCGATTACTGAGCCTCAATCCGGGTTTCGTTGGTTTGCGGGTTATCAAAGACAAAGAAGCAAATACGTTTCATTCAGTTTAAACGGTTATTATTCCTTTCTTTCGCAAATGATATTCATGTTTCCGATTGAAACAGAGCCAGGAGTTTTGGTTCATATTCCTTCTATGGGGGATTCCGGTAAAAGTATGGGGTTTTATTTTGATTCGGTCTGGACCTTGCCTGGGAACACCGCAGTTTTCAAAGCCGGATATGGATTTAACAGAACACGAATAAGCTGGGGTGATGACGTTTCTTTCGCTCATATTAAACCGGATGCTGAAATGCCCTGGAGAAATCTTTATTTTTCTGATCATTTTCATGAACCGGTTCCGATTAACAACGATCAGACGCATACATTCCGGTTATACGGTGAAACGGTAATACCCGTTCTGGGTCTTGAACTGACGGCTGAATACAGATATTCAAGCGGGTTCAGATGGACTCCTCGTGATAATTATCAGCAGACCGCCGATACTATACCCGTAACTTCCATAAACGTGATGCAAGGACCATCGGTACAACGCCTGGATATCGGAATACAACGTTTTTTTTGTGCCGGTTCAGGCATTAGAATCAAAACAGAAATGATGTTAAAAAATGCCCTCAACACGTATCAATTCACTATAACAGACCCTGTAACCGGTCAGAGCGCTCTGGATCCATATCGGTTTAACATCAATCAACCGCGCACTTTATGGGGAGGCATATACATATTTTTTTGAGCCTTCTAACGCGCTGGTTTTTTCAGATAACGTATACCGGCTTCAATGGGCAGGACAGTAGTCATAAGTGTAAGAACAATCGTTACAGCGGGTGCGATTACACGATCTTTGTGCTGTATAAGACGCATCCATCGCCAGCCCCATGACATATAGCGCATCAGATCAGGCAGAATCATCAACGCGATAAGCAGTAAAATCGTGATAACTGCCGATATCATATACCAGAAACCTGACAAACTGACGGTTACCATTGCTGCATCGTTCAGATCATAGCGGGGATTTCTGGCGCCCAGTCCGACAGCAAGTCCGGTACAGCTTGCCGAAATTAGTGTAATCGTGATCAATGCTCGTAACATCAGACTCGGATTTGCATCAAGTATTCTCACACTGAATAATACCAGAATCAGTCCGATTAACAGTGTTGGCATCAGCAATGAGAAATATTTTTGCCACAAATATTTGCGCCAGTTGATGGGGCTGGTTTTCAGTATCCAGACTGACTGACCT
>PWNJ01000172.1 GCA_003558985.1 candidate division CSSED10-310 bacterium
ACAAGAGCGACCGCTTCACCAGTCATACGCGATGCCAGCTCAACCGGATTGGCAATCGTCGCCGAGCTCATAATAAACTGAGGCGACGAACCATGGAACCGGCAAATACGTTTCAACCGGCGCATCACATTACACAGGTGACTGCCGAAAACTCCCCGATATTGATGCAATTCATCAATAATTACAAATGACAATCGCTGAATAAAGCGACTCCAACGGGAGTGATGCGGCAAAATACCGGTATGCAACATGTCCGGATTGGTTAGTATAATATTCGCATTCTCGCGAATACTTTTTCGGGTGTTTGATGGTGTATCACCATCATAAATACCGATATGAATATTGGTGTCCATATCAGCAGCCAGGGCTCGCAGATTGTGATATTGATCCTGTGCCAGCGCTTTTGTTGGATACAGATACAGAGCACATGTTCCGGGTGACAAAAGGATTCGATTCAAAACCGGCAGATTGTAACAGAGTGTTTTACCGGATGCTGTTGGAGTTACTATGACGGTGTTTTCGCCTTTGTTGGCTGCGTCCAAAGCATCGGCCTGATGTCGCCACAACCGGTTGACACCGCGTTTTATCAGAGCGGCTTTCAGTTTTGAATCAATCGAGTCCGGGAAATCACGCCATTGCGCTTCGGTAGCGCCAAAATCTTTCCATGCGGTAATACCGCCGGATTGACGGGATGAGCGGATTGATTCCAGCACATCATGAATACTTGCATCAGTCCTGCTGTTGAGCGCATCGTCACTGAACGCGTCGGACGGAACAGATTTATCAGTCATATATTAAATACTGTGTCCGTATATTTCTGAATTCTTTTTCATCCTTGAGCCAGCGCTCCTGAATATCAACCAGCGATGTGCCGGTTTCAATCTCGCGGCGCAATGTGGATGATCCGGCCAGAATATCAAATGGAAGTTTGACATATTCATATTCATACGGCGGAAGTTTCCATTGAAAATGGTTCGGATACAATTCACGCAGAACCTTGATGACAGCCACAGCCGTCAAAACCGGTCGAAAACGGTTTCTGTCGGTAACATGTAACTGAACTCCGCCACAGGGTTCGCCTTTAAATTTCTGAAATGTCGGTCGGAACATCAGTTCGCGAAATCTGACACCTGGCAAATGGCAGTCCACAAGCCGCCGTAAAAAGCGACGGGGTTCAATAAACGGAGCGCCGACAATTTCGAACGGACGTGTTGTGCCGCGACCTTCCGAGACGTTAGTACCTTCAATCAGACACATTCCCGGATAGACAGTAGCAGTATCAGGCGTCGGCATATTCGGTGACGGTATGACCCAGGGCACACCTGTCTGATCAAACCACATGTCCCGTTTCCAGCCTTCCATTGAGACAACATCCAGATCACAATTGATTTCAAACAAATCGTTGAACATCAACGCCAACTCACCGCATGTCATGCCATGCCGATTCGGTATCGGATACATACCGACAAACGATGTGTAACCACTTTCAACCACTGCCCCTTCAACATCAACGCCATTTATCGGGTTTGGTCTGTCCAGTACAATCATTTTTTTGTGGTCACGCGCACAAGCTTTCATGACATTCGCCATTGTGTAAATGAATGTATAATACCGTGATCCAACATCCTGAATGTCAAAAACAACCGCATCCACATGTTCCATCATCTCTTCAGTCGGAATACGGGTTTCACCATACAGACTGAAAAACGGAAGACCCGTCTGATGATCGCGATAACTGTGCCACTCCACCATGTTGTCCTGTGTATGGCCGAACACACCGTGCTGCGGACCGAAAACAGCCGTCAGCGTCGCTGTCGGATGATTCATAAGACGATGCATCGTATGCTCAAACGTATGATCCACAGATGTGGCATTACTGACCAGACCCAAACGCAAATCGCGATATTTTTCCGTTTCGCTGTCCAAAAACCGATATAAACCGTGCCGGATATTCAAAACTCACCTCCTGTCGAACACGTCACCGCCAATATTATGGCACATCAGCAAGACAGTCTCAATATGTGTGAGGAGGAGAAGATGAGAAGAGGAATTTCAATTATCAATAGTCAATTAACAATTAACAATTATCAATGGATAAATGTGCGCAGACGAATGCCGATGTAGCGCCATACAAACCATTGACAATTGACTATTGGCGATTGAATATTGACTATTGTAACCGTCGCTTGCCGGCGCCCTCTTAGGTCGGCAAAATCTTTTATTAACAACAAGTTAAGCCGATAATCACGCCTTCTTTTGAGGGTATTCGCCAGAACGCCATGAAAGAAACAATGTATTTCATTGCGCATGATGACCTCTCTCGCGTTGTAACCGTCTCTGCCTTGCGGCATTTTCAAACAACTGCGTTCTCTCCCACGAGGGGAGAGACTTTTATAAGTTATTGAATTTAAACCCTCTCCCATTTTGGGAGAGGGAAAGCGACCACAGGTCGCAGGGAGAGGGTGACGCGCGTCCTGCGGCCGCAAGAACGCTTCGCTTGAGAGCATGTGAGCATGAGAGAAAAAGACAATTGTGCTGCCTTGTGAGGGCGCGGAAACCACGCCCCTACCTTCGGACAATATAAAACAATGCGTTTACAATGATTTAACCGGACCGGAGCGGCCTGACGGCGGAATGAATAGAAATTTCTGCTTGACAGACGATTAATATGCGTGTATGTAGTAGTCATTATGGATACGACAAATAATACTAACACTCAGGCAAATTTAAATCAGGATGATCTGGACATGGCATTCAGACTGTTGAATTACAGATTATCCGAAAATGAATCGGCACCCATTGAAATTGTTGTATGCGGGGGGACTTCCTTAATTCTGACAGGTTTGGTCACTCGAACCACAACGGATGTTGATATTGTAGCTCTGGCGGTTGAAAACGGGCTTGTATCGCCGGATCCGTTGCCAGAACACCTGATAGTTGCATCACGCGAAGTTGCCGAAGATCTGGGGTTGCATACGTCATGGTTAAATAATGGTCCGAGTCGTGG
>PWNJ01000017.1 GCA_003558985.1 candidate division CSSED10-310 bacterium
GCATATCTGGGATATGTCGGGTTTGCCGCCGGTGTACCGACCTGGGTTCTGATGCTGTTCGGAGGTGTTGTTGCTGACCGGTTGCCGCGCCGCAATCTGCTGTTGGGCATACAGATATATCTGATGATTCTGGCGATTGTCCTTGCGATACTGACCCTGACGGAACTGATTCAGCCGTGGCATATTATTGTTATGGCTTTTATGGTCGGTATCAGTCACGCGTTTGATGCTCCAACGCGTCATTCGTTTGTGTTTGAACTGGTGCCCCGAAAACATCTGTCCAATGCGATTGCGCTGAACTCCACCATGTTCAACCTGGCAAAAACGATGGGACCGGCACTGGGCGGAGTGCTCTATCTTGCCATTGGTCCCGGAGGCTGTTTTTCACTCAATGCTGTATCCTATCTGGCGGTGATCGCAGCGTTATACCTGATGAAATTGAATTCATCTTCCAAAACCAAAACAAAAGAGTCCACTGTCACCGCTTTAAAACAGGGATTGCGGTATGTGTTTGGCAATGCCACGATACGTCCGCTTATCGGTATAACATTTGTCATGAGTCTGTTTGGAATGGCCTATATGACGTTGATGCCGGCATGGGCAGTCAATATTCTGAATGGAGATGCCGGTACAAACGGCTGGCTGCAATCGGCACGCGGCATTGGCGCGCTGGTTGGAGCGTTGCTGATCGCATCCCTGGGTTATATTCCTTTCAAGGGTAAACTGATAGGTGGAGCTTTGATTGCCGTGCCAATACTGCTGATATTGTTTTCGCTGACGGTGAATATGACATTGGCGCTGATTCTGTTGTTCGGAATCGGGTTGGGCATTATTGCTGTTTTCAACCTGGTTAACGCATCAATTCAGGAACTGGTGGACGACAATGTGCGGGGTCGCGTCATGAGTGTCTATTCGCTGGTGTTTTTCGGCTCAATACCGATTGGAGCGCTGGTGGCCGGTAGCATTGCCGAAGTTGCCGGTGAACCGGCCGCAATTATTGTGAATGCCGTTGTAGCTCTGTGCTTCGCTCTTTATATTTGGTTTTTCAAACCCGAGCTGCGCGGCGCGGCCGGTGGCCGCGAGAACGCTTCGCTTGAGAACATGTGAGCATGAGAACATGAGAGAAAAAGACAATTACGCCTTCTTATGTGGGTGCGGTACCATCTTCATCGGAAGAGGAGAGAATGCACGGTCGGACATGGTTTGAAAAGCGTCGCTTGCCGGCGCCCTCATGGGTCGGCAAAAGCGTTTTTATATCAACGATTTATACCATAAATCATGCGTTCTTATGAGGGTGTTCGCCAGACGCCATGAAAGAAACGTTGTATTTCATTACGCATGATGCCCTCTCTCGCGTTGTAATCCGTCTCTGCCTGGCGGCATTTTCAAACAACAGCGGTCTCTCCCACGAGGGGAGAGACTTTTATAAGTTATTGAATTTAAACCCTCTCCCATTTTGGGAGAGGGAAAGCGACCACAGGTCGCAGGGAGAGGGTGACACGCGCCCGGCGTGACCTCCGGTCACGAGAACGCTTCGCTTGAGAGCATGTGAGCATAAGAGAAAAAGACAATGTCGCTAACTTTTGAGGGTGCGGAAACCGCACCCCTACATTTTATCTGGTCACCCTTCCCATTCCCATTCCCGATTATCACCGATAATGACTCAAAAACCGCCCCGCTTCGTCCCGACCCATATATTTCTGCAGTATTTTGATATCAACTCCCGCCAAATCAATCAGCAGAAGCGCGTCAAGGACATGACCAAAATCAGGATCAATATTCAAACCCAGCAATTTGGCATCCAGTTTAAGATATTGTCTGAGCAAAACCGGCACACCTGACATTTTCAGTTCCATTTCACGAATCAGTTCATCAACCTCATTGATATCCTGCACAACATGACTGGACATGTCAGAGGACCAGATTTGCGCATCTTTGAGTTTTGGCGGATTTAACGGTTTGACTTTTCTGGATAACTCAGGATGATCGTAGTTTTTCTGAAGAAACAACTTTAAAAACCAGCGTGAAAGGTCACTGTATTCACGGCTGATACTGACCGGACCAAGCAAATACCTGTAATGCGGATTCTGAACAACATACTGCCCAATGCCTTTCCATAACAACATCAGTGGCGCAAACTGTTTTTGGTAGCGTGGCTGAATAAATGAGCGGCCCAGTTCAAGAGCCGGACTGATTTGCTTCAGCAGATTGCTCCTGTAATTGAAAAGAGTGCTGGTATACAATCCTTTTTTACCTTTGGCAGCAAGAATTTTATCCGTTCTGCCAGCTCTGTAAGCGCCAACAATTTCATTGTTATCGGCATCCCAGACAATAATATGAATGTAATAACTGTCATACTCATCAATATCGCGCGATTTTCCGGTGCCTTCACCGACCTGTCTGAATGTCAATTCCCGTAATCGACCAATTTCATTCAACAGAAACGGACTTTCTGTCGGCAGAAAATAACAGACCTGAAATGGAGGTTTATCGGTTAGAAAATGACTTTCAGGCAATTCATTCAATTCGCGGACAAGATTATCCCGATTCTCGGGTTTGGCAACAGGCGCTTCATATACCTGTTTTTTTCGTTTGAGTCGCGGAAAAGAAAATTTGGGGCGTTCAACAAATTTGTTTTTCAGTATATAAGTCCGCATACGCAGATAATCGGTCAGTTTTTCCGGAGTTTCAAAACTCAGACTTTTCTGAGCCGATATCGGTCGGCCAATTCTCAGAGAAATCGTTGAGTTTTGTTTCTTCAGCATTTCACGCGTCAGCATCAGAGTGCGAATACCGGGATGCATCAATCCAGCCACCTGAAATCTGCGGCTGTTGCAGCCATAGAAATAAACGGGAATAGTGACACATTGCGTCATTTGGATCAAACGAGCTGCCACGGGATGCCACGGGCCGTCCATGATCTGCATGTTATTCAGATGAAGATGGGATACCTCACCTGCGGGAAACATTCCCAGAGTGTTTCCTTTCTGAAGCCAACTGATCGCTGCTCGCAGACCCTTGTAGTTCTGAGGATTTCCGGACCCGATTGCAAACGGATTGACAGCAAAAAACATATCGGCCAGTTCGGGTATCAGTGTCAGTATAAAATTGGCCATCAATTTGATATCCGGCCGTATTGTTTCGAATACGGTTGGCAGAATAAGGCCTTCCAACCCGCCAAACGGATGGTTTCCGACCACCATTACAGACCCGGTTCGAGGGATTGAATCCAGGTCTTCGGCGCTGACATCAATGGTAATATTCATTGATTTCAGCACGCGTGCCGCGAAAAGCTCAGGAAATGTATCATTCAATGCCTGATGATAATGATAATTGATTTTATCCAGAGCTAATATTCTATTCAACACAGGTTGCACACAAGAAAAACACGCTCGTTTCAGTCGGGTTTTCCCCGGGTTGGGCAAGACAATTCCTGATGACATTCAAAACTCTCCAACTATTCAGAATCAGCGGAACAGCTCGTCAGTTATCTGTTCAACCGCCAATTTCATACTGCTTCATTTTATTTAAAAGCGTTTTATAGTTTATATCCAGTTCTTTCGCCACAGTACTTTTATTCCATCCAAACTGTTCAAGATGATCCGTAATCATTCTTTTTTCAATAATCTGTCTGGCCTTATCAACAACAGTCTGCAATGGTCCTTCCAGCAATAAATCACTCAAATCGGCATCCGATATATCACGAATCGCTCTGACAGCAACATGTTCCGGTCGAATAACACCATCAGAACTCAATATAGCGGCCCTTTCAAGAACATTTTGAAGTTCCCGGACATTTCCTGGCCACTCGTAAGCGCTCAACCGTTCCATTGCTTTGGGCAAGACTCTGAGTTTTTTATTAAACTCAATCATCAAACATTTTATGAAATGATCAACAAGCAATGGAATATCTTCCGTGCGCTCGCGTAACGGAGGAATAGATATCGGAAACACACTCAACCGATAATACAAATCCTCACGGAATTTGCCCTGCCGAACCAGTGTCGTCAAGTTCTGGTTGGTAGCCGCGATGATGCGTACATTAACGCTTAACGTGGTATTGCCGCCGACACGTTCAAACTGTTTTTCCTGAAGAAACCGCAATACCTTGGCCTGAAGCGGAGGCGCCATATCACCGATTTCATCCAGAAACACTGAGCCGCCGTTCGCCAGCTCCAGTTTACCCGGTTTTCGGCGGTCAGCGCCCGTATAAGCGCCGCGTTCATGTCCGAACAACTCATTTTCAAGCAGATCATGGGGAATAGCCGCGCAGTTTATTGCAACAAAATGGCGTGATTTTCTTGGAGATAACGAATGAACAGCTTTTGCAAAGACTTCTTTGCCTGTTCCGCTTTCACCCAGCAATAAAACGGTTGAATCCAAAGGACCGACCTGACGCGCCTGATGCAACGCTTTTAGGAACGAATCACTTTTGCCGACAATAACCGGCATTTGTGACATGTCGTTTGACGACTGTTTCAACAACACTTTTTCAGTCAGCAACTGATAGCGATCCCGACCCTTTTCAAGTTGAACCAACAGCAGATTTGAATCGAACGGTTTGGTCAGAAAATCGTCAGCGCCCTGTTTCATCGCTTCAACAGCCGTTTCAACCGAGCCGAACGCCGTTATAATTATCGTAATGGTCCGCTCATCAGCTTTTTTGGCTTCTTTCAGTATTTCCAGCCCGTCCGATCCCGGCAGTTTCAGATCCGAAATAACCGCAAAAAAAGTATCGTTCCGGATCAAATCAATCGCATTGTCGCCTCTGGACGTCGAAACAACATCATACCCGTTTCTGGCCAAAGTCCGCTCCAGCATGCGACGCATTCCCTGATTGTCTTCTACAACTAAAACCTTCATAGATATCTCTTAATGAACAAGCCCCATATATGCCAGATACCATTGTATCATATCATGACCAAACATCATTGCTATCCAGGCTCCAAAAGACAGAAACGGCCCGAAAGGTATCTGAACATGCCGTTCGGCTTTTTTCATTTTCATGTAGGTTATGCCAATGACCGAACCCGTTAACGAACCTATAAACAAGGTCAGAAAAGCGTTGACCGGTCCCAGAAGAGCGCCGGTGAAAAACATCAGTTTAATGTCTCCACCACCCATACCTTCACGTCCGGTCAGTTTCAGGTATCCCCAGGACAACAGCAATAACGGAACACCACCAACCACAATGCCCAGAAATGCGCCAGCCGGAGTTATGCTCCAATACTGCTGAAACGGTGGATACAAAGTTCCGAAAGATAACAGACACGCGCCAAGCAAACCCGGGAGCACAATGACATTGGGCAACAGTTTTGTTTGAAGGTCTATGACCGATAAAGCGATCAGCATTGCCGTATAAACCAGATACACAATCGTTTCAAACGATAATCCAAAACGTAACGCGACCACGGCAAACAAAGCTCCGGTAACAAACTCAACAAGTGGATATTGTATGGAAATACGGGTGCCGCAACCGGCACAACGACCTCTCAAAATTAAAAAATAACTGATCAGCGGAATATTTTCCCACGCTCGTATTGGGCGACTGCATTTGGGACACGCTGACGGTGGAGTCACTATGGACAAGTCACGAGGAACCCGATAGATCACAACATTAAGGAACGATCCCAGCACAAGGCCGAATACAAAACAACATCCTGCCAGCACATACAACATCATCGGTCTAACCGGCTCCTTTCAGCCGATTTAAAAACAGTAATCGTTATTAACACGCCGATTTCCAGTTCTGAATATACTCAACAATAGCGGTTATCTGGTCCCCTGGACCAAACACTTTGTCAATACCCAATTCTTTCAGTTTTTGCTGGTCCGTCACCGGAATGATACCGCCACCGGTCAACAACCGGTCACCAATGCCGGCTTCATTCATCAACTGTTTTACGCGAGTGAAATTACTCATATGAGCGCCGGATAAAACCGACAGACCAATAACATCGGCATCTTCCTCAACCGCTGCCCGAACAATGGATTCCGGAGTCTGTCGAAGCCCCAGATACACAACTTCCATGCCGGCATCAACCAGTCCGCGCGCGACCACTTTGGCGCCGCGATCATGACCGTCAAGCCCGGGTTTCGCAATAATAACTTTTATTCTGTCCATGACCCTGTCCCTCCGCTGATAAAAAACATGATATCAAAGATAATCATGGTAATCTGCACAAATCTGAATGGTTTGCAACATTCGACCATACCCGGTTTATTCCTGAACCGGTTTATCCAAATGAACAGAAATCCGGGAAGCGATGTGCTCAGAAAACTGAAACAACGAGGCGCCGTCTTCATTCGAAAAACTGACCTGATTGTTTACAAGATCGCACATTCCGGGTAGCTCCAGAAACCTGTTCCATAAAATATCGCGTATCTGCATTTCAATATCCCGGCGAATACGTTCCAGACGCCGGGTTTTTATGATGCCGCTTTTATCGAGCTCCGAAATCCGTCGGCGCATTTCGGCAAAAACAGTGTCAACGCCGGTGTTCATTGTCGCCGATGCTTTTAAAACGGGCGGGCGAACAGTGTTCCGGTAACTGGATGAGCTTTCAAGAATAAAAGAAATATAATCAACCAGTTGGTCCGCTCCGGGCAAATCCGATTTGTTCACAACAAACATATCCGCTGTTTCCATAATACCGGCTTTGAGCATCTGAATGATATCGCCGGTAGATGGCTGAAGCGCCAGAATGATGACATCGGTAAACAACAATACATCCAGCTCCGCCTGGCCGACTCCAACGGTTTCAATCAGAATCAGATCCATTCCAAACGCATCCATGACATCGGCAACATAAGGAGTGGCCGGTGACAGACCGCCGCCGGAACGCGATGCGAGCGATCGAATAAACACTCTGTCGTCACCGACAAGATTCTGCATTCGAACTCGATCACCCAGAAAAGCGCCGCCGGTAAACGGACTGGACGGATCAACCGCGATGACTCCAACATTTAAACCTTCACTTGAAGCATATTTTGCAAGTGACGATGTAATAGTGCTTTTACCGACTCCGGGCGGACCGGTAATACCCACGCGAACGGAGGTGTTTTTGTATGGTTTCAGGCGGTTCAGAACGTTTGGAACCATACGGGGATTATTTTCAACGATGCTGATCATTCGGGCACATGCCAGCCGATCGCCGTTAAAAAATGTGTCCCAAAGATTGTCTGTCAGATCCATCGATTTCATAATACTCCGTTACCAGTATCGCCTTTTCGGGATACCGTTTTACTTATAGGTCAGGCATACCTTTTCGTCAACTGTCGCTGATACCTTTTTTTATTCCGCGATACCTCGACAATGCTTCCAGATTGCACTTGGAAAACATGATTCTTTACTATATACAGATACCCGGATGACAGTTGTTGCTTTTTTTAAAAACTAATGTACAACGTCATTTATCGGAGGTTTTGATGAGTGAGAGCAAAATAGAAAAGCTTCAGGCCGAAAAAGCCCGATTATATATGGGTGGTGGAGAAGAGCGCATCAGGAAGCAGCATGCGGTGGGGAAGTTGACGGCGCGTGAGAGACTTGGGTTATTGTATGATGAGGATACGTTTCAGGAAACCAATTTGTTTATGAAACACCGCTGTGTTGATTTTGAGATGTGTGATCGTGAAATGCCGGCGGAGGGTGTTGTGACGGGAGTTGGCATGATTGATTCCCGGCCGGTGTATGCGGCGAGTCAGGATTTTACGGTTGCCGGAGGTTCTGTTGGCGAAGCGAATGCCCGCAAGATACAAAGGATCATGGACGATGCGTTAAAGACGGGTGATCCGTTTATTTTGATCAATGACAGTGGAGGCGCCAGGATACAGGAAGGTGTGGATGCTCTGGCAGGATACGGCGGTATTTTTTACCGAAACGTCAAATTGAGTGGTGTTGTGCCGCAGATCAGTATTATTGCCGGGCCTTGTGCCGGTGGCGCGGCCTATTCACCGGCGTTGACCGATTTTATTATACAGATACGTCATGAAGGCCAGATGTTTATTACCGGTCCGCAAGTTATTCGTCAGGTCACCGGTGAAATTGTAACTGCCGAGGAACTGGGTGGTGTTGAAAGCCATGCGTATTATTCGGGTGTGGTACATTTCATTGCTGAAGATGATGAAGAGGCGATCAATCTGGCCAAACGGCTGTTATCATTTTTGCCCAGCAACAATATGGAAGACCCGCCGATATTTTGTGATGATACGCGCATGCAGATTGAAGATGATGATTTTCTGAATGCTCTTGTGCCGGACGACCCCAAAAAACCTTACGACATGCACGATGTTATTTTACATATTGTTGATTCCGCGGATTTTCTTGAGGTGCAGGAACATTATGCTCCTAATATATTAATCGGATTTGCCCGGCTGATGGGGCAGACTGTCGGAATCGTGGCCAATCAGCCAAAGGTAAAGGCAGGTGTGCTGGATATTGATTCGTCGGATAAGGCAAGCCGGTTTATCCGGTTTTGCAATGCGTTCAACATTCCTTTGGTCACGTTTGTTGATGTGCCTGGTTTTATGCCGGGAATCGAGCAGGAATTTGGCGGTATAATTCGTCATGGAGCCAAAATGCTGTTTACCTATTCCGCGGCGACGGTTCCCAAAATTACGGTTGTTGTGCGCAAGGCGTATGGTGGAGCGTATCTGGCGATGTGTTCCAAAGAAATGGGCGCTGACCGTATGTTTGCATGGCCGACCGCTGAAATTGCTGTTATGGGCGCGGAAGGCGCTGTCAATGTCTTATACCGGTCGCAAATTGAAAAGTCGGACAATCCCGCCGAAACTCGGGATGCGCTTGTTCAAAAGTATAAAGATACCTTTGCCAATCCGTATCTGGCTGCTGCGCGAGGTTATGTTGATGATATCATTGAACCGGCTGAAACCCGCGCTTTACTGATTCAGTCACTTGAGATTCTGCGTTCCAAACGCGAAATCCGTCCGCAGAAAAAGCACGGACTTATTCCCTTGTAGGAGATACTGCATCATGGACAGTTCGATCATAAAAGGATTAAATGTATCTTTTACCGGAATTATCATTGTATTTGGCATTCTGGGTTTTATTTCTGCCCTTGTTGCGCTGATCGGCAAACTGGATTCCAACTGGGTCAGGCGCGAACAGAAACACAGAAGTGAATCGCTGTTAAAACCTCAGAATATTGATGATATTACGCTGGTTTTGATAGCGGCCGCTGTTGCGACAGTTATCAAAGGTCGCCACAGAATACGCAGTGTCACCCGGGTCAGACCTCCATCCGGCAGCAGCGCATGGTCAATGCAGGGACGCTCGGTGCTGCTGGGGTCACACAGAATAACGAAAAGTCACGATTAGAATAGAGGAGTGACAGGACAATGAAGTTACGAATAACCATACATGGTACAGCATATGAAGTTGAGGTTGAAGTTCTGGATACCGGAGAAGGTTTCCCGACCGGGCCGCTTCCAAGACCGTCAGCCGTCAGTCATCTGTATCCTGTTTCCAATAACGCGGGAGCGCCTGAATCCGGACGGAATAACATTCGCAAACCATCAGCGCCGCCGTCAAATGTTAAAGGGATCGTTCATTCACCGATTGCCGGAACAATTCTGGAAATCAAATGCAAAATCGGCGATACGATTCAGGCCAATCAGGAATTGCTGGTGATTGAAGCCATGAAAATGGAGACCTCCATAGCAGCGCCTGCTCCCGGAACAATCGCATCCATCGAAGTCGCAGTGGGTGATACGGTTCGGGAAGGCCAGACTCTGATCCATCTGAGCTAACTGGAATTTGTCTATGGAAATTCTGATCAAATTCTTTGAAGTCAACGCGTTCGGGTCCATGACATGGGGTAACCTTGCCATGATACTGACCGGTTCATTCTTTGTGTATCTGGCCATAAAAAAAGATTACGAACCGCTCCTGCTTGTCCCGATCGGTTTCGGCATGATTGTCGGTAATATACCGTTTGCATCCGGCATGAATCTTGGCGTATACGAGGAAGGCAGTGTTTTAAGCATTCTGTATCAGGGAGTGTCTCAGGGCTGGTATCCACCGCTGATTTTTCTTGGTCTGGGCGCTATGACGGATTTTTCTGCCATGTTATCCAGTCCCAAACTGATTTTACTGGGCGCAGCAGCGCAAGTTGGCATATTTATTACGCTGATGGGCTCCCTTCTGCTTGGATTTGATTTACCGGAAGCCGCTGCCATCGGTATTATCGGTGGAGCTGACGGGCCGACAGCCATTTTCCTGTCGTCCATGATGGCGCCGCATTTGCTGGGCGCTATCGCCGTTGCAGCGTATTCCTATATGGCTCTTGTGCCGGTTATTCAGCCCCCAATCATAAAACTGCTGACCACACACAAGGAACGTCGTATCCACATGGCGCCCTCCAAACCCGTCTCCAAACGCGCCCGAATGCTGTTTCCTGTGATTGCTTTTATCGTCACCGCTATGATCGCTCCCGGTTCGATTCCATTGCTGGGAATGCTTTTCTTCGGCAATCTGCTGAAAGAATCCGGCGTCACCGAACGGCTGGCCAAAACCGCACGAACCGCGTTTATTGATATCATTACCATTCTGCTGGGATTCTCTGTCGGCACATCCACCTATGCGGCGCGGTTTCTTACGCTGGACTCACTCAAGATATTTCTTATGGGAGCGTTCTCGTTTGCCATCGCAACCGCTTGTGGAGTATTTTTTGCCAAATTTATGAATCTGGTGTGTAAAGAAAAAATCAATCCGATTATTGGCGCTGCGGGCGTATCCGCTGTTCCCGACTCCGCACGTGTGTGTCAAATGGTCGGCGCTCAGGAAGATCCGCAAAACTATCTTATTATGCATGCAATGGCGCCCAATGTTGCCGGAGTTATCGGCTCGGCGGTAGCGGCGGGAGTTCTGCTGGCATCGCTTGGGCATTTGATATAAGCTGATTTGACAATGGGGGAGACTATGAATCATTTGAAAAACGAACGAGATAACTGGGAAAACAAAATTCTGGCAAAAGCGCTGTCCCGTTCTGGTGAGCGCGATGAATGCAGCGGTGTACCCAGACTGGCAGATCCGACTGATATACCTGAATCCGATTACATGACTGATCTGGGTTATCCGGGAGCGTATCCGTTCACTCGCGGTGTTCAGCCGACCATGTATCGCGGACGATTATGGACCATGAGACAGTATGCCGGTTTCGGCACTGCCCGGGAGTCCAATGAACGGTACCGTTACCTGTTATCGCAGGGGCAAACCGGTCTGTCTGTAGCGTTTGATCTGCCCACTCAAATCGGTTACGACAGCGATGCATCCATCGCCGCCGGTGAAGTCGGCAAAGTCGGAGTCGCAATTGATACTCTGGCAGATATGGAAATACTTTTTGACAATATTCCGCTGGAAATAGTGTCAACCTCAATGACAATCAACGCTTCCGCCTCCGTCCTGCTGGCCATGTATATTGCAGTCGCTGAAAAACGGAATATCAATCCTGCCGACCTTTCAGGCACAATTCAGAATGATATTCTTAAAGAATACATCGCTCGAGGCACCTACATCTATCCTCCGGAACCATCCATGCGAATCATCACGGATATATTCGAGTTTTGTGCCGGGCATATACCCAAATGGAACACAATCTCGATATCCGGCTATCACATTCGCGAAGCCGGCTCAACTGCGGTTCAGGAAGTCGGTTTTACACTTGCGGATGGAATTGCATACTGTGAAGCTGCTATCAGCCGGGGTCTGGATGTCAATACTTTCGGCTCCCGATTATCGTTCTTTTTTAACGCTCATAACAACCTGCTCGAAGAAGTGGCCAAGTTTCGGGCAGCCCGACGATTA
>PWNJ01000012.1 GCA_003558985.1 candidate division CSSED10-310 bacterium
CTGCATACAGTTTGGCAGACACGTTCTGTTCAAATGGATGTTGTTTGCCGTGGTAATGACATAAGATATTATCATTTTCTTCAACCAAACCAATATTTTGATGTACCCAAACCGTTTTCTGAAAGTGAACTGGCGCTGGACAGAAATCCCCATATAGAACTTCTTGTCACAGCCTTGTATCCGGGACTGATAAGCAAAGGTCGTGAACTGGCCGCTCAGGGCATTCAGTTCCACGATATGACGATGGTTTTCAGTGATGTTCCGGACACTTTATTTATTGATGAGTGCTGTCATTTCAATAGAAGAGGCAACGAAATACTTGCAGAAGCTATTGCGGGGGTCATTGTTGACGATTACTGTCGGTAATCCGGGTGTTTTCGGTTGACATTTTTAGCTTCTTTTCGGCTGATTTTTTCAAAATGCAACCCCATAATTGCCAGCTCGGTGGCGATCGGAAGACAACGTATACGAGTTAACCCGGTTTTGATCATCAGTTTCCAGTATCGAAAACGGGATTTCGAAAACAGACCAATCCGCCACAAACTTCGAAAAAAGGCACGGAAATCCTGGTAATGAAGCCGGGTTTTAACGGTAGGGGTATAGTTTTTGATAAAGGTATCAATTCGTTTGTAATAATACTTTGGTGAATAAATCGTTGAAACGATGGTTCGGTATCCTTCCTGCAATTTTTCAACGCCCATCCGCGGAACAAAGTTCAGGTTAGAACCCGTGTTTTCGCCGCTGGAATCACTCAACAAACGGTTTTCTTCTTTTAATCTGCGCCAAAGACGAGTTTGCGGTAGCGCCGTCAATACTCCAACCATGGCGGTCACAACACCGATCTGCTGAATAAAACGAATCTGAGTTTCAAACACCGTTGGTGAATCGTTATCAAATCCAACAATAAATCCGCCCATCACCTGCATTCCATACTGGTGAATCGTCTGGACGGCTGTTTTCAGATCAATTTTGGTGTTCTGATATTTCCCGCATTCTTTCAGACTCTCAACATCGGGTGTCTCAAGTCCGACAAATACCTTGTAAAAATTGGCATCACGCATCATTTCCAGCAACTCGATGTCTTCAGCCAAATCCGTGCTGGCTTCAGTCAGAAATGTAAACGGATATTTCATGCGCTTCTGCCAGGCAATCAATTCCGGCAGCATCTGTTTCACTTTGCGGCTGTTACCGATAAAGTTGTCATCAACAATAAAAATAGCGCCTTTCCAGCCAGCATCATATAACGACTGAATCTCGATGATAAGTTGTTCAGGAGTCTTGGTACGTGGAACTCGACCGTTCATGATAACAATATCGCAAAACTCGCAGTCAAACGGACAGCCGCGAGAATATTGAACCGGCATCGTGACGTATTTTTTCAGGTTGATTAACGACCACATCGGCGTCGGTGTCTGCCGTATATCCGGCCGTTCCTGTGAAGTGTACACCTTTTTAAGACGTCCTGAAGCAAAATCCGCCAGAAACATCGGAAGCGTCACTTCCGCTTCATTTAAAACAAAATGATCCACTCCGTCGCATAACGTCTCCTGTGACGAAAACCACGGTCCGCCGGCAATAATCGTCTTGCCCATTGCCTTGCTTCGCTCAATGACATCAAAAGCACTGTCTTTCTGGACGATCATAGCGCTGATAAAAACCATATCAGCCCACTCGATATCATCATCGGTCAGATCATTGACATTCATGTCAACAAGCTTTTTCTGCCAATTTTCGGGCAGCATTGAGGCGACCGTCAGCAGTCCCAGCGGAGGAAAGGCCGCATTTCGACCGACAAATTTCATGATGTGCTTGAAACTCCAGAACGTATCCGGATTTTCAGGATATACCATTAAAATATTCATTCACTCACCTGTTTTTCCGGCGAAACAACAAACAATTTTCCTGTAACCCGGCTGATACCAGTATACACCCATTTCAAATAATCAACAGGTGTCTGGAAAATATCTGCGCGATACACTTCATAAGAGGTAGAAGGTAGACGGTTGAAGGTAGAAGGGGTGCTACTGTGGGCGGAGGGCTTAAGACGCAGGGCTTAAGGGTTGCGAACTCATGTTTTTTACACTTCGGAAATCATTATCTGGCAATTCTTGTTCTGACTTCGAATACATTGTTTATCAATGCATTTTGCTTTTTGATTGACGAACGAAAATTGTTTAGTGAAACATTCACACCCCGAGTTCACATAGTATTTTCTGAATTCGTTCAATAAATACTGGAATTATTTTTTCACCAGATAACTCGTAATCGTTGCCAAAATGTACCGACAAACCGCAGTTCTCCAGCATGGGTATAACAGGTTTTTTTAGAATCCGCCGAAGTGATGATGCCAGCTCGATACCGGTTTTATCAGTCATCTCAGATGTGTTCAGAAACACGAATATGCGCTCAAGGGCAGAAAACAGGCGGGACCAAACTATCCAGCAAGGAGTGTCGGTTGTATCAAAAAACAAATGGCGCCATATATCCTGAGATTTGAACTCATAATACCGATATCTTCCCTCAATTCTGGAAATGACTTGTCCGGATAGTTCCATTTCTGCCAAACCCTTGCTGATAGTTGCAGGAAAATAATAGCAATCCCGGGCTATAGCGCCTGGTGATCCGCGCCGGTTTAAAAGCAGGTACAACACAGTTTCGCTACGTGCATTCAAACCCAACAGGGCTCGCAGTCGAAGGAGAAGATTTTCGGTTCTGTCAGGTGAAAAAACATTGGCGATGTTACGTTTTTGAAATTTGTCACGGATAAGACCGTATTTTATAAAACTGGTATCCGGATCATGTAAAACCGGAATGGGCTGACCGGTTTTATGAAAAAAGAGCATTTCTTCAGAATCGGATTCGCTGTTTGGTGGCTGGCGGTTCAGGCGCTGCCATTTGGCTTTGTGTTCTGATGTAAACGCAGCATCCATCATTGCTGTCA
>PWNJ01000127.1 GCA_003558985.1 candidate division CSSED10-310 bacterium
AGGGCTTAAGGCTTAGGGCGGAAGGTATAGCGTTTAGGAATGCCCAAAGAAGAAGTAGGGTTATATGGGGTAAGAGATATCTTTGACCTGGAAACTGGGCATTGGAGCATTGGAAATTCCTTGTTGGATATTTAAAGATAAGTTAGCGCTTGTGGGGGACAGAGTAGGGGGTCATATACTGTTTTATTTTCGTCGCAGTCTGTATATATTGTCTGTGGGGATGACTAATGAAACTTGCAAGTTGCATATTAATTACATTCATACTGTTTATAATGGCATGTTCCAATCATCCGGAATCGGAGATGTTGTCGCAATTGTCGGAAGCGCCGTATATCACGATGGAAGCAGCGCTGGAACAATCAAGCGCCAATGATCGGAAAATAGTTGTTATGGCAATCGATGCGCTGACCTGGGACATATTGAATCCAATGATAGCCCGGGGCGAGTTACCAAACTTTGAAAGAATGGTCCGCGCCGGGAGTTATGGAATTCTGGATCCGGTGGATCCCATGCTGTATTCACCCAGAATATGGACGACTGTGGCGACTGGTAAAATGCCGGAGAAACACGGGATAACGTTTTTTTTAATCAATCCCTATCGAGCTATGCAGTCGGGGAAAACAGCCGGAAGCGATTTGCGCCAATGTTTGGCAATCTGGAACATTGTCAGCCATTTTAAGAAACAGGTTCATGTGTCAAACTGGATGGTAAGCTGGCCGGCTGAGCCCGTTTACGGGACAGTTCTGTCAGACCATGTAGAAATGGACCATGGTGTCTGGCCGCGCTATCTTCAGGACAGAATCCGGCATGGGTTTCTTAATGAATCAACCGGTAGTATTCATCGGGAACGGATCAATCAACGGTTTTTTCCATGGGTGTTTGATACCGGTGACAACCTGTCAGTCAGCGAAACGATAAAAATGGACAATCTGAGAACACTTATTTACCGCGATGAGTTTGTTTTTGAGAAGTCCATAGATATGCTGAAAGATAATTCTCCAGACCTCTCTTTAATGTATCTTCGAAGCATTGATATAGCATCACATTTTTACTGGAAATACAGTCAATTGGATAAAAATGATCCAAGACTGGATGGTTTGGAAGCTGACGTTCAGCGTTTCGGACAAATAATTCCGGAAACCTATCGCTGGGCTGATGAAAAACTGGGCAGACTTGTTGATACAATGCCGGAAGACACCACGTTCATTATTCTTTCAGACCATGGATTCGAAACACATTTTACGGATTTACGAGGATACGATCTGATGTCGCTTCTGAATGATCTTGATTGCGCGTATTTTAAGGATGGCGAACAACGAATACACGTTATTACAGACACATCTGATCCCATTGATGCCCTTAGAAAAGTATATGTTCTGGATGACCTGATGCCTCAATATACAGTCGCTACAGGAAAAGATAGAGATCAGGTGATTCAGGAAATCCTGGACAAAGCCCTGTCTGTCAGAACGCTTGATGGAAAAAGGGTTCTTCTGATTGAACCAGTTGAAAATCTACAGTTAATGCAAGGCGAAGAACCCCCCGATCTGGTCGTTCGATTCAATCATACCGAGTTGACACCGGGCGACACATTGCTGATCGAGGGCAAACCAGTCGGCATAGAAACATATATTCAGTTTCTGGATCAATCCGGCAACCATGATTCAGAAGCGGTGATTATTGTTTCCGGAAGCGGCGCTCGTCAGGGACATCGTTTGACCGGAGCTACCACGTTGGATATTGTGCCGACAATCCTGACGCTTTTTGATTTGCCGGTGGCAGATGATATGGACGGCTTCCCCCTGTTTTCCGCGTTTCATCCTGAAGTTTGGGATGCACATCCGGTAACTCGTATTGATACCTATGAAACAAAAATTGATCGGGAAATTATAGAAGTATCTGAACCCGAAAGGCCAAATATAATCGAACAGCTTCAAGCGATCGGCTATATTCAGTAATGATTAAGGTTTAAAAACAAATCAGACATATTCGGAAAAATGTTCCCAGACCGATCGTTCCAAAACGCCGGAAAGCATTTCAATCCGTTTGCGATGTTCAATAATCGTTTCCAGAAGCGCCTTTAATGGTTCCACACGCGTCATGGATTCATCATTCATGTCTACTCGTTTCAAAGCCCAGTCCGGAAAAATTCGTTGGACGCCACATTCGGAATTGAGCAGCAGAACATTTTTGTGCCGTCTGTCCTTGACAATATTGGCATACAAAGCATCAATCTTCTCAACAGGCCCTTCGATAACCTGAAAAAAAATTCTTCCAGATGCTATCAATATACCGGTAATGTCTTCACAAGCATTGTTTTTTTCTGCTTGCTGGACCAGATTGACAATATCAATTCCGGTCAGATGAGCCGCAAACTCACTTACATACTTAATGCGTTTTAACTGTGCCATAAACATCTCCCCCTGAAAGCGCCACAATATGAAATACCAACACCTTCATTATACATATAATTTGTATCTGTGAAAGTAGGAAAGGGAGATGGGGAGGGCATTTTTAACGCAATGTTATAGAATCTCTCCTCACAGGAGAGAACGCAGTTGTTCCGGAAATGCCGTCAGGCAGAGACGGAATACAACGCGAGAGAGGTCCTTGAACCTTGAACGTGGCCTTAGGCCACACTTGAACTTTGAACGCTGCGAAGCAGACTGATTTTGTAAAACGGAGAATTTTGATATGATCAGGATCAGATATCGGATTTTGGGATTGGGAGGTAAAAAAATGGCCAAAAAAGCAACCGGAAGACCGAAAAAAACAAAAACAAAATTTTATGGTGACAAGGCGTTGCCGTTTGAGTTGGAGCGGGAAGCTATTACACTTCGTGCAGAACTGAAGAATGGTGTTTTGGAGTATTTTCGCAGTTGTGACGGCAAAGAACAGGTACATCGGGTTGCAATCAAGGACAGCGGTATCCGGGTACATCCTGTTGAGCCGCTTCATGTGCCCAAAATGTTGACTCATTATCTGATGATTCAGTTTGAAACACCCATATTGGTTGAACCGGGTCACTCCATGGAAGTGTTTGTCACGTTTCCGGTAGAAATTGCCGTTCTGGTCACTCATCCGTCAACCGATGAGGTTCTGGATGTGTTTTCGGTTGCTCGCACAAAATATGCCCTTTACGGCGAACCTCATGATGGTGTGATCTGTCGGCACTGGTCAAGCCCGGTGACTGCCGAACCGCCTCAAAGCAATATAATTCAACAGGGAACGATGTCGCTGACGTTGAAAAATGAGACCGCCCGATGGATGAAAATAACAAAAAGTATTTTTAATGGTTATGGAATGAAACTGTATTTTAATGATACGGATATTGCCATGAAGGCTGTCATGCGGATTATTGGAAAAAACCTTGCAGAAACGGATTTTTTAACTGAACCTGCAGAGTCTGACATGCAGTTGAGCACGGAATTGTTTGCGGTGAAAAAGATGTCCATGCAGAGCCGTAAATATGTTATGGAAGGAGAGTTATAATGTTGAGCAGAGAACTTTTCGGAACTGTGACACTATATGATCTTTTTCTGGCCGTTGTTATTCTGGTTGGCGCTTTTTTCGGCACGAAACTTCTGGTGACATATATGCGCCGCAGCATAAAGGACAAAGTATCAAAAGATCACCTGCAGATTATCGTTAAAGCAATGTATTACGGTATTATGATTATTGCTTTGCTGACAGTTCTACCGCTTCTGGGCGTACAGATATCGGGTCTTCTTCTGGCTGGAGGTTTTGCGGGTATTATCATCGGTTTTGCCAGTCAGAACATTGTCAGCAACCTGATATCAGGTATATTTCTTATGATTGAAAGACCGATAAAAATTGGCGATGCCGTCAACATAGACGGCACAATGGGAATTGTAAATGATATTAAAATCATGTCCACTATTGTCCGAACATATGAAGGATTATTTGTCAGAATACCGAATATCAGAGTGTTTACCGGAACACTTACCAATTTTGTGTCAAACATTGTTCGGCGTTTCAGTTATACCATTGGAATACGGTATCGTGATGATGCCGAGCTGGCCATTAGTGTCATTAAAAAGTTAATTGAAAATGAACCGATGGCGCTGGTCAATCCGGCGCCCATGGTGTTTGTGTCCGAACTGGGCGAAAGCTCCGTCAATATACAGGTTCATATATGGGCGCCGACCACCGACTGGTTTGCCCTGCGTAATGAAATGTTATGGAAAATCAAGAAAAATCTGGAAGCCAATGGAATACAGATTCCATTCCCGCAAAGAGTTTTGTGGTTTGAAAAACCTGCGGATTCCGATCAGCTTGAACCCGGGACAAAAACAATAGATAAAACAGACAGCTAACCGGTCAATATTCCCATAATCATCAGACCGCCAGCGCTCAGCAATGTCATAACGCTGATGACTGTCCCCAGAATAGCAAACAACTTTTTCCTGTCATATTGAAACAGGCCGATAACTCCCATTATCAAGGCGATAAATGTGATTGCCAGCGCTCCAAGAATAAACATACCAAGTATAATGGCTCCAACCGATTCTTCGTTAATGCCTCCAGGGGTTGATACCTCCATTACACCGGCTATAACAACCAACATAAAAATTATACATGCCATAACAACTGATATAATAAACGATGCGATGCCGACACCTGAATGAGCCAGCCGGGTATTCCTTTTGTAAGCATCAACAGTTGAATAAACTTTTGCGTCCGTTTCCGAATCAAAAGAAGGATACGTCATGATATTTTTAAGGAAGCGGATCGACGCACTCGCCGATACCCAGGGCGACATAAAACACCAACTGTGCATCAGCGGCGGTAATGATACCGTCGCCATTACAATCTGCGGCACATGCCTGTTCAAAGGTTGGGATTTCGGTGCCAAGAGCAAAATTGAACACCAGTTGTGCGTCTGCGGCGGTGATAACACCGTCCAGGTTTGCATCACCGCTGTTGACACATTCCGGCTCCGGGGTGGGTGTGGGATCAGGTTCATCGCATTGCTGTTGATAGGTGATCGTTTCATCCGCCACACCGCTGTCCAGCAAATTCTGAAATGCTGTCCATGACGACTGATTCCCATTCAGCATAAAATCAAGCCATAAACTCAGATATTGCATGGTAATCGTTTCCTGTTCGGTACGCGAAATATTGGCGCTGCAACCAATTTCACCCAAGGTACAAATAAATGCATTTTGAGCAAACTGACAGTGGCTGCCACCGTTGATGGAGATATACGTTTTGCAGTCGGAGGCCAGGGCGTTATACATTGGTATCTGATGATTTTGGGGTGGCGTGACGCAATCTTCTGTGCCGGCAAACAGCAAAGCGGGAATCGTTATATTTTCAGCGGCGGCAATAGCCGAAGGATTGGTTTCTGCGGCGGCGAAATTTGCAATGGCGACAACCGAATTCGAGTATTCAATCGCCAGAAAACTCGACCCGCCCCCCATTGAATGGCCCATAATAGCAGATTCCGGAGCTACACGTTCAAAAAACATGGAATCAGGATCTGTGTTCATCTGCTGAAAAAAATCGCTCAAAAAAGCCAAATCGCGTCCGAATGTCAGATGGTTGGGTGAAAAACCGCTTTCCGTTGTGGGCAGAGCTACTATATAACCCTGCGGCGCCAGACTGTTGCGTACAAAATCATAATTGCCGGTTCCCAGAAGAAAACCGTGACCAAATACGACAACCGGAAATATTCCGTCGGCAACGGGCACTGATGAACCGGCAGTATCTGCCGGATAGAATACGTTTACACCAACATCGCGATTTCGCTCAGAATCAAAATAGCTTGTGCCGATCTGGCCAATCTCAAACGCGGATACCGACGATATAGCCATGCCGATAACAATAGAAACAATCACTAAAAAGTCACTTGATTTTGCCATGTTACTACTCCCTTTGAGGCAGTTTGTAAGCAGAACTGCCGCTGATCGAATAATTCGGTGTGAATGCACATCGCCACTGTAATAAAGAGTATACAACCAGTTTTATCACCAGGCAAAACATACAAACCTCAATTTAATGCCCGAGTTAATTAAACTGTTTTTAACCCGGTAATGTCAAATTACACTGATTTGCATGTGTTCCGGATAGTCTATTGTGTTTCTGGTCCGTATCCAAACTCCTGAGCCGCCATTTCACCCAGTATAGATGACATATTTTGA
The DNA here is from genome assembly GCA_003558985.1 of candidate division CSSED10-310 bacterium. Classification (GTDB taxonomy): domain Bacteria; phylum CSSED10-310; class CSSED10-310; order CSSED10-310; family CSSED10-310; genus CSSED10-310. The sequence continues at coordinate 6,165 of PWNJ01000127.1, forward strand.
TCCAGCATGGCGCCAAAAAACCACAGTCCTGTTACGGTGTCCTGTCCGGTGTCGGGCCATGAAAACGGATCAAGCACAGAAATAGTGGTTGTTCCGGTTGGAACATTAACAAGCATAAAGTCGATATCGGGAAAATCAGGTGGATCGAACTGGACGAATGAGGGCCAGAACCAGAACATTCCGTATACTTCAAGAATAAAGAAAGTTGGCACACTCAGCATTGGCGAGTCCGGGTTGTCCAGATGGCCGGTAACATAAAAAATATTTCCCGGATGAGCCATTTCCGGCATGTCAATCCGGACACCAAGCGGATGCTCGGGTGTTGGTTCTGGTGTCGGCGTCACAGTCGGACGTGGAGTCGGTGTCGGAACATCGCAGTCAGCATCAAACGTAATCACAATATCGTCCAGGTTCCAGCCGCTGAACGTTCCTGAATCGCCCGTTGGACCCAGCGTCCACCGAAAACGAACATCGGAAAAACCGTCCACAAACTCACCCATATCAATTTCCAGCGGCATCCAGAAGTTCATCTGAAACGGTCCGCCGAACATGGCGTTGTTGAAAAGAACATTCCATGTTTGACCCCCGTCAAGTGATACATCCCATGACGCCTGATGCTGCGGAAATTGTCCCACGCCAAGCCACATTGCAAACGATACGGTTGTTGAGGTGGCATTTGTCAGATCAAGAGGCGGTGTTTCGAGTGCATATTTGGGAAGGTTGTGATCGTATGCGCCTTCAAGGTTGAATCCGTAAACGTTTTCACCTGTCATTCCCGATGAGGGGTTGCCGCCGGCAGGCTCGGGTTTTCCCCATTCCCAGTCACCTTCAGCCACCCATCCGGGATCGGTGTCCATATTCTCCCATATGGCCACAATCGTCTGAAATGTTTTAAACGTATAGAATTCACCATTGTTATCGTCAATGAACGAGTTGCCTGCATAATCAACCGCTTCTATCATGAACATGTAGTCAGTGCAGGCTTCAAGATTGGCTATGGCAGCCATGTGATCTTCATTATAGCGACCCAGAATAATTTTGTTTTCAAATGGATACGTTTCGCCGTAATGAATTCCGGTGGTTGATGGAATATCGGTTTTCCATAAAATCTGAGCGCTGTCTGACGATAAGCGGCCGATTTCGATATCAAATACAATCGGTGGAGTACATATAACCTCGGCTGTTTTAGTGATTACAACCTGACCGGCATCACCATGATTTTCATCCAGGTAATCAACAAGTATCTGATCATCCTCAGATACCTGAAGAATACCGTCACCGGGTACAGCCGGACCTTCTTCTATCATAATGGACCCTATAAACACTCCCGGATCATCTGTTTCCGACAACCAGAGTTCTTCCGGGTCGTCATATTCTGTTGTACTGAAAACAGTTACCATAATACTGCCTGTGCCGGCTATATCGGAATCTTTTACCATGATTACCAGTTCATCGTTGCATTTATATGCCAGTTTATCCAGATGAAGAATACCTGCGGATTGAGGTGGAATAGTTTCCAGGACGGCTGCATAGCAATCAATCTCGCCCCATCCATATACATTGTTTGAGCCGCGTGCCGGAATGGTTTCACATTCGTTTACATCAGAAAAAACAGCGGTTTGCTGTATAATTTCCCGTGTTGTATCGATATCTCCAATCAGATCGGGATTGGCTGACCACAGAAGCGCTATCTGGCCGCATGTATGCGGTCCGGCCATGGATGTGCCGCTGAAACTCTGGTATCCACCGCCGGGTACGCATGAGCGGACATTCGCGCCGGGCGCGACAACTTCCGGTTTGGTGATATTGGGATACAATCGTGATGGTCCACGGCTGGAAAAACTTGAAATCAGGCCTCCCTGATTGGTTGAACCGGTCGTAAACGATAACTCATAATCACCGGGTGAGCGAAGGGTAGCACAACCGGGACCTTCGTTTCCTGCGGATACTTCAACCATTATACCAGCGGCGACAAGGGCGGCCACGTCCGGTTCAAATATGCGATCAGCTCCCATGTAACCCCATGAGTTGTTCACAACATGTGGCGCTTGTGACGGATCGGGGTTTTCACCGTTCAGATCGGTTGGAGCCAGAATCCACTGAAAGGCATTATGAAACCAGGAATCCTGTCCGCCACCCTGAGCGTTCATGTTTTTTACGCCTATCCATTGCGCTTTTGGCGCTACTCCTATCTGATTGCCTTCCCCATCGTCTCCGACCATGGTGCCGGTTGTATGGGTGCCGTGACCGTTATCATCAATCGGAACCATTGGTGATGTACCCGTTGCATCATACCAGTTATAGTTATGATCGGCCGTTATACCGTCCCAGCCGCGATACTGATTGATCAGAGACGGATGCTGCCAATCAACGCCGGTATCAGCGTCGCATACAACAATACCCTCACCCCGAACACCCATTTCACGCCATACTTCGTCAGCCCGTATCTGCTGAATATTCCATTCAACACCCCGGGATTCGGGTTTGGAACGACCGCTCCTTAATGTTTCAGGGTCAATTGCCTGAAAATAACGCTCGGAACGAATGGATGCCACTTCTGGACGACGGGATAAAATTTCACGCACATCCTGACCCGCGCGAACCAGTATCATGTTTTGTATCCAATACGGCTGATACTCTATGTCATTCTGATCCAGCCACGCGCGAATTTCTACCTGAGAACTCTCCGCGGTTGACCGAAGCGTTTCAAAAACAAATCGACCCCGCTCTTCACGTGTTGCCATAGAACGGGCAGGCGACAAATCAGCCGTTTCCCGGAATATAACAAAGAAAGAATTTTCGATTTCATACATATAGGCCGATTCAATCGAGCGCATTGATGGCGGATCAAATGCTGTGCTCACCGGCACAAATATTAAAAACATTGCAGTAACATAAATTAAACTCTTCATAAAAAAATACCTCCTGAGTCAATACTGTCTATACTAATTGTCAGCCCATATTACAACATCAGATATTAGATAAAACCGTTTGTTTGACTGCTGAGTAAAAAAGAAAGTTACTCAGATAACCGTTCAAGGGTCAATCATTTGCTGAAATACAAATCAGGTGATATTTTTATTAATGAGGTGTTGAATGGCAATGTATGGGAGTTAAAAACATGAAGTATTTAATATTTGCCAGAGTGTTTTGCCTGGTATCTTTTGTTATCTTGACCTTGATGATATCAGACTGTGTTCTTGCCCAGATAAAATTTGAACCCGAGGGAGGGCCGCTTCCGGATTACTATCGCTATCATCCGGTTCAGCCGGATCGCACTCCGGACGATTTTTATCAGCCACGCGATAATTCATTGCCGGTTATCATGATGACAGGTTACTGGCCTCCTACAAATGAGATGTTGCGGCAATTCAGTCCGAATCCGGATCAGAATCCTGACGGTTGGGTCGGCGATAATTGGGAGGGGCTTGGGTATAACATTTATGCATTTTTTCCGGAGTTTCCTCATGGTCTGGGCAAAGGAGAAGGGGATTTTGAGGTTGATTACCAGAAAACATCGCATGACTGGTGGTATTATACGGAGTTGCTTGAACCAATAGCGGTAATATCGTTTGGAAGAGCGTTTAACAATCACAAATGGACGCTTGAAGGAGGCGCTCGGAATCATCCAATGAACGACTGGTTTGACGATTATGAAGCGCCTTTCAAACCCGATATAACGTTGCCGATTGTATCTGAACCTCCCAATTTTGACCGCTTTTCATCGCTGCCAATGGATGACATTGTTGTTGCATTAAATGATGCCCAGGTACCTGTGGCGCCGGAGATAACACAGTTGGATGCCAGCAAGTTTCTGTGCAATTTTATCGGGTATCATGCATCCTGGTATCATGATACTCATTCAGCGCCGGATAACCCGGCACGAAATGTTGCGTCCGGACATGTTCATGTCGGCCACGCCATGACCCTTGAAACGGCTGTCTGGGCAACAGAGGTGACGTTAAGAACGGTCATTGGTCATATTCAGAATGTTTTATGTCTGAACACGGGCGATGTGAATGCAGATGGCATTTTAACGGCGCAGGACGCGCAGTTGGCGTTTTTAATTGTTCTTGGAACGTATGTGCCGACATTTGCTGAAATGTGTGCGGCAGATTGTCTGGGTACTGGTGAGGTCACCGCGGCTGATGCGCAGGCAATATTTCTGACTGTACTGGGAACAGGCACCTGTCAGGACTCGTTATAAATACCTTTTGAATACAAGATGTTAGGGTTGTCTTGGCAGTTTAAATGATAATCAACCGATTATGAAAAAACCGTGCGAGGCAAACAGTGAAGAAAAAGAATATAAAAAGCTTGACTTTTGTTTGTGAAAACATCATGTTCAGTGTTCGCCACGATTTCGTGGTTTTCTGCCGCCCTCTGGCGAAACCCCTCCCTTGATTAAGGAGACACTGCGTAAGGCGGCGCGTAGATCAACCCCTTAAGAGGAGGTTTTATGAATTGGCACGAGGAAAACACCTTTTAATTGATTGTCGCAATGTCTCCCGCGAGCTGCTACTGGACGACGAAAAAGTTCTGGATGTCATGGCTCGCGCTGCCAAAAAAGCAGGCTCAACCGTAATTTCCCAAATCCGATACAAGTTCGGACCGGATTCACCGCCGGGTTTCACAGCGATTGTGATGCTTGACGAAAGTCACTGTTCAGCACACTGTTACGCAGACCTTGGACTAATGGCCATGGATGTGTTTACCTGTGGCAAAACTGATCCCCGGGATGTGCTTCGATACATCAGTGAAGAACTTGATTTGGGGGATGTAACAGTTGAAGAACAACTCCGTTTTGTAGATGATAGTGTCACGGTTGAGAAACCGGCGCCTGTATCGAGTTGAGAAATTGAATAAGTAAAACAGGCAGAAAGGACATTATTATGACGTATCGCCGGTTACGCGACGGGCGGGATGACGGATTGTTGCCGCTTGAAAGTCTGGATTTGACCCGGGTAAATTCATTTGCTGAACTGATGCGGGCAATGAAGAAAACATCATTCGCCGGCCGCAATCTGGGTAATGCCATGGATATTCTTCTGACCATGGCAAACGATCCGGAATGCCTGGTTGTGCTAACGTTATCCGGAGCAATGACAGTTGCAAAACAAGGATTAATCATCTGCCAGATGATTGATCGTGGTATGGTAGATGTTGTTGTTGCTACCGGAGCGCTGATGGCTCACGGTCTGACTGAGTCAATCGGGCTGACTCACTATGCCACATCACCGGACGCCGATGATTCGGTTTTATTTCATAAAGGATATAATCGGGTTTATGACACGCTCGAAATGGAAAAGAATCTGAACGAGGTTGAATTGCTTGTCCGAAGTGTCCTGAATGAAAATGCTCCCGATGACGGGATTTGGTCATCCGCCAGATTTTGCAGGATGGCAGGAAAAAAGCTTGATGAGCTGAACCAGG
>PWNJ01000037.1 GCA_003558985.1 candidate division CSSED10-310 bacterium
ATAAAGATTTGTCATCAGGCGGGAATAATCGTAAAAATGATTACCGGTGATCATGCTGGAACTGCGCTGGCAATCGGCCGTGAAATGGGAATCTGTGATGGCAGAGAAGTCATAACAGGCGCCGATATGGAACGAATAACAGATGAAGAACTGACTGAACGTGTAAATGATACACATATTTTTGCACGTACAACCCCGGAGCATAAACTTCGACTGGTAAAAGCCCTGCAGAAAAATGGTGAAGTTGTTGCCATGACAGGTGATGGTGTTAATGATGCGCCGGCTTTGAAACGGGCTGATGTAGGCATTGCTATGGGTATCAAAGGTACGGAAGCAACCAGAGAAGCAGCAGATATTGTTCTGGCCGATGACAATTTCACAACAATTGAGAGAGCCATTGAAGAGGGAAGGACTATTTACGATAATCTGCGAAAAGCAATCATTTTTATTCTGCCAACGAATGGCGCTGAGTCATTGGTTATTTTGATTGCGGTTTTGTTTGGAATGACGTTGCCACTCACACCGGTACAAATATTGTGGGTCAATATGGTTACCGCAGTAACACTGGCAATGGCTTTGGCATTTGAACCATCCGAACCCGGCTTGATGAAACGGCCACCCCGGGACACAAAGGCTCCGATTCTGGGAAGACTATTTTTGTGGCGGATCGCATTTGTTTCAGTCATCATTGGTGGAGCAACAACCGGGGTCTTTTTATATGCGAAAAACGTGTACCCGGACATAGAAACCGCCAGAACTCTAGCTGTCAATACACTGGTAGCTGGACAGGTGTTCTATCTGTTCAGCAGCAGATACCTACGAGAATCAAGTTTGTGCCTGAAACGATTGTTTGTGAACAGGATTGTCTGGTTGGCTGTACTGATTTTGATAGGATTGCAAGTTGTGTTTGTTCATACAGGTTTTATGAACAGATGGTTTGGCTCATCCTCATTGAGTTACAAACAGTGGCTGGCTGCTCCGGCAATTGGTCTGATAGTGTTCCTGATTGCAGAAGCAGACAAGGCAATTGTCAGGAAGAGGTTGAGGGTTGAGGGTCGAAGGTAGAAGGGGTGCAACTGAAGGCGGAGGGCTGAAAGCGTAAAGGGTTGCCGTCTGTTGATTTGTAATTATTTTTAATGAAACCCAAAAACAAATGTAGGGGCGTGGTTTCCGCGCCCTCATAAGAACGCGTGATTGGAACAAGGCCAATGCCAACGATCTTACTTCGAATCTTTTCAGATTGACTTTTTGATGTCACTGAAGTATGTATCGTTCAACATTCGATCCAGACTGGTCGAATGCAGAAGAGGTGTATTATGACAAAAGAAAAAGGATCATTTGAAGTAAAAGTAGGGCTTGCAGAAATGTTGAAAGGTGGCGTCATTATGGATGTCACAACAGCGGAGCAGGCAAAGATAGCAGAAGATGCAGGCGCTGTAGCTGTTATGGCGCTTGAACGTATTCCATCCGATATTCGAAAAGCTGGCGGCGTATCCAGAATGACGGATCCGGTAATCATTCAGCAAATCAAAAAGACGGTCTCGATACCGGTTATGGCCAAATGTCGTATCGGTCACTTTGCAGAAGCACAAATACTGGAAGCCATGGGTATTGATTTTATTGATGAAAGTGAAGTTTTGACACCAGCGGATGAAGCCAATCACATTGAAAAACGAAGTTTCAATGCTCCGTTTGTTTGTGGATGCAGAAATCTTGGCGAGGCTTTGCGCAGGATTGGGGAAGGCGCTGCCATGATACGAACAAAAGGTGAAGCCGGAACCGGAAATGTTGTCGAAGCAGTTCGGCATATGCGAAGCGTCATGAATTCAATTCGTCATTTGAAAACGCTTCGAAAAGATGAACTGATGACAGTCTCAAAAGATTTGCAAGCGCCATATGAACTCGTGCTTAAAACAGCCGAAATGGGTGAGTTGCCGGTGCCAAATTTTGCTGCCGGCGGTGTAGCAACACCGGCTGATGCATCGCTTATGATGCAGCTTGGAGCACAATCGGTGTTTGTAGGTTCCGGTATTTTTAAATCATCAAACCCTGCGGTCATGGCAAAAGCAATTGTTGAAGCGGTCACTCACTATCATGATCCTGATGTGTTACTCCGCATTTCAACCGGCCTGGGCACTGCAATGGAAGGTATTGAGATTAGTCAGTTATCCGATTCCGAAAGACTCCAGGAACGCGGCTGGTAAAATATCAAAGGTGGAACAAGCCCAAAAAATTAACAGACTGATTGGAATACTGGCTGTTCAGGGTGATTATTCCTGTCATGGGAAAATTGTACAGCATTTGGGGTTGAACGTCAGATGGATTAAAACCCCGGGTGATCTGGTCGGATGTTCCGCGTTGATTTTACCCGGAGGTGAATCTACAACAATGACACTGCTTCTAAAGAAGTATGGTCTGATAAAACCGTTAAAAGATTTCGCACTTTCAAATCCCGTAATGGGTACATGTGCAGGCGCTATCATGCTTGCAAAAAATGTTTATGACACACGAGTTGAGCCTTTGGGTATTATGGATATTACAGTTTGCAGGAATGCTTACGGCAGCCAGGTTGAATCGTTTATTACTGATTTGTTGCTGCCATTTAACGGAAGTTCAGTACCGATAAAAGCAGTTTTTATTAGAGCCCCTAAAATACAAGTTGAATCACCTGCCATCCAGGTTTTGGCTGAATACGAAAACGTTCCGGTGATTGTGCGTCAGGACAAAGCTTTGGCTCTGGCTTTTCACCCGGAGTTAACCGGCGATGACAGAATTCACCGGTATTTTTTTCAACAGGTCGCTGGTATTTCAATAAACACGTAAAATCAATAACAATGTGCCGTAATCTATTATTGCGTCAGGTCAAAACAAATCCTCTGATTAATCCGCAAATCTATAAAATAGTTATGGATAAGGTTGCGTCCATATTCCGCTTTAATAAGGTCAACAACCTAATCCGGAATGGGAATCAAAACTTAACTCAGTTTCAGGAAAATTTTCTGAATTTAAACGTAAAGCTGTAGAATGGGATCGTGAACAGCATACAGATTCACAGAGTGGTAAAACAAACGATGAATTTCCGAGTGAATCTTCAGCAACAGACTCCCCTGATTCCGGATTCATTCCACCTGAAACACCTCCGCTAGATATGGAACAAAGTAAAAACAGTCCGGAACCGACACCTCCGGAATAATAGGTGGTATTGGGCTGTTTAACAGAATAGATAATCTGTTTAAGATGTCTGCATCGGATATGAATATGCCTGATCAAGGACGTGTTCATTATTGATATGCGATAATACATATTGACCGCAATTACTGCCGATCAGGTTTTCTTCAGTATTACCAATACTGACAATAACCTGGTACCCTGCAGCGCGAAGATGTTCGATCTGAGTATCAGAATAATTCAGACCAGGATTCAACTCAATACGTGAATGGAGTTTGTTATGAAGCGCTCGATAGGTTGGATTTACCGGAGTAATTTTGACAAGATATCGGTCAGGTGAAAAATAGTTCAGCATCACAGAAGTGTCTATAGGAACATCATTTGCAGCAATAAAATTAAGTGTAATTTTTCTGTCGTTCTTTTGAAAAAACCGGTCACCAAAGATGGCTATTTCATTGAAGGAAAGAGTATCCGCCGGAATCAAAATTTGCCGAAGATCCGGATCGGTTGTGTGAATCGAAAACTGAAGTTGAAAACGGCCTTTCTGATAGTGTTTATTCTTCAGTTGTAACAATGCTTCTAAAAACTTCATAGCTGATTTTGGAGCAATTGTTGAAATAGAAGGAATTAATCCGGGAGCATTGTATCGTTTCGGAAGGCTGTCAAGAACGTCCAATACCGCTGGATTTAAGGCCGGCTCTCCCATTCGCGCGAATTGAATTTTGAACTGTTTGCAAGGAATTATGCCGTCCGGAAAACGGTTTTTTACCATAAAATCGATCTGGGAAAATATATCTTCGGCATTCGGTTTCCCATAATAAAACCCCCCTGCATCGCACATGGGACACCCAATCGGGCATCCATAAAGTGTGGATACCAGCAAAACCCATTTCTGATCCTTAGGAATCGGTGGCTGAACTGATTCAACACACTCAATACAATGGCCATTCGGCATTTCAAGGATATAAACTATGGCATGATCAGGATGCCCGGTCGATGCTCTTACCCGCATTTATTTTCTCCAGTAAACAATATCTCGATCATTGATTAGACTGCTGTCACATCAAATAATCTGAAAACTATTACTATTCAATTGAATCACAAAATTCAACCCTCAAACTTCTACCTTCAACCTTCTACCTGAATAATGATTCGATTTGCTCAACCATAACCGGTGTGGCGCAGACATGTGCCAGATTATGCAGGGTTCCTTCATGGAAACGGCGATTATAGGTCGCAGTACCGTCGATAGCAATATAGGTATCAAAACCGTGCTGAAATGATGACCGTGCTGTTGTATCACAACAGATATGGGTCATGACACCCGTAACCAGAACACAGCGAACCTCGGCCTGAATCAGAATGTTTTTCAATGGCGTATCCATAAAAGCATCGTATCTGGTTTTGTGTAATATCAAAGCATGTCGGGAGTCAACCGATGATACCAGTGTGCTGAAAGGATCATCCGGCTTGATCAAACGCGACCACCAGCGTTTCATAGCTCCTGCATCCGCGTCAGTGTTCAGATGCCGGGTCATAATAATCGGTCTGCCAGCATGATGAAAAACATTTATCAAACGATTTATACCCGGAATTATAGCGGGAGCTGAAGGAATATACGAATGTGCTTTCGGGTTTAAAAATTGCTCCTGCATATCAAGTACAAGCAACGCCGATAAAGACGGTTCGAAAGGACACCGATTTTTCTGTATTAATGGTTTAAGATCATCAAGTATTTCATTGGACACCAGTTTGAGTGTTTCTGGATTAAAATATGTATCTTTCATTAGAGCAGATTAACTCACCTTCACAGTTTCAGGGTTCAAAATCAAAACCTGAACCTATTATAACAACGAATTATTTAGCAACAAACGAAACGATAGTAAAAAAAACACGCCATGTAACGATCATGATTCTAAAACGTCAAAATTCAGCGTAATGCAATTGATTTGCATGTTGTTTTGTTTTTTTAAACTAATACACTATATGGTGCGTAACGTTGAAAAATATTGGAGGTAATCAAAATGGCTCGATGGGAATATGACATACTGGTTATTGGATTGGGCCCCGCAGGAATGGCTGTATCGGTTATGGGCGCCGAAATGGGATTGCGGGTTTGTGCTGTGGAAAAGAATAAAATTGGCGGTGAATGCATGAATGTGGGATGTATTCCAAGTAAAGCCCTGTTAAAAATGGCTTCAGCACGTCATGCTACCAGCAAAATGGAAAGTATGGCGCTGCAAAAGTGTCCTGTTCCTGAAGTGGGCAATACTTTCGATCAGATACAAAAACATCTTTCCTATATTAATCAGACCAAAACATCAGCCATGTTCAAAAAGGTTGATCTGGTTCTGAATAAGGGGCCAGCCGGATTTGTTGACGCACATACAGTACAGGTCGGCGACCGAAAGATTACCGCAAAACGGATTTATATTTGCACTGGTACAAAACCGGCAATACCTCCGATTCCCGGAATCGAAACCATTGATATTTTGACTAATGAGAATGTATTCAATCTGGAATCGATTCCTGACAGCATGGTCATCATTGGCGGTGGAGCAATTGGAACTGAAATGGCACAGGCATTTTCCAGATTGGGTACAAAAGTTACAATTGTTCAGATGGATAATCATTTGATACCAATGGCTGATTTGGATGCGGCAGAATTTGTTCAGACTGCTTTTGAACAGGAGGGTATTGAGTTTTACAACGGCAGGAAACTGATCGGGATTGAAAAGGAAAACGATGAAATTGTGGTGTTAACCGATAATGGTGAGCGCTTGAAAGGGCAAAAGTTGCTGGTGGCTGCAGGGCGCAGAATGCCATTTGATGAACTGAATCTGGAAGCAGCCGGTATTGATTACACATCACGAGGAATCACGGTTAACAACCATCTTCAGACAAGTCAGCCAAATATATATGCTCCCGGTGACTGTAATGGACATTTTCTGCTCTCTCATGCAGCTATGCATCAGGGAATGATTGCATTGATAAACAGTATGTTACCAAAGCCATTTCGACGAAATTTCAAAAAATATGTCGTTCCATGGACTGTGTTTACAGAACCGCAGGTATCGCAGGTCGGAAAAACTCGTAACGAATTGATCGAAGCGGGTACAAAATTTGAAGAAGTAGCCGCAAAATACTCGGATTACGGTGCGGCTATTGCTGAGGGAATTCAGGTCGGACAGGTAAAAGCATACATCGCACCCACAGGCAAAATTCTGGGAGCTCAAATTGTAGGTGAAGGATCAGGTGAAATGATCAATGAATGGAGTCTGGCTATTCAGAAAAAAATGCGCATAACTGACATTATGTTTTTGCAACATTCATTCCCGACAATGTCTTTCCTGACAAAACGTGTTTCGGAAATGTGGATGATGAAACGAATGAAATCATCCTGGATTAAACGAATTGTAAAATGGATGTTCTGAAACGTTTTTCAGTGTGAATCATCAAAATAGCAAGCTGGAAACGAATGTTCCGGCCTGGAATGAGAAAACGCAAAATATATGCGTGAAATCATTGAATGCAAGTTTGTCAAAACAGGCGCCATTTTTCACAGCGGCATGTCATTAGACCGCGCCTGTCTGGCTATAGGGAGATATGCAAATGAAACAATCAAATCGTCTCGCAGATGAACTCAGTCCGTATCTGTTGCAGCATGCACACAATCCGGTTGACTGGTTTCCATGGGGTCCGGAAGCCATCAAAAAGGCGGTTAGTGAAGACAAACCCATTTTTTTATCCATCGGGTATTCAGCATGTCACTGGTGTCATGTGATGGAACGTGAATCTTTTGAGAATCCGGCAATAGCACAGGTACTAAATCAATACTATGTTCCGGTCAAAGTAGATCGGGAAGAAAGACCGGACCTTGACGATATATATATGGATGCCGTGCAATTGATTTCAGGTGGTGGCGGATGGCCGATGTCAGTATTTCTGGACACACAGTTGCGCCCGTTTTTTGGAGGAACCTATTTTCCCCCTGAAAACAAACATGGCAGAAAAGGATTTCTGGAAATATTGAACGATTTGGCCGATATCTGGAAAACAGACCGACAAAGAATCGAAAGTGCAACCATAGATGTTTTCAGAGGGATTTCGCAGGAAATGCCCAAAAACGGACCGATGGATAAAACGGCTATTGAAAATATTGAACAACATGCCTGCGATGCGCATGCAACAGGGTTCGATCCGGTTTATGGAGGCTTCGGTTCAGCTCCGAAATTTCCGCCATCATTGCCAATGCTACTGATGCTGGGATATGAAAAGAAATTTAACAACGATAAATATAAACACATTATCACCAGAACCTTGGATGCCATGGCGTCAGGAGGTATTCACGATCACGTCGGAGGCGGATTCTGCAGATATGCGGTTGATGAACGTTGGCTTGTGCCGCATTTTGAAAAAATGCTCTATGACAATGCTCTTTTGGCTAAAGTATATCTTGAGGCATACCGATTGTATCAAAACAAATCGTGGCGCCAGGTCGCTCTGGATACCCTTGAATATGTTCTGCGTGACATGACAGATTCGCGACATGCCTTCTATTCCGCTCAGGATGCCGACACTGACGGCAGAGAAGGAGTATTTTATCTGTGGTCTTATGATGAAATTAAACAAATTCTGAAATCGGATGCAGATCAGTTTATTCACCATTTTAACATCAAACAAAAAGGTAATTTCATATCCGGTGAATCATATCACGATGGATTAAATATTCTTCATTCAGACAGACCTGAAACACCAGAAAATATCCGAAAAATGCTGACAACTCTGTTTAAGCATCGCAGTCAGCGTTCAAAACCAACTGTCGATGATAAGGTGATCGTTTCCTGGAATGGCATGATGATCTCTGCATTAGCGACTGCGACAGATGTTACCGGACAGAATCGCTGGATTCAGGCAGCAGAAAAGGCGGCTGATTTTATTGTTACTGATATGTTCAGGGATGGTCAGTTATATCGGATCTACAGAGCGAAAACAGTCAAACAGGAAGCGATGCTTGAAGATTGGGCTCTGTTCGGCAACGCATGTCTGGATTTGTTTACGGTAAATGCTGCAGAAAAGTGGCTGAAATTTGCAGAAACAATGGCTATGAACATTCTTGAGCGATTCGAGGTAGACGGTATTTTTTATCTTACAGAAGCAGACGCTGATCATATTATATTTCGAAAACAGTCACTATGGGATTCGGTTATTCCATCGGGCGCCTCGGCTGCTACCCTGTTGTTTCATCGGCTTGCTAACGTTCAGAACAACTCGGAATGGCATCGCAGGGTTCAGACAATCTTACAGGCGCATGCCCGGATTCTACTTCGGGCCCCCGGTTCGATGAGCGTGATGGCGGGTGTAGCCGGAGCTTTGGCTTGACGTAAGCCCGTCGAAAAACTATCGTTATAAAGACTCGGTGAATTCGTTTGCCGAAAATAGTTAATTTTTAATCTGTTTGCGAACGCGTATATGGAGTTTTCTAAGCTTAATGAATGTTTTGCATAAATGGTTAAAACGGCATGTTTCAAACCCGCAGATTGTTATTCTGGTATCGATAATTCTGCTGACAGCGCTGGTTCTATATTTTCTGGGTGGAATACTGACACCCGTGCTGGCCAGTATTGTAATCGCATATCTGCTTGAAGGACTGGTGGCCAATCTTGAGCGTGTTCGTATGCCGCGGTTACTGGCAGTTTTTATTGTCTTCCTGACATTTATGGCAGCATTGATTTTTATCAGTTTCCTGGTCGTTCCGATGCTGGCTCAGCAGGTGGCCGACCTGGTCAAGGAACTGCCCGGTGTAATTTCATGGTTTCAGGGTGAGCTTGACCGATTACCTGAGCGGTTTCCGGAATACATATCTGAAGATCAGATTAAGGTTTTGATCAGCGCGCTGCAATCAGAAATTGGCAATTTTGGCCAGAAAATGCTGTCATTTGTCGGTGCATCCGTACGTGGTATTGTATCGTCTGTCGTGTACTTGATCCTGGTACCGTTCATGGTGTTCTTCTTCCTGAAAGACAAAAAACGAATAAAGGAATATTTGATGCGGTTTGTGCCGAAAGACAGGCAGTTATCGGTTGAAGTCTATCATGAAGTCAATAAACAGGTTGGCAATTATGTTCGAGGAAAATTTCTGGAAATTGTCATTATATGGGCCATAACCTATGCGGTATTTCTGTGGTTGGGTATGGAGTTTGCCATGCTGATGAGTCTTCTGACCGGCCTGTCGGTCCTGTTTCCATATGTCGGTGTTGCGGTGGTTGCCTTTCCGGTAGCAATAGCAGGTATCTACCAATGGGGTATGGGTATTGATACGTTCAAGATCATGCTGGCATATACAGTTATTCAGATATTTGACGGAAATCTCCTGGCGCCGCTGTTGCTATCCGGCGTTGTCAATATTCATCCTGTCGCTGTAATTGTTGCCATTTTGACCTTCGGTGGTCTTTGGGGTTTCTGGGGTGTCTTTTTCGCCATACCCCTGGCAACTCTGGTGCAGGCAGTTATCAAAGCGTGGCCCCGGGAAGATTCAGGTGATGAAAAAACTGACGAGGTGATTCAATGATTACTGCAGCTTTAATAGGATACGGACGATGGGGACCTAATGTTGCCAGAAACATTATGAAAAATAACCGGATGAATCTGCATACGATTTGCGACTTAAAGCCAAATCGGCTGGATGATGCCAAAAGTGTATATCTGGATAAAACTTGCTATGAAACGGATTACCAGAAAGTTCTGGGCAATCCGGATATTCAGGCCGTCGCTATTGCCGTTGAGACTGAAAAACATCACATAGTCGCACGTGAAGCGCTGGAAGCCGGCAAACATGTCTATATCGAAAAACCGTTTACGGCATCTGTTGAAGATGCTGTCACCCTGACTCGTATCGCTCGCGAACGAAACCGCATCATTCATGTGGACCATATTATGGTCTTTCATCCTGCTATACAGCGATTGAAAAAACTGATGGATGCTGGTGAGCTGGGAGATCTGCTGTATATTGAAGCGATGCGGATGAATCTGGGACAAATTAAAAAAGATGTCAGCGTGATGTGGGACCTGGCTGTTCATGATCTGTCTATTATTGATTATTTGTCTGGAGGTCACGAACCGTATTATATTCATGCTGTGGGTGATAGAAAGTTCAGTAATACTGAAACACTGACGTTTCTTACACTGCGGTTTGACGGGTTTATTGCGCATATACGATCCAGTTGGATTTCACCGGTCAAGGACAGAAGACTGATTGTGGCTGGCACTCGACGCATGGTGGTTTTTGATGAAACAAAACCGTCAGAAAACCTGGTGGTTTATGACAAAGGGGTTGATGTGGTCTCAGGCACGGATGCCAACAAAGATGACTATATAGTAAAAGTGCGTTCCGGCGATACATGGATACCGGATATTCCGGTGGAAGATGCTCTGTACAATTCCATTAACCATTTTGCGTCAATGATTCTTGACGGTGTTGCCCCCATTTCAGGCACCGATCAGGCAATCAGAGTTCAGAAAATTCTGGAAAAAGCTGACGAAACAATGAACGTAAGCTAATTGTTTCCTTTCATGAACGGTAATAACTCATTTTGAGTTTGCTGTTTTGTGATCGATAAAAAACCTCTTTATACAGAATGAATACTGCCTCTTGAAACAGACCGATAGAACGGTTATGATGATCCCTTCGAGTCATTCCGCCGGAAGATTTCGGCAGTTCGTCTTGAAGATGCAGAAGAAACAATAAACAACTGTTTTCTCATCCGAAAGAAAGGGTATAGTATATGACCACTCAAATGACATTACTGGGTAACGAAGCCGTGGGGCTTGGAGCGCTCCACGCCGGTTTGAGCGGTGTGTTCGGGTATCCCGGAACGCCATCAACCGAAATCTTTGAATTTGTGCAGAGCCAGGCCGAAAAATTTGGTGTTCGCGCCGTCTGGTCCGCTAATGAAAAAGTAGGATACGAAGAAGCATTGGGTATGAGTTATGCCGGCAAACGCGTCATTATCACCATGAAACACGTCGGATTGAACGTAGCGGCAGACCCGTTTATGAACTCATCCATGACAGGTGTCGGCGGTGGCGTTATTTTGTGTGTTGCCGATGATCCGTCCATGCACTCAAGCCAGAACGAACAGGACAGCAGATATTTCGCTGACTTCGCAAGAATTCCATGTTTCGAACCCTCAAGCCAGCAAGAAGCATACGATATGATACCGGATATGTTCGATTTATCAGAAAAAATGGATATTCCGGTCATGCTGCGCACGGTGACACGCCTGTCACACAGCCGCGCAAACATCATTCCCAAAACCGAGTTTCGACCTCAAAACTCCTTCAAAGTTCAGGATAACGTCAAGAAATGGGTGCTGCTGCCTCCACATGCCCGTATCAGAAATGTTGAA
>PWNJ01000119.1 GCA_003558985.1 candidate division CSSED10-310 bacterium
GTCAACATCGCCGCATAGAACTCGAGTCCTTCAACATGACCCTCAACTGTTGGCCAGATGAATGGTTCCAGGCCGTAGAATGTAGTCAGTCCGGGTCCAAAGTCCATCATCATAAGGTCAAATTCCATTTCCCATGATGGCCAGAACCAGAATTCGCCATACACACCCAGAAGAATTGCTGTTGGGACATCAGTAAACATTGTTTCAACACAGATATGGCATCTTAACCAGAATTCCTCACCGGCGCGATACAGGTCTTCCTGGGACAGTTCAAGCTGAGTGCCAAACCAGTCGCACTCTTCATCTGGAGGAGTGGGTGTTGGTTCTGGTGTCGGAGTAGTTGATGGCGGGGTAAATGTTGGCGTGGGTGTGGGTGTTGATGGTACACCGGATGGTGTTGGTGTCGGCGTACTCGGAACAGGTGAAGGTGTTGGAGTATTTGTCGGAGGTACCGGTGTATTTGTTGGTTCAGGCTCATCACACATAAACGTAAAGGTACCATTTTCGATTCCGAATCCGGCAATATCGTCACGAAGATTGTGCGGAATCAGTTCGCTGGTATCCCCTTCATCACAATCATTACAGGTGATATCGAACACCAGAATGGCAAGAACACCTTCGCTTCCGGCAGGAATTTCGTTTGGAGG
Source organism: candidate division CSSED10-310 bacterium (assembly GCA_003558985.1). Lineage (GTDB taxonomy): Bacteria > CSSED10-310 > CSSED10-310 > CSSED10-310 > CSSED10-310 > CSSED10-310. Next base: position 648 of record PWNJ01000119.1, read on the forward strand.
CAAAGAAAAACCGGCAATGGTTACTTCGCCGGGATTGGCTTCGTTAGCGCCAAACATTGTCCAGCCCGGATCAAGATCACCGGCAATGCCTTCTATGAAATCAAGCATCGTATTGTCAAACAACACAACCATTGTGAATGCATCGACAACAACGGTTTCATTCCTCATCATGACTTCTACTTCAATCTGTTCGCCGGTATCACCACAATAGTCTGTTCCGATCCAGATCACATCACCTTCTGGCGGTTCTGGAGTCGGAGTGGGTTCCTCAGGTGTCGGGGTTGGTGTCGGTTCTGATGCCGGAGCTAAAAACTCCAGAATAGCAGCAATGGTATTGTTGAAACCGACGGTGTCTTGTGCGGCAGAAAACTCGGCGGTGGAAAAAACGGCTTTGGTATTGGTTCCTTCGAAAGCAATAGCCGCATCAATTGTAGTTCCGCCGGCTGAAGCGGTCCATACCACATAGGCATCTGTTGTCGGCGTCAGGTCATCAATATATAGATTGTTAGCAAGAAATGGACCGCCATCCTCATAACCATGAATGCTGTAATTCAGGCCCTCGGCAAATGTCCCCGGTGCACCGACCAAATTGGCCTGAAGTGCATTCTCAAGTACATCCTGAACAACTGACTGGAGCCCAAGATGGGTGTTAAACCAGCCTGTTGCATTACCCCAGCCCGGGTGCGCTCCCCATAACACATCCTGCCCAACCAGCAACACATTGCCACCTGTGTTCTGGTAATTCATCAGCGCAGTTTCGTCGGCAGGTGTCAGGTTTTGACCGGTCGCGGAACTCCACCAGTTTTCGCTGGTCAGGACTATTGTTACAGCATATTGATCAGCAGTAAACGGTTGAGGAAAAGGAATGTTTCCGCCTGCTGGCGCTGACACAATACCGGCGGCATTCCAGCCGGCAGCGGTCACGGCAGACTCATAAACTGGCGCCGGATTGTAAAAACCGGGATTGCCATCAATATGGACTGCAATCAGAACATTGGTGTTGTTGTAACCCATAGTGTAAGAGTCAGCTGAGGCAGCCGAAGCGATGAAATCAGAAAATGCATGCGCGAATGGTACTGCCACGAAAATAAAAAGCAAAGCAACACATTTGGAAATGGTCACGTGTTTCATAGAAAAATCCTCCATTTTCAGCCAGGTTTGCAACCTTTGAACTGAGCAGTGCACTGGAATCAAAATGCTCACTGAATCAATTCAACGGTTCAAATATTCTTAAAAAGTTTACATTAGATTTACCAGTGAAGCAAATATAATCGCACTTTTATCGGCTTCATTCAGATCCGGCAATCTCTTTTTTTACAAGGACTATCATTGTAAAATCCCATACCGCATGAGTAGTAATTGCAGCAGCGAGTCCTATATGACGGGCTATCAATCCCAGGATCAGACTCATGATGAACACCATGACAAAGTACATTCGAAGTACTGTTTTGTTAAAACGAAACCCCGTGTGAAGACCTGCAAATATGATGGACGCTGGAACGATACCAATCAATGGTTGAACGACGCCTCGAAACAGTAATTCTTCACCGATTCCGGCAGCCAGTGACAGCGTGACTATCTGTGTGAATGACGGATTAAGTTCATAAATCACATAGCGGCTCATTTGAGCAAGCGCGTCGAATCGTTTGCTTTTTGTTGTCCAATTGTAGATCAGTATTACAACGACCGGAGTTATTGTAACTCCGCCCAGTATCTGAATCCAGATTGGAAACCCGGCAGTCAGTTCTGTGACCAGGTCAATTCTTTCAATCAGCCAATGAGCTACAAAGGCAAGCGCGCTCAGGCCGAAACCGGTTATTAAAATCAGTATATTTGTCATTATTATACCCGCTCACAAATCATGTCTGGAAACAGCTCCTGCGCTCAGCCAGAAAAAAATACTACCATGTTTTTGCATAATTACCGAATTCAATATTACAATACCATTGATATTTGCGCGTTGCGCAGTCTGAAAGATGTCTTTAGGTTAACCGGGAAGAAGAGGTGAATGATGAAGCGATTTCTATTATTGACAATTATTGCAGTCTTTCTGCCAGTATACGTTGCCAGCGGTTTGGTGTTTGAAGAGACTCTGCCTCCGGATCGGCTTACCGAGACCGCGAAACAGGCGATTCAGGCGGCTCCCCGCTGGGTTCGTCAGGATCTGGAAAGTAATTTCCAGCGGATGGACCCGGAATTTCAGGATTTATATGGTGACATGATCCTGAATCCGTCCGAATCCCGGTTCAGGGATGAAATCGCGTTTTGTGTCGCCAATATCGGTGTGGCAAATCTTCAGAGTCCGGATTTCATTCCCGACCTTCTTGAAGAAAACGTTTTTTATATTTACGAACATGAGCAATATCTTGATTATGTTGAAATAGTTAATGCCGGCAACCCGGACCATGATGATAACTATTACTCAACAACCGTGTACTGGGTTGAGGAAGACGGGGTTCGTGTTGAGTATATTTTGCCGAAAGATATTTATTACTGGAACATCGTTCATCCGAAAATCGATCGTGAATGGGCATTGTATATTGATCCGGATGCTGTCGGTGGAGTCCCGGCGCCACCTCCAACCGGTGTTTTCTGGCGCAACTGGCTGTTTACCATTACCGAGCCGATCGGCGACTCGACGGATTATTATCCGATATTAAGAGACAGCATGGCGGGAGTTGACGTTTTGTGGGGCAATACGACGACTGGCGCTATCGGAGCTTTGGGGTCATGGATACGAGCGACTATGGAGTTTAACTCTGGTCAGGAGCGACCGATACAGCCGGTCAGAATATACAAACTGCATATGGGTCGATGCGGTGAATTCCAGGACTACACCAGCGCTGTGGCCCGGGCATGTTTGATACCGGTGCTGAATACCATGGCGGTGGGTGAGGATCACGTCTGGAATGAGTTTTGGCACCAGCGATGGATTCACTGGGAACCGGTCAACGGCGATGGCTACATTGATAATCCGATGGTTTATGAAGATGGCTGGGGTAAAGAGTTTACCGGTGTTTTCAATGTTGCCGGCGATGGATGGACATGGGATGTTATCGACCGCTATTCAAACGGGTATTGCCTTGTCAGCGCCACGGTTCTTGATGCCAACGGGGATCCGGTTGATGGCGCTCGACTGGCGCTTCGGGACAGAGGCTGGCCCAGCGCGTACGGTTTTGCCGGCTCGGATGGCGAAGTGACCGTTATGTACGGTGACAATGTTAAGCTTGAAGCCAGAATCAATTCGGAATTGGGACGATTTCCCGAAGAAACATGGCATGAAATCGTTGATGTGACGCAAGATGGTGAACATTATCACTGGATCGCGCAATATCCGGATGTGACCCTTCCTCAAATTCCCTGGACTCCGGTCGTCAGTCAGGGCAATGCAACGCAAAGTCTGACGGTCAATTTCAATGTGACCGGTGAAATACAAAGCGGTTCTTACAACTATGACAGTCAAAACATCTATTCACGGTTTGCACTCGAAGGGTCTGTGGATATGTTTATTGTTGATGCATACAATTATGATTTATATCGGGACGGACAGCCGTTTGAGGTTCACCATGTATCGACATTTGCCGAAAGCGGTTACGTAACATTTCCTCTGCCTTATACCAGCAAATGGACGGTGGTATTTTCAGCGGAGCGCAAACTCACATCTGAAACACACGTATCAGTCACGATTCAGTTGAATGAACTTCAAGGGCAGACCTGGGATGTGCTGACAGAGGTTAAACGCGATGTTTCACTGCTTCCGGGTGATGTTTATTCGGCATCAATTATTGCCGGTGATTCATCCGGAACTGATCTGGGTGTTGGTATTGTCAAACCGTCTGCCATGTTTCGGCCGGGTGATCCGTGCAGCGCTGCAGCCTATGTGTTTAATGCAGATCAAATGGTTCAGGCATTCGATATTCCGTTCTTTGTCATTCTGGATGTGTATGGTGAATATTTCTTCGCACCTGAATTCAATGAGTTCTCACATTATACCATTTCCGATCTGCAATCTGCTGAATCACACAGGTTTCAGGTACTTCCGGAATTTGCATGGCCTCAAAACACCGGGACCGCGTATGGCATCGCCTGGTATGCTGCCATGACCGATCCTCAAATTACGGACCTTTTCGGACCTCTGTCATTCTTCGAATTTGGCTGGGAGGAATAACAGACTTCATTAAAAAAATCTGATTGACTCCGATTCCGATCGGCGATAGGTAATGTCAGGGGTGTTTTATTATCAGACTATTGCTGAAAGGGGATTGGAATACTTATGATCAAAACGGAATCAACATTAATTAACCGATATACAGATATTCGGGCATCCAATTTGATGCATCATGTTCGCGCGCTGGCTTCGAATGCCATGCGTGGTCGTATGCCCGGAGATATCGGGTATCGAAACGCTATGGATTATGTCACGAATTATTTTGCTCAAATCGGACTGGCTCCGGGATTTCATGGCAGCTCGTACGAACAGGCATTTAATCTGGAAACATGCCGGGTTCTGTCGGCCTCCGTTTCGTTGACGCGATCCGGATACGATACACAGGCATTGATTCCTGGCGAAGATTTTATTTGCAGAAGTCTGACTGGCAACGGCCGGGTGTCGGGTGACATGGTATTTGTCGGATATTGCAGTGATGACGATGATTTTAATGAACTGGAAGGTCTGGATCTGCAGGATAAAATTGCCGTCAGTTTCAAGCATCCGCCACCGTGGCACGAAGGCCGACCGGTTTTACCTCGTGAGAAAGCTAATCGTTTAAAAAAACGCGGCGCCAAAGCGCTGGTCATTGTTCCGAATCCGAACCGGAAACAACCGGACAGACTGTCAGGCAGTCTGGTTGAACAAGGTGATTATATTCCGGGATTTCCATTGATCGTGCTTTCTGAACCATGCGCTGAAAAATTGTTCGATGATGGCCGTGTCACGCTGTCAGACTGTCAGTTTCGAGTTGATACATTCCGTGACAATGTGTCCGGGCCGCTTGGCGCGTCCATGTCAATTGACGTCGAAACCGAGCATGACGCAAACGGGGTTTCATGGAATGCAGCCGGATATCTGCAGGGTTCTGATCCTGTGTTATCCCGTGAAACCATTGTTATTGGAGCGCATCTTGACCATGTCGGTATTCAATGTGAATCCGTTATTTTCAATGGAGCACAGGATAATGCGTCGGGTGTTGCCGCTGTGCTGGAAATTGCCAGACTCTTTGCATCCGGACCACGTTTTCCAAGAAGCCTTCAATTTGTTTTGTTCGGAGCTGAAGAAGCCGGATTGATTGGTTCCTTGTACTATGCCAAAAATCCCGGCCAACCTTTGAAAGACACTGTAGCAATGCTGAATCTGGATTGTATGGGAGCCGGCGCCGGATCAGATATGCGTGGTCGCAAGGCGTATCCGGAGCTGTTTGAACTGTTCGATTTGATGAATGAAAAATACGTTGGCATACCGGATACAAACGAGAATCATCCTCCCGGTGGCGCTGATGCCAAACCGTTTGAGGATGCCGGAATACCCAACATGTATTTTGTCGGCATGCATCCTTACCGGCATCTGCATATGGTGTCCGACACTCCGGAAACGTTGAATCCGGCGCTGTTTGAAGGAATCACACGGCTGGCTTATCTGACGGCGGCGGGTTTGGGGAGCAGGGCGTAGGGCGTAGGACGGAAGGCTTAAGAGTTGCCGTCTGTTGATTGTGATTATTTGCGATGGAACCCCAAAACGAATGTAGAGACGCCCGGTTGGGCGTCTCAAAGGGCGATGGGGCGATACGGCAGCTGAGGCCGCCGGGGAGAATGGAGGAAAAGAGGAATAGAGGAAAGGAGGCAACAGGTTGCAAACGATTAATTATTCATTGTACCATTAACCTGCTTGCAACGTTTAATCCTCCACTCCTCTTCTCATCTACTCCTCCACTCGCGGCCAAAGGCCGCGCCGGGAAGGGGTGCAGCCATCAATGTTAGAAGGTCACGCAGCGATTTCGCGGGCAATGTTGCGGACCCGTTCCACAAGCGTTTCATCAGCAACTGCTGATCCGGGATCACCGGCGCCCAGCGCGCGAATTTCATAGCGATTCTGGTATCCGAACCATTTGAAAAAACCGGCATATCGAGGATACACATCATTGTAATTGGTTTCTTGTTCCGCCCCTTGCGGAAGAATCATAACCAGTGTTTTTCCAGGCTCAAGACGGCTGCCGGCGAACTTTGGTTTCATGAACGAAAACGTCCGATCAATAAATCCTTTCAATTGAGCGCTGACCTCACCGAAATAAATCGGTGATCCCAACACCAGAACATCCGCTTCTTTTGCTGTTTCCAATACCTGTGTCAAGTCATCCTGCACAATGCAATACTCCGTTTTACCCTTGCAATTCATACAGGCCTGACAGCCTTTGTATGTCAACTTGTTTAAGTGTATCAAGCTGACATCTGCGCCAAGCTCTTCGGCGGTTGTTTTAAAAATGTTTAATAAATCTGCGGTGTTTCCGTCGGTTTGCGGACTTCCATTTAAACAGAGTATTTTCATCAGAACAGGTCTCCTTGAACGAGGTTAACAATCGAGCAAAGGGCGCCGTCCGCCCTCACTTAATGGAACGCTCATTGTATTAAAAGTCAGACATCAGCGTCAACAGATGCTTCAAACAAACAGCTCCGATGAGTGAAGCGCGTTTCCAGCGAAAATTCAGTTGATCTGTCGTTGAGAGATTGTTATCCATCGGATGGCTTCGAGAAGGCGTTTCCCCAGTTTACGGGTGGCCTCCGTTAAACCCTTCGTTTTCCGGTTTCCACCTCATACGCCCGTGAGCTGCTAACTCTGCGGAGTTGGTTTCACGAACGGGAATATTCGTCGCTCACCGCCAAAACGATTGCTTTCCCCGGGCATTGTAAAAAGTGCTTTGAAGGACGTTCAAATAGAAGGATCGGGCCTTCGAGGTTTCGGACTGTTTGTTTTCAATGCCGCTAACCCGGCAATGGAGCCCTCAATTACGGATCAGAGCGAAGAATTTTCACTCGTTAGAACTGTCAAACAAACAGTTGGCCAGATCATTTTCAGGTTGATTCTTTTAGTATTTTTGACTTAAATATCTGAGTGTTTGTTGTTTTGATCACATTGATTTGACTATGGAGGTTCAGTGAGTGCATCGTAAAGTCTGGAATGATATTGAAAAGATTCGAACCAATTCACCATTGGTGCATAATATTACCAACTATGTCGTCATGAATTCGACCGCCAATGCGCTTTTGGCGCTCGGCGCTTCACCTGTCATGGCTCATGCACCGGAAGAGGTTGAGGATATGGCGGGTATTGCCGGCGCACTTGTCATTAACATTGGAACACTGAGCGATTCATGGATTAAGTCCATGTCGCTGGCGATGAACGCGGCAGCAAAACAGAATATCCCGATAGTGCTGGATCCGGTTGGAGCTGGCGCGACACCATTTCGTACACAGACAGTACACAAATTGCTGGCGGATACCACGCCGACGATTATTCGCGCGAATGCCAGTGAAATCAGGGCATTGAGTATTAAGGGCGCCAAAGTCAAAGGGGTTGACAGCACAGACAGCGCTGAAGCAGCTTTTGAGGCAGGCCGGTCGCTGGCCCGACAGAACGAATGTGTTGTCAGTATAAGTGGTCAAACCGATTTTATTATATCCGGTGAATCAAAATATCTGGTGTATAACGGTCATTCAATGATGCCGCGTGTGACCGGTTTGGGGTGTACTGCCACAGCTATTACCGGCGCATTCGCAGCAGTCAACTCAAATCCATTCGAAGCAGCCATCCATGCGATGATTGTTATGGGTATTGCCGGTGAAATCGCAGCAGAAAAAGCGACCGGGCCGGGAACCCTGCAAATGCATTTTCTGGATGCTTTGTATCAGATGTCTGAATCCGATATTGCCGGACGAATTCGGACAGCGCCATTGTCAGACCTTACAGACATAAACTCCAAACCTTGAGTATTTCAACCAAACAAATGCGGCAGCAATTGATCAAAACTAAACTGCTGAATCGTATTGTCGTGTGATACCACGATAACCAGTGGTGTATTGCCACCTTCGGCCAGAACCTGTCGGCATGCTCCACACGGTAACGGGGGCGGTGGTTTGGGAGCGTAAATCGAGATTGCCGACCAATGTGAATGACCTGCTGTCCGGGCGTTGAAAATCGCTGAACGCTCAGCACAGATTGTCAGGCCGTATGACGCGTTTTCAACATTACACCCAAGAAAAATCTCACCGCTTTTGGTCAGCAGAGCAGCGCCAACCGGATACCCGGAATACGGCGCATACGAGTTACCGGCCGCGACAATGGCTTGTTCATTCAAACGGTTTTGCAAACTGCTGCTCAGCATAGATGCTCCTTCGTAATGGTTGTAAACACATTCAAACAGCGGGAAAGAATCGAAGTGTCTTTTCCATCAGCTCCTTACCGTGAATAATGTTACCAAAGAAGCGTTGATGCAGCAATGCTTTATAGGGGAAGGGGAAGGGGAAATGGAAGGGGAAGGGGACGGGGAAAGGGCAGGCCGCGCGCAATCTTTAACTTCAGAAAAATATTTGTAACAATTGAAAGTGTTGCCGGGTATTACAAAATGACTGGAGGGCACATGACGTTCAGTGATGAAGAATTGATGGTGATGTTTGCAGCGGGCACGATGGCGGCGTTTGATATGCTTTATGAGCGGTATCGTCATCGATTATTCCGGTTCGCGCGGTCGTGTCTTATATCGGTATCGGCCGCTGAGGATGCGGTTCAGGATGTGTTTATGCGAGTGATACGAAGTGCGACACAGTATCGACCGGGCTATTCCTTCAAATCCTGGGTGTTTCAGATTGCCGCAAACTGTATTCGGGACATCGGACGTGTTGAGCGAAAAATGATTTGCCGCAATAGTCACAATGATACGTCCGGTTTAGAGATTGATGACAGGAGTTTTCATGTTCGTCGAATCGTTGCAGCGAATGAGTTGGATCAATATTTGAAAGTACTGGAACCGGATGAGCGAATGCTTTTGATCCTGAGAGAATACGAAGGTCTGAAAACCGAAACATTAGCTGATATTACCGGAACATCTCCCGGAAATATTCGCGTGCGGTTACACCGGATACGGCAAAAACTGGCTGCCGGTCGCAGTGCCGTTGACAGGGAAGGTGAGATATGAACACGACATCAAAGACATGTTTATTATTGGAAGATTATCTTGACGGACAGTTATCCAAACCGGACAAAGACAGTTTTACAGCTCATCTGGCGGAGTGTGACGCTTGTCGCGAACAGGTACGTGTCTCCGAGAAAGTACGTGAGCTCTTCAATCAACACCCTCAAACCGGGTTGTCCGATGACGCGGATTTACGAGTACGCATGGCGTTGCGGCGGGAGCAATACGGAAAAGAACCTGCAAAAGATGTTATGAATCTTGAAGAAACAGCGGCATGGCTGGGTGTTACGCCGGGAGCGCTGGCGGAACGGCTGGATGAAATTCCGGCTTTTGAAATCGGCGGTCGAATCCGATTCAGCCGAAAACGTCTTGAGAAATGGATAGAAATGAAAGATGGCGACATCCTGTTGCAGTTGCAACAGTCGCATCTACGTAAAGACAATAACCTTTTACAATTTCCGGGAGGAAAACATGGCAAACAACAATCAGGTAACAGCGGCGCTGTTTGAGCGCATCGGGCTGCTTTTGGAGCGTGGTGTTCCGTTAGTAAAAACGATTGAAACTCTGTCAGCGGAAACGACAGATGAGTATGCGGGTATGCTTGAAAGTGTTGCCGGTTTGCTCAAAACCGGAGAGTCGTTTTCAGACAGCCTTGCAACGCTGGAATTTCTGCCAGATGAATTGACGGAAGCGATACGAGTTGCCGAGATGCGCGGCAATCTGGATATTCGACTCAAACAGTTGGCTGGACAGATTGCTGAAGGGGTTTTTTTGATCGGTACACCGCGGGATGCATCCAGTGTGCTGAAAACCGTTCAACAACATACTGCAAAAATCAATGAAATCACCAATCGACTCATTGTAGCGGCAGTTAATGCCAGAGCCAGCGACCTGCATCTTGAACCTGCGGCTGGCGGTGAGGGACAGATTCGGTTTCGGATTGATGGAGTGCTGAAAAAACAGCCGGATATGCTGATGCAAAGAGATTTTAGCGGTGTTGTATCACGAATAAAAACAATGGCCGCCCTGGATGTCGGTGAGCACAGACTGCCGCAAGACGGTCGAATTATGATAAAACTGGGCCCGGAAAGTGCGCCGGACAGTTCGACTGAGTATCACTGTGATATACGCGTGTCGGTATGTCCGTTTATTGGTGGCGAAAAAGTTGTCATGCGGTTCCTGGATCGCAATGCGTTCCCGAATAGCCTTGACGATATCCGTATTTCGAGGGACAAAATTGCCTTGTTTGATCAATGGCTGTCTGCGCAATACGGTATGATTCTGGTATCCGGGCCGACCGGGTCGGGAAAAACAACCACGCTGTATCTTTTGTTGCAGGAAATAGCGAAAAATCCGGCTGTCAACATCATGACCGTTGAGGATCCGGTTGAGTATCGTATTCCGGGAGTTTATCAGATGCAGGTAAATCCTGCGATCGGATTAACGTTTCCAGCGGCGATTCGTTCTTTAATGCGTCAGGATCCGGATGTGATTTGTGCCGGCGAAATCCGGAATCCCGAAACTGCCGCGCTTCTGGCGCAGGCCGCTCAAACAGGACATCTGGTTCTGAGTCAGATGCATGCGCACAGCGCTATTGCAACGCTTCGATTGATGTATGATCTGGGTGTTCCGGCGCATGTTTTGAGAGAAACCGTTACAGGTGTGGTTTCGCAGCGTCTGGTACGGCGGCTGTGTGAAGAATGCAAAGTTATTGTACCCGAGACAGAGCGTACGAA
>PWNJ01000063.1 GCA_003558985.1 candidate division CSSED10-310 bacterium
ACAATAGTGCCGATTCGTCGCGGCCGGTTTCCGGTTGAGTGGCTGACGGTCGTTCTTGTGCTGCTGGTAGCGACGGCCGCATGGGGTCTTGTCTGGCATGTGACTCCCGCCGGCGATACGTCGGCGCGCGAACCGTTGTATCAGACGGAAGAACTGATCAAGGAACTGGAAGTGATTTTTCTGGACGTGCGCCAGGGGGATGCGACACTGGTGATTACTCCGAATGGTCACGTCGCGCTGATTGATGCCGGTCAGGGCAGAACACAGTTTACTCATTATGATGCCGGCGAACAGACAATTATGCCGTATCTTGCGCGGCGCGGTATTGACCGGATTGATACAATGGTCATGACACATCCGCACGCCGATCATTACGGCGGTATGATTTCGATCGCTTCAGCCATGGAGGTCGGTGAATATCTTGATCCGGGAATGGATCATACGGCGCCGACGTATCTGGCTTTGCTGGAAACAATTGAACAACAGCAAATAACCTATCGCGAGATCGCCGCGCCGATGATTCTGGACTGGGATCCGGATATTCTGGTGCAGGTAATCTGGCCCGAAGAAGGGTTTGTTACAACTAATCCGAATGATGCATCCATTGTTCTGCGTATTGTCTATGGCGATGTGGTGTATCTGCTCTCGGGTGACGTGGAAACCGAAGTGGAAAGCGTGCTGTCTATGTATGGAGGCGACCTGCGCACCACGGTGCTGAAAGTACCGCATCACGGCAGTGATACGTCGTCGTCACGCCGCTTTCTGGAAACCATTGTGCCGCGGCTTGCCGTGATCAGCGTCGGTTATCAGAACCGGTTTGACCATCCGAAAGATGACATCGTTAACCGTTATGAACGTATGGAAATCCCGATCGCCCGCACCGACAGACACGGCACGATACGCACCGTCACCGACGGAAAAACCGTCCATGTTCATCCGGAACTCGGATCAGCGTTCACCATTTATCCGTTTCCGGGAATACCGCCTGAGGAGACATTATGATTCTGGACTCACTTTTCAAACACAAACCCGCGCCGCTTCAACCATTCAAAACCAGTCCCGGCAAGCTCCGGGCGTACCGTCAATGTCCGCTCAAATACAAATTCACGCAGATTGACGGCCGCAAAACCGACGCAAAACCATCGCCTCACCTTGCATTTGATGCGGCGGTAAACGGTATGCTCGAATCATTTCAGGCCAAACTGCTTGCTGGCCGCACCGAGATAACCGAAACGGCGTTGTTGTCCGAACTGAACCGAGTGTGGCGTTCCGATAAATTTACTGATCCGGAAGAAGAAAAACTGTTTCGGGCCGATGCAGAAAAAGCTGCAGAAAACATGACGCGCTGGTTTCGCGATGCGACCGGCACGGTGCTGATCTATCAGAATAAACCCGCAATCGGCATGTTTGCGCCGTGGTATCCGCGGCCGCTCACGTTGTGGACGCGTCTGGATCGAGTGGAAACGCTGCCGGATAACTCGATACGCGTGATTGATTTCAAAAGCGGGGCGCGCGAAACATCAGCCGCTGAACTGCGTTCCGATATGGGAGTCCGAATACAGGCCATGGCCGCTCGCGAAATGTTTGGCAAATCGGTATCGTCCATCGCCATGGTCTATGCCCGTTCCGGCAACATCGAGGAAATTCCGTTAAAAATGCTGGACCTTGAATTTCTGACGGCTGATGTCAAATCAATTGTGCAGGATATTCAAAACAATCGGTTTGAGCCGAATCCCGGTCCGTTATGCAGTGTGTGCGATTTTATGGAAGAATGCCGCGGATGGCGCAAAAAACTGCCGTGGAAACAGGCCGGTGAAACCCGCGACACATATCAGAACCGATTACGATTATCATACTCCAAAATGAGTTTGTTTGAGCGTTGCCCGCGAGCATATCACGCGCTCTACCATGAAAAAATTCCGCCAAAACCCCAGCCATTCTTCAGTTTCGGGTCATGTATTCATGCGGTTATGGAAGACTTTTACGATCCGGCATCGCGCGAAAAACCGACACGCGACCGCTTGATGACGTTGCTGGAGGAACAATGGCGGCATTTTCGGGCCGGATACCGCTCCACCGAAGAAGAGGAACGGTATCGGGCGGAAGCAGTGCGGATGCTGGAGATGTATTATCGTCAGTTTATCGAAAACAAACCGTTCAAACCGGCGGCGCAGATAGAACGCTATTTTGAGTTGCCGGTAGGCAGCGATTCGATCATGACCGGGTTTATTGACCGGATTGATACATTGCCGAAAGGCGGCTCCATTGTGCTGGATTACAAGACCGAACCGACGGAACGGACGCAGGAAGCGGTGGACAGCGATTTGCAGTTGACGTTGTATTACTGGGCCGCGCGCGAGTTTCTGGGACTGGATATCCGCAAACTGGGATTGTATATGATGAGTCATGACACGCTGATGCTGACCTCCCGAACCGCTGATGATGTGCCGCCTTTGCTGGAACGTATCAGTGATGTCAGCCAGCGGATACAAAATGAAACGGCGTTTGAACCGCGGATCAACAAGTATTGTCTGAGCTGTGATCATCTTGTCGGATGCCCGCTGGAACAGCAGATACGAAACGATGCATCGCTCAGGTCAATGGAATTTACCGATGACGACGGAAACGACAACTTTTCAGGAGACGATCTCTAATGACTCACCTCACCCACTCTCCGTCTGCAATTCGCCCCCCTTTTCCCCTTTTCCCCTTTTCCCCTTTCTCCCACTCTCCCTCACCGATTCACGCCCTCCTTTTCTCCTATTCGCCCATTCTCCCTTTCCTCTTCTCCTCTTCTCCTCCTTTCCTCTTCACTTCTTCTCCCACTCCCCCTTTCACCTATTCTCCTTTTCTCCCATTCTCCCTTTCCTCCTTTTCTCCTTTTCGCCTATTCCCCCTTTCCCCTTTTCTCCCATTCTCCTTTCCCCCCTTTCGTGACCGCAGGTCACACCGAAGGTCACCATGACTGATACGCTGATACCGGTGACAATTGCGGCTGCTGTGGCAGCGCTGGTGGAGTTGTACTTTTATGTCAACCGACGGATTATACGCGGGGATCATACTGTGGAAACCGCGTATCAAACAGGTAACACCGGCGAGGTTCAGGATATTGAGCCTGGATTAACGCAGGAATCGGCCTCACCATCAGCGCGAAGCGGTATGCTGATAAAAAACTGGATTATTACGCATACGGATTTTGATGGATTTACTTCGGGAGCCATGTTGCTCAGACTGCTGGGTTCGGAAACGGGAATTCTGTTCAGCAGTCCCGGATCGTTGCTGAAAAACCTGAAAACCGCCTCGGCCGGACTGATCGAAAGCGACAGTATTTATATCGCGGATCTGGCGCTGCAACCGCATGCGGAACACGATTTTGCCGATTGCCTGAACGATTTAAGAAACCGCGGTATCAATGTGATATGGATTGATCATCACGAATGGCCGGCCGGACTTGTGAATCGTATGCAGTCAATTTGCCGGCAACTGGTTGTTGATCCGTCGGAAAAAACGGCCGCGGCTATTATTCGGCGTATGCTTCCGGCAGATGATGAGCATGCCGAACGATTGCTGAAATTTGTCCAGCGACGCAGTGACCGGGACGATGCCGAATGGGATGAACGATGGCGGGCAGCTCTGTCCGAACTGGCGTATCGCCGTGATCCGGAAATGAGTGAGACGCTGTTGCGGTCATGGGCCAACAATGAGGACAGCAATGTGCTGCTGAATTATCTTGCCCGGCAGGGACGCAAACGCGAACAGGCGACCCGGGACATTGCCAATTATCTGCATCGCCGCGAAAAAACCGCTCATAACCGGTCATTGCTGGTGATTGACGTCAGAACACGCCGGCTGGAACGCGACGAAAAAGGGCGAATACTGTTTGTCATGAACGGATATCAGCCGTCAATGATGGTTGGAAAACAGGCCTGCAACAGTCAGCACGGCGATTTTTGCATTATTTTGTGGGAAGATTTCCGCTATTCCGTCTATCGGGGTCTGGACAATGACCTGTATTTCGGCCCAATGTTCGGTGAAAACGAACTCAGGAATGCGGTCTATCGCGTCGGAGGACACAGGTATGCGGTATCGGTCCGTGTGCTGCCAACGTTATGGGCGCAAATCCGGGCATTATTCCGATGGCGACCGGCTCCGGAAGCCGAAACATTCATATCGTTTTTGAAGGAGCGGTATTGATAAGGCGTAAGGCGGAGGGCTTAAGGCTTAGGGCCTAAGGGTTGCAAACGCATGTTTTTTTACAACCATTGTGTGATTTGTAATTTGGATTGAATTGTTTTGTGCAGGTATGTGATGGAACCCCCAAACAGGTGTAGAGACGCCCGGCGGGCGTCTCAAAAGGTTGTGTGATGTGATTGTTGTCTTCTCTCATGCTGTCAAGCGAAGCGTTCTCGTGACCGCAGGTCGCGCCGGGCAGGTTAAGTCATTGTAAACGCAGTGTTTTTCAAATCTCTCCTCACAGGAGAGAACGCAGTTGTTCCGGAAATGCCGTCAGGCAGAGACGGATTACAACGCGAGAGAGGTCCTCATGAGTTGTGAAATACATTGTTACTTTCATGGCGTTTCGATGAACACCATCATGAGTACGCAAGATTTGTGGTTAAATTTGTTGTCAATAAATGATTTTGCCGACCAAAAAGGGCGCCGGCAAGCGACGCCCCTCCTTTGATTTTCAAACCATGTCTGACCGTGCTTTCTCCCCTCTTCTAAACGAAGATGAACACGCCCTTTTCACCGTTTCTCCTATTCACCCAGCGGCCGTCAGGACGCGTCAATACCAGCCAAACGTAAACATACCCAGTCCGCCGAATAATTCAGTGATTTCAGGATCGGTCATGGCAGCATACCAGATGATACCGCTTGCCGATCCGACACCAGCCGGCCACTCAAACGGCGGCAGCACCTGAATCGTCGTCATTCCCGGCTCAATCGGCATTGCGTAAAAATCAAATTCACCGAAAGATGGCGCGAAGAAATACATGCCATAAACGTCCAGGATAACAAAGATAGGAATATTGGTGTATGTCACATCGTGCGTGTTACAGACGTAAACCTCAACATAACAGATATCACCACCACCAAAACTGTCGGACGGCATGTACACCGTGCACCCCAACTCACCGCATTCGGGGGTTGGTGTTGCAGTCGGCGGTTTCGGAGTATGTGTCGGGCCGGGGTCGTTCGGCGTGGGCGTTGCTGTCGGTCCCGGCGGTGTTGGTGTAGCGGTCGGCGCTGGTATTGTCGGAGTCGCGGTAGGACCGGGTGATGTTGGAGTTGCCGTAGGCGGTACAGGCGTGTTTGTTGGAACAGGAGTATGTGTCGGAGGAACTGGAGTGGGTGTTGCTGTGGGGGGGATTACACCATCAAACCAATTCAGAACAGATTCCAAAATATCCATTCTGTCATAATCACCGGCAATCCATTCCAGCGGCCATGCAAGAAAAACGGTCTTGAAATAGCCGCTGTCATACCGGGTGGAGTTGGGTGTGTCCGATGCATGAAATCCAAATGGTTCGGCTGCGCCAGCCACTGCCGTAACAGCATCCGTATATGGCCCTTCATCCGGGGGTAACGGCCAGTAAACATCCCAGTGATCCGGTCGCGTCAGCGTGTAGGGTCCCAATGAGTGTCCGACAGGATCACCTGGAACTCCGATAGGATCAATTTCGTTGATATCGCCAACGATCGCCTGAACACCCAGATAATCGCGCATAAAATCGGTCACGATACCTTTACTGAAATAGTAATCAATTGATGAAATCAAAAGATTACCGTCATATTCCAGATAATCCGCCAATAACATCTCATCATGTGTTGTTAATGGCGTGGTGTAATTAAATCCGGTAAACCAGATCACGCTGGAATACCCGATCAGAGAGTGCAGCGGTAGCGGTCCCAGTTTTTCAGTTTCCCATATATCGTAGGGTCTTGTGAGCATATCCAGAGCTGTCATGTAATAGGGTAGTCCACCACCATTCGGCGAACCCAAATCCCAGTCGTTGTCAACCAGCAGAATACCGTCACGATGGCATGGAATCGAATAATATTCAGTCATTGCATATGGAGGATTATCGCTGTCTTTGTATCCACCGAACACCCAGAAACCCGGCAAACCGTCATCGGGATCAGGCGAGCACAGCGGTACAAACACACCGGCATGATTTCGTCGCATATCGGTCATATTCGGGAAAGCAGAATACCAGTTGTCATGTTCGATATCGTACATAATACATTCATTGGTTGCATCCGGCCAGATCCCGCCACCATTCACGACAATGCGTGTTTTCCAGTGATCTCCGGTTCCCGGTAAAATCGCTGTGAATGCCTGTCCCTGACTGCGGGCAGAAGGCAGCGGCGCAAGTATTTGCCAATCCATTAGATCCGAAGTGGTATCCATCACTTCAACTCTGTCAGAGGGAGTTAAACTGACACCGTCATAATGATAATCTCCACCGATCAGATAAATTTTCGGTCCGATAACCGTTGCCATCATGGATGCTCTTGGCTGAGTTATGAACCCGGTTCCCAAAGCTTGCCAGCGTGTTCCGGGTACTTTACGCGGATCAAAGACCCAGGTAAAATCACTAAAAACGTTTGTATTAACCAACCAGCCCCCCATTACATAAACCTTATTATCAACAACAGCCGTAGCATGCATCTGGGTTGTTACTCCACCTATTTCACCGGGAAACGGATCTGTGGCAACTGTCTCAACCCAGCCGGACGCCGGATAAAAACGCTGCACCGTATCTATTGTCGCTCCGGCAGAATTCCTTCCGCCAATCACATAAATGGCCGGTCCTCTGTCTGTGCCATCATCAGGAACAAGATTGGCTGTGTAGTTGCTGACACCAACCACCATATCCACAACGATATCTGTATAGGTTCCCATAATCGGATCAAAGCGCCAGATATGCGGGTTGGTTGTCATTCCGGTTCTGCCACCCATAAAATAAACTTTGTTCGCCCAGTCTTCGGCCACAGGTCCCGGCACAAATACGCCATCAAACCGATTAAACTCAAACGGCGTCGCCGGACCCGGCAACCATTCACCCCACTGTTGCCCCGCATTGTACACGCTCAGATATCCATATCCATAAGTGAAGTTTCCCTGAGCTCCGGGAGGTGCGCCACAGTCCCCTTCGGGTGGATAAAAAGCATTGTTCTGAAGCGATTCAAACGTTTCACTGACCAGTCCGATCAGCGAAGGATTATGTGATAACAACAACGCCACAGCGCCGCCGGCATGGGCGGCGGACATGCTTGACCCGGAGATGCTGACCCAGTCATTGCCAACTCCCGTGGTCGTTATAGCAACGCCGGGAGCAGAGATATTCGGTTTGGTATACGGCAATTCACCAAAGGCCGAAGGTCCCCGGCCAGAAAAAGTTGCTATAGTCCGTGCCGAGTTATGAGCGGCCGCCTGAAACATTTCCGGATAATCCCCTGGAGAAGTTAATGTTCCACAGGAGGGTCCCCCTATACCACTGCCGCCAACCGGAACAATCCCGGCGGCATGCCATGCCTGCACCTTGGGGCGATACCAGTCATCACTGGGTTGAGATAACGCGCATACAATAACATGTGGACGGTTGTCAGGATTGCCATCAGGCGCCAGAACCCAATCCGCACAGGCGTTCAAATAAGCCGGACTGCATGATGTTGATTCGCAACCCTTGCAATTGATCCATGTAGCTCCGGGCGCTATCCCCACCTGATTGTCCAGTCCGGGATCATCCGATCCTGTCATAACGCCCATAATCTGAGTGCTGAAACCGACATTGTCGCAGATACTCCCTCCGCACATGTTGGCCGGATCATGCCAGCAGGCAGGATCTGAAGGATCACCAGTACAGTGGTACGCATCTATAAGCGCAGAATGATTCCACTCAACACCAGTACCGATCTCCGCAATAATTATACCCTCACCACGAACACCGAATTCACTCCAAACCTGGTCAGCGCCAATATCCGCAATACCCCATGCCTGTGACCTGCCTCCAGATTCAACCGGATGCTCATCCGGCTTTTCCAACATAATTACTTCAGGAAATCCAATATGAAGAATTTCCGGGAACGATACCAGCCCGTTAAGCACATCCATGTCAGCATTCACAATGAACATCTCGTTGCCAGTAATAAATGACTGCCACTCAATTCCCAACCCGTCCAGATATACCTGAACCGCAGCCTGCTCACGCCCGGCAACCTCACGCAACGTGTTGTAAACAAAATGACCGCGTTCATTCCAGTCCATCGAATACGCCGGAGACAAATCCGCCTGGACAGCAAAACGAACAAGCATATCCGACGTGCCATCATATGTCAGAACTTCAATCAATACCGAATCAATCAACTCTGATCCAGAATAAACCCCCGAAATACTCAGCACAATTAACAAACAGAATGTACACATATTGACACATTTTTTCATCACTCAACCTCCAGAAACAACAATAAGCTAACAAACAATGTTATATATTATACCCGAAATACCCTAATTATGTCAATAATACTGCCTGCTTTTGGCAGGAGAGGCAAAGAAAGGTAGAAGGTTGAAGGTTGAAGGGGTGCAAGAATTGGCGGAGGGCATAAGTCTTAGGGCCTAAGGGTTGCAAACGCATGTTTTTTTACAACCATTGTGTGATTTGTAATTTGGATTGAATTGTTTTGTGCAGGTATGTGATGGAACCACAAAACGAATGTAGAGACGCCCGCCGGGCGTCTCAAAAGGTCACTGGTACCGATCATCTTTCGCCTTTTCTCCTGTTCACCTTTTCCCGCATTCCGGCTGCGAAGCAGCCCAGCGGCCGAATCGCATTATTTGATTGTTGCTTTTTATTCATAACAAATATAGCATTATTTAACCTGAATAATGAAAGGCGTTATCCTGTTTGGGTTTAAGGGAGGTTATGATGGATTGTATAAAATATTATCGATTAACTTTGTTATTCACCGGCATGCTGTTGATTTCGATGCTCATGACTGGTTGCCAGCCGGCCCGCATGCTGGTGCCACCGGATTTACAGCAAAACTCGTATTTTTATGAATGTGAAGGGCGTCAGGGTTTTAAATTTAATGAGGACTTCATATTTGGCCCGTATGCAGTGACAAACGTGCGGCGAGGCTGGACGCGCACCGATTCATGGATAGTTGGCAAGTTTGAAACACGGCACGCCCGACAGAATTATGAATATCGGGTAACCGGGCCGGGACCCGATGTATGGTACGGCCAGGCCGCAACCGGAGTCTCCCGCAGTGATATCCGGCAAGCAGCGCTTGGTGGTGAGTTTCTGTGGGGGCTGACGTATGACCTGAATTTTGTTGTTCGGATCGGCACTGAAACTCCCGGACGCGTCTGGACTCTTATCATGTCGCAGGAAGCATCAGATCGTGTTT
Source organism: candidate division CSSED10-310 bacterium (assembly GCA_003558985.1). Classification (GTDB taxonomy): domain Bacteria; phylum CSSED10-310; class CSSED10-310; order CSSED10-310; family CSSED10-310; genus CSSED10-310. The sequence goes on from PWNJ01000063.1 coordinate 9,415, forward strand.
TTACAGGTGTGCTGACTGACGAAATCACAACATACCGGGTTGAAGGAATTGACAGTCTGGAAGGATCCTCCATGCCGCTGGGTGAAGCCGCCGGATATTTGTTTACACTCGATGGAATACATGTGGCGGCTGTGGAAGTGATTAATAAAGGCAGTGTCCGATTGTCGGTTTTGCTTGATGATTTTGAAAGCGACCTGTTGGCAACCGCAGCGACTGCACTCCTTTTGTATCAGGATATTTCTCAGAACTGACAACAATCACGCTTGCACATTACCAATTCGATATTCATGATTCCGTTTACGTCAGATTAGCCGGAACTGATTGTAAACCATTCTGTTTCATGGTATTCAGATGCTGGAGTGAATGCAGTGACATTGTCCGGTATTGTATCAGGTCATTACTGCTTTTGTATTGAAAGGACATGATCCATGCATCTGATTTTTGTCAGTTATGAAAGTCCCTGGGCCCCGGCCGGCGGAATCGCGGCAGTTATGCGAAATCTGCCCCATTTCATTGGCGCTTCGGGACAGGATGACGTGACAATTGTCACACCATTTCATCATCGGATACCTCAAACCGCACGGCTGGAACCGTCGCTTTCAAAAATAGCCGAAGTACATATCCCCTGCCAGGCCGGCAATATTTCCGTAAATATTCTGCAAGGCGACAACGGTTATCTGTTTCTTCGTCCGGATGACGATCGGTTTTTTGCGGGTGTGCCGCATCCGTATCTTGTTTCCGAAGCGGCGCTTCGCCGCGATGCCCTGTTGTTCGGAGCTGCCGCATGGATGACCATTAAAACACTGTTCGGTTTAACTCCCGGAACCGTGCTGTTACAGGACTGGCATGCCGCAACAACAGCTCTGGCCGCCTGTCAGTCCATTCAGAAACCCGGGATGATTCTGACATTGCACAACAGCTATGATTGCGCCATTCATGATCGTGATCTTGCTGAGTTCGCCATTCCCGGTATCGCATGCCCGGGCAATACCGCCCTGACCCGTGCCTTGCCATTTGTCGCCGAAACCATTCCCACCGTTTCTGACCAGTTTGCCCTTGACCTCCTGCAAGACCCTCTTCAGACTTCCATTCTGGCAGATCATCTTACCGCATTGCTGCCAAATCGAATCACCGGAATAAACAATGGTCCATTTACCGAACTCGCAATACCTCAATCAATTATTGCACAAGTAAAAACCGGGCAAATCTCACCCATGACAGATTGGAAGAACAGTAACAGAAAACTGGCGCTTACGGCTTTGCAATCCTTTAATCCTTGTATCGACCAGGCTTTCTGGGGTGATACTCACCGGTTTTTTGATACGGCTGCTTCAGGATCATGCTGGTTTGTCATGGCTGGCAGAGATGATACACGTCAGAAGGGGTATGATGTCGCTGCTGAAGCTGTCAGGTCATTTTTGCTGGCGGGACAAACCGCCAGTTTCTTTTTCTTTCCAATACCGGGTGATGAAGGTCTTGCTGGAATATCATATCTTGAAGAGCTTGCTCATGATTTTCCGGAACATGTTGCTGTGTTTCCGTTTCGCTGGTCTGCCGGTTTTGGAGCTACTCTGCGCGGCGCATCCTTCGGATTAATGCCTTCTTTTTACGAGCCATTCGGTATGGCCAACGAGTTTTATCTTGGCGGAACCCCCTGTGTCGGACGGGCAACCGGAGGTATTGCTCAACAGATAATTCCGTTCAGGGCATGCGGATCGTTCAGCCGGAGCGCCGAAACCATTGCCGCCCGATGGCATGGTTTTTCATCGCACCCATCAGGTTTGCTGTATCGGGAATCATTAAAAATATCCGATATGCTTAATGGCTGGAAACTGCTTAATACCTCTTCAGAAATGCCTGCAGGTAGTGGCCGGGGACGCCTTGCAACCCGTCGTGCCAGCCCATTATTCCAGAGTATGGTTACTGAACTGGCAATGGCAATGAAAGATGCCTGCAACATTTTTCACAATCAACCCCTGTACTGTCAAATGATTACCGCTGGCATTGATCATATTACCCATAACTTTTGCTGGCAAAGAACTGCCTCAGAATATAAACGCATTGCTCAATGCCTATAATC
>PWNJ01000190.1 GCA_003558985.1 candidate division CSSED10-310 bacterium
ATCAAATTGTTTTAATTTTGTGAGCATAGTCAAGCTGCTGGTCTGTGATCGGCAATATTTTTATCTGCACAGGAGCGAGCCACATAGGGAATGCGCCGCCAACATGCTCAATCAAACCCCCTATGAATCTCTCCATAGACCCCAAAACAGCTCTATGAATCATAATAACTTCATGTTCCTTGTTATCAGGTCCTATGTAAGTCACATTAAACCGCTTCGGTAAATTCAGATCGACCTGAATTGTTGGTCCTTGCCATTCACGGCCAAGCGCGTCCTGAAGTTTGACATCAATTTTAGGTGCATAGAATACTCCACCACCTTCATCAAGCTCATAGGGTTTTCCCCATCGCTCCAAAGCATTTCTTAATGCATCTGTGGCAACATTCCATTCTTCCTCTGAACCCAGCGCTTTTTCAGGGCGAGTTGCCAAAAATATGGTGTAAGTATATCCAAAAGCGGTCATCAGGGTATCCACCAGATCAATAATACCGTAGACTTCATCAGCTATCTGGTCCGGTGTGCAAAACACATGTGCATCATCCTGAGTAAACCCGCGCACTCTCAGCATGCCATGCAATGTACCACTGCGTTCATAACGATATACCGTTCCCAATTCACAATAGCGGATCGGTAAATCCCGGTAACTGCGGCGACGGGTCTGATATATCTTTATGTGTCCCGGGCAATTCATCGGTTTAAGATAATATGGTTTCTCATCAATCAGCAATGGCGAATACATGTTCTCGGCATAGTTTTCAAGATGACCGGATGTTTTATAAACTACTTCTTGTGCAATATGAGGTGTGTACACAAATCCATAACCACGTTTCAAATGCTCATCACGCCAGAATTCTTCAACAAGATGACGCACCATGGCCAGTTTGGGGTGCCAGAAGACCAGTCCCGCTCCCACATCATCATGAACAGAATACAAATCAAGCTCTTTCGATAACCGCCGGTGATCTCTTTGCTTGATACGTTCCAGATTTTCAAGGTACTCATCCAATTCCTCCGGCGTCCAGAAAGCCGTACCATAAAGCCTTTGCAAAACCGGATTTTTCTCGTTTCCCCGCCAATACGCCGCTGCAGTAGATAACAACTTGAATGCTTTAACCTGACCGGTATGCCGAAGATGAGGTCCTCGGCATAAATCTTCAAACTTTCCACTTTGATAAATAGAAATTATATTTTCACCCTGCGCAGCAAGGTCCTGTATCAGCTCCACTTTAAAAATTTCACCTTTTTTTTCAAAATGTCGAATCGCTTCCTGGATAGGCATCTCTGATCGTTCAAATTTCATGTTTGACGATACCAGTTTCTTCATGTTTTTTTCAATTTGAACAAGGTCTTCCGGCAACAAAGGACGAGGAAGCTGAAAATCATAGTAAAAACCTTCAGATGTCGACGGACCAATGCCTAATACAGCATCCGGAAACAATTGCAATACCGCTTCCGCCATGACATGCGATGCACTGTGACGTAAAATTTCAAGAGCTTTTGGATCACCTGCAAAAAGTAATTCAAGTTTGCCCCCTTCAGTCACAGGCGCTCTTAAATCTATTACACTTCCATCAACAATCGCACCAATCACTTTCTTTTTCTGACGGGGCACAATACGTTCAATAAGTTCATCTATCGTAATACCCTTAGCGGCTTCAATATTGTTGCCATCCGGTAGTATGAAACGTATCATATCAGACATGTGTTTCTCCCAAAAAAACCATTCATCTCAAAAATCAAACCAAATAAGGGAATGAGCAATAACCCGGGTTTAACCCGGGTTATTGCTGTTTCCTTATGTATAGGCGCGAGGGGTGTCGAACCCCTGACCCCTTCCGCGTCAGGGAAGTGCTCTCCCACTGAGCTACGCGCCTTTGAAAACGCCTGAAAGGCCGACCGATGCAATTAGTTACACACCTTTAGACGAATTGTCAAGAAAAAGTGGTCCACAAATCCAAAATTGACCCCCGTTTTGACGCAGCAATTTAAATTATTCATATCCCGTAACATCATTTTGTATCTTTATGTCTTCCCGATTTCAGAAAAACAAACACCAAAACCAGTATGATGACTAAAAATAATGCAGCAGGGAGTAAAGAACTGCCGGTGTCCTGTTCCACATCAGAATGCTGTCCAGGGGCATATTGCGGATTCGCAAATCCTCTCCCGACCCGCGCCCGGCGCATCGGCTCACCACTTGAAACCAGGTTTTCAATATCTGAAACACTGTAAGACGGTGGACCCACTACCGAAGAACCCCAGAAAAGCTGATATGATTCACCTTCCAGTCCTTGATAAATTAGCCTGTGCACTGGACCAGAATACTGGATAGAACCAATTTCCAACGGGGGCTGTTCTTCATTGTCAATTGTTATTCGGAAAATCATGCTCCGTTGTTCGTCAAATGATACTGACATTAAACTGTCAAGACCGTCTTCATTTGAACGATGATAGATATCTGAAGCAGCCAGGACTTCATACTCGTCAATACCTGGTATCATCACTCTGACTGAGCGCTCAAAATCAACGCTGGGCGTGTCAAAGGTAAAACTGGTGACCGGTTCCCGATTCATCTCTATATCAATTATCGTCTGCCGACCCTGAACATCTTCAGAAATATTTACACCGGCTGGAACACGTCCGGTTTTATAATCAAACTCCTGAACAATACGGGGAATATCGTTACCATGTGAATCAAAAATTCGGACATCCGAATAATCCGGTTCAGAAAACTTGTAGATTTCATGATCAAAGGTAATATACAAAAGATGTTCCCCACGAATACCCGGTGGCTGAACCAATTTGAAATATTCAAGATCACTGGATCGAGTACGTGCCGTTATTCCCGGAATAAAAACCAGTATTGCCAACAAAATAACAAAACATGCAACTGTATTGCACCACTTGATATTTTTGTAAACAGACATGATTTAATCGTTCACTTTGGATAATCTGACCTCAATAGCCAGTTGTTCTTTACCGGTTGGAATCACATTGTAAACGATCAAATCAAGCGTTCTGTCATCCGGCTCGCGAATGATCATGCGGCATCCGGAATCAGGACCTTTGGAATCCGAGTAATGCCCCATAAGATCAATCGTATTGTTCGCAGTAAATTCACCTTTCAAAATCATAATTCCTGTTGATTTGTGAAATGAATCTACCCAGGCCGCCTGAACCGCACCTTTTCCAAAATCCGTTGTTAACAGCAAATGACCTTCCTGGCGCACTCCTTCAAGCAGCCATGAATACGCTATAACAGCGCTTCGACCCAAAACTGAATCTGTGACATTTGCTGTAATTGAACATTCACACTTGGATTTGCCAGGGGCAAGCCACAGCTTCTTGGTACCTTCCCAATGACCTTTTGATCTGCTTAGCAGACTGTCCATACAAGTAACCTCTTTACTTTCCCTTGTTTAACCTAAAGACTATTCAGCATTCACTGAACCACGAAACAGTTTTATAAAAGATTCGATTATTGTCAAATACTCAAGTGATTTTTATACAATTTCTGTTTAATACCAAACCATTGATCAGACTACAAATTAGCTAAGTTTATCAACCAAATGATTATTATTGTTTTTCTATAAACATGTCATTTGTTTAAAACAACAAAACCTCGGAGAAAATGATTTCTCCGAGGTTTTGCAACTTATTACAAAATCGAGCGTGTTTTAATCTCTATATCCGTTCCGAATTGTTGAACGGGTAAAAAAGTCTGCTGAACTGTTGATCTGATTAAAAACACCTTCCTGCTCATCTGCGGGTGTATTCGACATCCATTCTGCAGCAACTCCTTTGGTAAAGGAAGCAGATGTCAGATTCCCGACAATATTCTGTCCATCCATTGCAGCCAGATATTCAACCTGCTGTAACGGGGTCATTGCCTGGAACTCCTCACTTGTTGCCAGATGTAACGCCAGAATTCCTTTAAGCACATCGGCAATCCCCGGCCATGAAAGAACACCCTGTTTGTGCAACTGATGAATAATTTTCGCTTTTCCTTTAATATCTGCTGCTTTGGCTTCCGGCGCTTCGGCGATATATTTCATTGCCAGATATTTTTCCAAATCATATGTATTCACCAGTTTTTCATAATTTTTTCTGATTTCGCCATATTTATTCATCTGGGCCACTGCTGAATCTTCCTGCGCCAACACATCCATTATAAACCGTGTCATAACATCACCGCTGATGTTTCTGCTGGTCCACTCACCACTGTCAAGTTTCTGATTGATCCACGCCAGTCTGGCTTCAGCATCAGCAGATGCAAATTCGGGAATCTCCATCAGTTCGCTTGGTTTCTCAGCATAAACATTGCCTGTCAGACTCATCGCCAAAATCAGTGCAACACAAACAAAGAACAGTTTTTGAAATTTCATGATTTAAACCTCCTAAAGTTAAAACAGAAGTAACGAAATTTGTTACTTTGAAACGAATGAAAGAACATTACAGATTCGATAATTTGTTTTCAAGCTTTTTTGTTCAAGTACAGCGTTTGATGGTTACAAATCATACAATATCAGTGATTATGAAAACATAATCTAAAGGTTTCTTGTATTGGCTGCCTGTTTATCGATTTTAAGATTCGCAGGATTCTCCGAATTCTTCATCCCACATCCGATTCACTCGATTCATGTATTCTTCATCACTGATTATTTCATTGTTAATTAATTCAACAACGTTTTGTGTCACTTTACCATGAGTTACAATCTGGCGTCCTGCCTGCTTTACAGCGCTCAAAAATACTTTAACTTGTTTAGCAACTTCAGAACCCGCCAGTTCAAGATGCGACAATATCTCACCACAGTTTCTGTATATTTCCAGCACCGGATTTTGAGGTTTGTAATAACTTTTGAGCATCTCAAAATTGTGTTGTCCGGGAAAACCTGAATTTGCAACCACGATCAGGCCAGGAAATCTCCGAACCCTTCCATTGTGATAGAAAGCGCCGTCATCAGCTTTTCGAATGTGCGGCGTTGCCAGCGGTAAAAGCCGGTCTGTAAAGTTTTTCAGCAATCCGGTCATGAGCATTCCATACACTGGAGTTCCCAGGCACACAAAATCCGATTCTGTGAACAGATCCATTAAATGCTTCATGTCATCTTGCAAAACACAAACTCCTGGAGTGACGCTCCAGCAACTGAAACATCCGCGGCAATGTCTGATATTTTTTTCTACCAGATAGACGTGCAAACAATCTGCTCCTGCTTCCTGTGCCCCTTCCAGCAAAGACTGCGCAATTATATTCGTATTACTATCACGACCTCTTGGACTACCATTAAAAACAGTGATTTTCATAATCAACTCCTATTAAGACTTGCAAAGTGTCTTCGTTAAAAACGGTACCTGACACCTGCAGTAATGAAATTTGAACCTCCGGAATCACTGACAACACCATAAGCGCCCGAACGATGGTGGATTCGCAAAAAAATCTCCCATGGGCTTCTGCAGGTTTCGGGCATACCAAACGTCAACTCAACCGGCATAAAAACCAGACAAAATGTTGGTCCTCGCCTTTCACGATCTTCTATTGGTGGTCTTTGAAAAGCCACGGAAGGCCCCAGACCATATGCAAGTGAGGTTTTGACCAAGTGATTCCATGGGAATTTTTGCCACCTTAAAACACATGCCGCATTGATTTCCATATGTGACTGTAATCCCGAATGAAACGCGCTGTTAAACTCAACTTCAACATCAAGGAAATCAGATAGTGACATTACTTTTCTAGAAACAGAAGCCGCCCAAACATATGATTTTTCAAAATTTGTTTGAAAAGACAAAATCTCGCCGATACGATTATTGCTCCATTGTCCACCATAAACACAAATTCCCCACGGCCTCTCTGCGCTACGAACCTTAGAAAGACATAGGAAAAAGATCATCATCAAAAAAACTGTTTTTCGAAAAAATGGCAATGTTCGGCCTGCTGCTTTTTTATTCTTTGAGTTATTTCTTCTTTTCCAAAATCAAGATTTCCTGTCTCCTGTTTTCTTTTAAGCACATTTGACCATCAATCTGCAATTAAGAATGAATTTTTGCGGTCCAATGTAACCTTCATTCAGTCCTCAAGCAATTATTACAAATAGTTGAACGATGATTTTCGGTCTGCTATTATCGCGCGGATGATTTTGCGAAACTTAAAAATCACAACCTCAATATTTACATTACTCCTGGTATTAATACCTTCAGCTTTATCTGAGTTTGATAGTGTTCCTGTGCATTTATCACGGCTTGGTTCCAGGTTCACAATAGTACCGGAACTTCATAATCAACGTATACGTGTCTTGCCTCTGGGTTATATGTTGCCTGAAGAAACCGGATTTACAGTGAGTGTTGATTCTTCAAGCGGTATCCTGCATTTTCCATCCGACATTGGCGATCAATCTGCTTTCCGAAAATATTTAACACCGACATCGGCAGAATTTACTGTTCCGGTTCCCGGAGCCGATGCATATATTCGTTATGAAATAGTCTCTCCGTTCACTCCATTATACACAGACTGGCGTCTTGCGCCGATAATGTTTGTTAACCTCACTCTGATCAATAATGATTCAAAAACGGTGACGTGTGATATCTCATTAAATGGTCTCCAGACACTTCAACACACCACCACCCAGGATGATGAAATCGCGTCGTTTTCAGCCCCGTGGACCAAAACCGTATCACTTTATGAATTTTCATCTGATGTTAAAGGTATGTTCATGGCTGGAGGTTACACTGAAGATGGCTGGCGCGCAGAAATGATTGCCGATGAGGGACGACTGACAGCGACTGTTTCTGCTCAACCTGGTGAATCACAACATCGGCATGCCGTCGTTTTGTTTCATACGGCTTCTCCGATTATGCTGGTGGATGGCAGAATGTCCCGGTTTGCTTACCTTCGAGATTTTCCCAATCCGGGTTTTTTAATGAAACAGGCCTTGCAAAATCGCGATAGTTTGTTGAAACAAGATTTGCGAATACGGTCAACGATGCTTACGGAAGCCTCAACAGAACAATACATAGCCCTGACTCATTCGGCTCTTCAAAGCTTTCTGGCGTCTTCCTGGTTGGTACGCAGCCCGGATGGTGCGCTTCGCTATAGTGAATGGGAGGGATTCCCACTGTTTATATCCACGATGGACGTTGTTTACAACACCAGTCTGTTTCATCTGGCGTATACACCAGACTTTTTGGCAAATATGCTGAAACATTGGCCCCGATATCATTTGAACGGCGATATGCCGCATGATATGGGCAAGGGATTGATTATTAGTGAAAACGCCTACAAGGTTCTAATGCTAACCGAAGAAAACGCCAATTTTCTTTTACTTCACAGCATGTATGCCGCTCAAACCGGAGATACACGTTTGGCAGAGTCACAGAAACCCGTTATTGAACATATAATGAAGCGTCTGATTGAAATGGACACGGATGGTAATGGTTTGCCAAACTTGGGAGCTATTAATACCTTTGACGATGCCCCCCGTTCTATCAACATTTCTGAAAACCAGATATATCTGGGTATAAAAAAAGCTGCCGCACTCCAGGCAGTGTCATCTTTATTTGAAGAGTTTCTTTCCGATCCCATTCGTTCGAAAGCGCTTGCACGGGCCGATACAATCTATCAATCCATTATCGACTCCTGGACAGGAACACATTTTCCAATAGCTCTGGCCAGTGAAACAGATGAAAAAAAAGATTCGCGTGTTGTCTCTCAAGTACTTTTGCCGCATGACGCTAATCATCCCATCAGGTCGGATGATCTGCTTGATGATGATCTGGATGGTTTTTCCAATTACGCAGCACATGGCCTTGTTGCGCTCTGGTTGAGTGGCTTGAATGCTCCCGGCGAATTGGAAGCATTAATGAAAAAACATCTGGAGATTGCTCATAAAAAAACAGCAACCGAATATGGGGATGCGCATCGCGACGGTATAGAAAATGTATGGGTTTCACAAAACATGTGGCGCGACCTTGCAGCGTTATATCTTGATGCTGATCTTGACTTCGATTTACTGCATCAACGATACCTTCGTCTTCAAAAAGAATCTGTCCCCAGACGCGACGGAACCGGACGATGGGAGGGATTCTGTGATAGTCCGGTAAACAGTTTCCTGACCGCATACAGTCGCGGAATTCCGATTATTGGCTTTCATTGGTTTTCACCTGGAAATGCCGCCATACCTGACATCACAAAGCCATGATTAAATTGCTTGCTGCGGCTTTATCCGTATTTTTTCTAGTGGTATTTCTGCATACTGCTGCTGTTATCTGTGTTAGCCATGAAACCAATGATGATGCATTCATCTCTTTCAGGTATGCACGAAATCTTGCTTCGGGTAATGGACTGGTTTTCAATCCGGGTGAACGCGTTGAGGGATATACCAATTTCCTGTGGGTTATGTTGATTGCAGTATCATACCCGTTCGTTGACCCACTTCTGGCGTCAAAAGGTCTCGGTCTGATCTGCACAATAATTCTGTTAATACATTTTTCTTTTTTCCTTTTCAGACTTCACAAATCAGCGTGTCTGTTTCCGATTATATTTACAGCGCTGAATACATCGCTGATCATCTGGTCAATGAGAGGTCTTGAAACAAACATGTTTATAATGTTTATGTGGCTGTCATACGCTTCTGCGGCAACAGCAACCCGCAATAGCGATGATCGCTTTTTTGTTTTCCACGGCCTTATGACAGCTCTGGCTGTATTGACCAGACCGGAAGGATTACTCGCTTTTATGTTTCTGCCGATAATGATTGGTATTAATCGAAAAGCATTGCTTAGCAGGCGCATTGTAATTTCAGCCGCTGCTGCGGCCTCTATGATCATACCTTATCTGATTTGGAAACAGATTTATTTCGGTACTGTCATTCCAAACACTTTTTACGTAAAAACAGGCGCATCCATACCTGTTATCTGGCGAGGGCTGGCTTATATTATTCAGGGCTGGGGAATACCTGAAAGTCTGCTGCTAATACTTACATTTTCAGGATTATTCTTCTATAAAGACCGATCATTACATGTTTATCGTATACATCTGGCGCTTTCTATGTTTGTTTTTATTTTTATGGTGTACATCCTTGCCGTTGGAGGCGACTCTTTGGGACCTGACAGGTTCCTGGCTCCATTAATTCCATTTATTTCTGCCGGAGCTTTCCTAGGCATTCTTCAAATCTGTCAAAGATTCAACAAATCATATGTGCTGGTTTTAGCTACAATGATCGGAGTTACTCTTGCTTTGTGGAACGCTACACCTATTCTGGATTTTTACCGATCTCCAGATATCTTTTCATTTGAAAAAGAAGCCCTTCATCGTGGAACCATTGTTGGCCGATGTCTGGCGGAACATACATCTCCGGATCAATCAATAGCAACATCAATTATCGGGCGCATCCCCTATTATTCAAATCTTTATACAATGGATGTTTTTGGATTAATTGACCCTTATATCGCCCGTCAACACGTTCCCGGCATGGGAACCGGCGCCGCAGGCCATGAAAAATCGGATTGGGAATATACACTATCACGGAAACCTGACTTCATAACCGGACAGGAGCTAATCGCAGCTCCCCCCCCTGAACCGGACTGGCTTAGACGAATCAGAATATCGGTGCATGGTGAATCACCCCCCTTGAACGTCGGCATACCCCGACCACCATACCCCGGATATGCACGAATAGAGTTGGCATTCGAACCCCGCAGTATACGAATATGGAAACGGCAAATGACAGATACACTGCAGCAGAAATAGGTACCTCATAACTAACTTGTTCGTCTACAAACCTGGCAATATTCGGAATGATTCACTTGTTACAACATATATCAAATTCTTGATGACAGTGACCTCGAAGCCATTTCAAATTCTCAGATTTATGTCCGACAGCATCGGCGAAATCCCGTTTTGAAACAAAATAAACAAGTTTGTCTGGATGTGTGCTGTATTCTGCCTGAAAATAACGCCGCCATCGGCGTGATTTGACACACTGGCCAAAGGCCGGATGCCATGGGCCGGCACAGCATGCCTTCCAACGCACCGATTCGGGCAGATGAAATCCACATCGTGTAACCGGAATGCCGGCTTTTTCGTAGATTTCCCAAACATCAGCGCATCGTTCAATGGCATCGTCCAGATTCAACGGTTTATACTTACCTGAGCGGTACATAGTTTCAAGCCCGGTATTTTTCAATACCAGCGTCGGATGTATTCGGACAAAATCGGGTTTTAGACTGGCTATGCGTTGAGCGCTCAGCAAATCTTTTTTATGTGTCGTATTCGGCAATCCAATCATTGTCTGGCATCCGGTCACGATATTCAGATTTTTCAGATAACGAACTGCCCTTGCGGCTGTTTCCGCATCATGACCTCGCTGAATAATTCGCAATATGCGATCATCCATAGAGGGTATCCCGAGTTCAATAACCGAGAATTGTTTCACATCGTCCGGATTGGACGCCAAAACGGTATCCGGGCGCAAGGATGTTCTTAAGCCATCCACTTTTCCAGCGCGAAGATATTTACGGCAAAGTGACAGGATCGGACGAATTTTTTCACCGGTCAGCGTAAACAGATCATTTCCATACAAAGCGATTTGCCGGTTTTTGTCTCTCGATGGATTAGACAGCCATTTTTCGATATCTGATTGAAGAGATTCCAAACACGGTGGTTTTTTACAATTGACAGCCAGAGCTGCATTACAATAGATACAGCGTCCCTTACAAATATATCCGGATAAAAAAACAGGAAAAATAGAAAATTTCATGTCAAATAAAAAGGCCACCTTTCCGGCAGCCCAATATTTGCGGAAGGGGGGACTTGAACCCCCACGAAGTTTCCCTCACCAGGCCCTCAACCTGGCGCGTCTGCCTATTCCGCCACTTCCGCAGTTATTCGCTATTGTGTCAAATCAAAACTATTCAGTTTCAATTCTGTCGGAATCAACCTCTTCAGCATCATCGTCTGACTCTATCGTTTCGGCGAGTCCATTGCTGAGTTCAATATCAATATCTTCCGACATTGGTTCTGATTCCATCGATTCAGGTAATTGGATATCTTCTGACGATTCTGCTGCATCCGGATCATCGGCCATTTCAAAATCAATATCAAAATCTGCAGAATCCAGTTCGTCCGTTTCAACACCTGCAGCAGGTGCCGGTTCCGGTCTTTGATCGGGCATAACCGAACGAGTTCCTGTTCCGACATAAGCCAGAGAAATGGATGTAACCATAAATAACACGGCAACAGCCGTCGTCATTTTATTAAGGAAAGAGGTTGGTCCGGAGCCTCCGAATACCGCTCCAGCTCCACCACCGCCAAATGCACTGGCGAGATCCGACCCTTTGCCCGTCTGGAGCAAAACGATAAGTATCAGCGCCACTGAGAGAATAACATGTAAACCTAATAGTATGTAAGTAATCACAAGCGTCAAGCCTCCTGATCAGCAAACGGAGCTTATAACAGATATGATTTCCGCTTGCAAGATCTTTTTATCCTGCAGCGATTAAACTGTCAACTATTCCGTCGCGGCAATATTTACAAGTTCAATAAAAGAATCAGCCTTTAATGATGCTCCACCAACAAGAGCTCCATCAATATTTGGCTGAAGTAACAAGTCATGAGCATTATCGGGTTTTACAGAACCACCATACAGAATTGGAACAGACTGACTGGCATCTTTATACATTGCATAAAGAAGCTGTCTGATGAACTCATGTGCATCGTGTGCCTGCTCCGGGGTCGCAGTCCGGCCGGTTCCTATTGCCCAAACAGGCTCATACGCTATCAACAGCGACTCAATGTTTGAGATATCAACATCTTTTAAAGCTGTTTTCAACTGGCGTTCAATCACATTGTTGGTTAATCCTGTATCTCGTTCAGATTCCGTCTCTCCAACACACAGCACGGGCTTCAGACCCTCACGAAACGCTGCGCTGACTTTCGTATTGATTTCCCAGTCCTGCTCCTTAAAAATATGGCGCCTTTCAGAATGTCCCAAAATCACATATTTACAACCGGCAGATTTGAGCATTGCACCTGAGCACTCACCAGTATAAGCGCCATTTTCCTGGTAATGCATGTTCTGAGCTCCTAAAGATATTTCAGTTTCTTTTATCTTTTCTGAAACAGAATTCAAAGCAATAAAAGCCGGACATATTATGATATCTACAACACGCGCTGATACATCGGTATTTTCAGCTATCGCACCCGCCAATTGAACAGCTTCCGGAATGGTTTTATGCATTTTCCAGTTGCCAGCAATAATCTTTTTCATAACTGTGTCTCCACTCGAATATACATCAACCGCCATTTCGACTTATAAATGCCATCAAATCTTTCATGCGCATCGCATATCCAAACTCATTATCATACCATGCCAATACTTTAACAAGTCTTTTATCAATAACCATTGTTGATAGACCGTCAATAATGCTTGACAGCGGATTACCATTGAAATCAATAGATACCAGTGATTCATCCGCAAATCCCATGAATCCTTTCAGATTGCTTTCGGCTGCTGATTTTAAAGCTTCATTAACCGTTGAAACTGTTACATCAGATGAAAGGGAAACCACCAGATCAACCAAAGACACATTTGGAGTCGGAACACGAACAGCCAGACCATTCAGTTTTCCTTGCAAATCAGGTAACACCTCGCCTACTGCAGCAGCAGCTCCAGTAGTTGTGGGTATCATTGACAGAGCAGCAGCGCGCGCTCTTCGCAAATCTTTATGCGGAAAATCCAGAAGCTGCTGGTCATTGGTATATGCATGAATCGTAGTCATCATGCCACTTTCAATACCGAAATTATCCAATAAAACTTTCGCCGGTGGCGCCAGGCAATTAGTAGTACAGGATGCATTGCTGATGATCCTGTGTTTTTCCGAATCAAAATGAACATGGTTTACTCCCATAACCACCGTCCAATCCGGATCTTTGGCAGGCGCGGAGATTATGACCCTTTCAGCTCCTGAGTTCAGATGTTTTGATGCCCCTTCGCGATCCCGAAAATAACCGGTACATTCCGCAACATATCGAACATCCAAAGATGCCCAGGGAAGTTTTTCCGGATCCCTTTCGGCAAAAATCCGGATTTTTGTCCCATTAACCACCAGGTCACCTTTTTGGACTTCTACCGTGCCATTAAACCGGCCATGTGCAGAATCATATCGCAACAGATGTGCCAGAGTATCAATATCCGTCAAATCGTTAATCGCTGCCACTTGTAGTGATTCATCGTCAATCATGGAACGAAGAACCAGTCTTCCAATTCGTCCAAAACCATTTATTGCCACATTTTTTTTCATCGAAAACCTCCTGAATATTCAAAAACGGTGTTAGCTTATACACTAATTACACTATCCAATTTTACCATACTTTTCAGTGTTTTGAAAACCGGGTCAATGTCCTGTCAGTTCAAGCGCCAACGTTCCCGCCGAAACAGCATCATCTGCATACCCGTCGGCCCCAATACTGTCAGCAAATTCACGAGTAACAACTGCACCACCAATTATGATCCTGACATGCGGATTATGGCTGCGGAGTTTACTTACCGTACTTTTCATTGCTGGCATAGTCGTGGTCATTAATGCCGACAACGCTACTATAGGAGCTTGCAAATGATCTATGGCCTGCAAAAATTTTTCTGCTGCAACATTTTTACCCAGATCATGTACCTTGAAACCTCTGTTCTCAAGCACAACCGCTACGATATTTTTTCCAATATCATGAATGTCACCTTCAACAGTGCCAATCACCAAAGGTGTTCCATGCAATGCTTTACCCGCGCCAGATGATAAAAGCGGCCGAATATGGTTCACTGCTTCACGCATGGCTTCACCCGCCAAAATCAATTGTGGTAAAAATATTGTGCCACAGCCATATAAATCACCAATCATTTGAATTGCAGGAGCCAGATCTTCTGAAAGAATTGTATCCGGTGGTCTGCCATTTGATATAAATTTGTCTATAACCGAAATCAATCCTTCCTTGTCCCCTTGCTGCATTTTTTTCATCAAAATGTTGACTGGGGCTTCGGGCTCTGATGAAGAAGTTGCGGGTTTTGTTTCGATCCGAGTTTTGCTGCCTCTGGCTTCGACAACCGCTACGTACCTGGTAGCGCCCGCATCCCTGTTCAGAAGCAGTTCGGTCGCACGCAAGGTCTCAATAATTCTGTCTGACAGGGGATTGACAATACCAGCTGTCAAACCTGAGGCCATCGCCATTGCAAGAAATGACGAAGTTACAGCATCACGACCAGGTAAACCAAAGCTGACATTGGATACTCCCAGAATAGTGGCACATTCAAGTTCATCACTGATTCGGCGCAATGCTTTCAGAGTTTCCAGGGGCTGATGCGGCTCTGAAGCCACGGTAAAAACCAGAGAATCCACAAGAACCCTATTGCGATCAATGCCATATTGTTCAGCGTATTTAAGAATTCGTTTTATGATTTTTATACGGTCTTCAGCAGATTTTGGTATTCCTGTTTCGTCCATAGCCAAAGCTATAAAATTAGCGCCGGTTTCAGCAATCAATGGAAGTAATACATCCAGACGTTCTTCTTCCCCATTGACAGAGTTTAACAACGGTCTTCCGGTTAAATGGTTTAATGCCGTTGCCATTACTTTGGGATCGTTGGAATCAATACATAACGGAATATTTGGCAAAATCTGCTGAATATTATCAATGACCTGCAACATTAAACCAGTTTCATCTGTATCTGGAACACCAACATTTAAATCCAGCAGATTCGCACCATATTCAACCTGTTTTAAAGCATCACTCCGGACCCGACTAAAATCGCCTTGTTGCAACTGTTTGGTGAGCCGTTTTCTTCCAGTTGGATTAATACGTTCACCAATTATACAAAATGGTTTTCCTATTCCTGCCAGAGCACAGCCGGACCGTGCTGAAAACCGGACAGACACGTTTTTTTCACGACTTGGCAGCAAAATATCAAAGACGGCTTTTTTAAGCATTCGTATGTGCTCAGGTGTTGTGCCGCAACACCCTCCCAGAACAGAAGCTCCTGCTTTTACCAGCTCTGAAGACTGATCAGCAAAATCGTTCGGAGGAAGATCAAAAACAGTATCATTACCCTTAAGTTCGGGTAATCCGGCATTCGGTTGCGCCAGAATTGGAAGATGTGTTGATCTTGCATATTCTTTGATGCGTGTAACCATTTCAACCGGTCCAAGACCGCAATTTGCACCAATTGCAAGCGGCTCATAAGGTTCCAAAGTAATCGCGGTCACCTCTGGAGTTGCCCCGGTCAATGAACGTCCATTGTCGTTGTAGGTCATACTTGCCATAAATGGAAACTGCTCAAGCCAGCATGCTCTGGCTGCTGCCTGTAACTCGCCAATATCTGCCATTGTTTCCAGAACAGCGAAATCAGCTCCAGCCTCTTTCAAAATATGAATTTGTTCACGATAAATTGAAACCAACTCAGGCATTGTCAACCTGCCAGCTGGTTGCAGTAATTCACCGGTCGGTCCAACACACCCCGCAACAAATGCCTTGTCTCCAATTGCGTTTCGGACAGCCTCAACAGCCAGATTGTTTATTAACTGAATCTGATCTGCAAGTTTGTATTGCTCAAGTTTCAGCCGGTTAGCGCCAAACGTATTCGTTGTCAGAACGTTAGCACCTGCTTCAAAATACTGTTTGTGAACCGTTTCAACCTCTTTCATGTTATTTAAAAGCATCAGTTCGGGAGGTTTTCCTGCCGGCAGCCCACGAGTCTGAAGTAATGTGCCAATCGCACCATCAACGATAATGACATGCTTTGAAATGATATCGTTAAACCGCTCACGTATAGTCATCGTCAGCCTCCGTTATGGATGAAACATTATCCGCTCGTTTGGAAATCGGAACCCATGCACAGGCAGCCACCAATACTTCGGATGCACCGGCTTTGTAAAGCTCTGCTGCACATTCTGAAACAGTGGCTCCCGTCGTTACCACATCATCTACAAGAATGACAGCCGCATTTTTACAGATACCTCCCGCTGAAAAGGCGCCCTCAACATTGATTTGCCTGTCTGTCCGACCTCCCGATTGAGGAGCTGTTTTTCTGGAACGGGTTAACAGCCATTTATAAGCAGGTATATTCATGTTATTCGCCAGATAAGCTGCCAGAAGAGCTGCCTGATTATATCCTCGACTCCACAATCGTGACCGGTGCAATGGAACCGCAACTGCAGCATGCCAGGTTTTTTCGGGAAAAACAGACGTTATTTTTTCTGCAAGCTGGTAACCGAATTCCCTTGCATACCAGGTTTTTCCGCCATGTTTAAGCTGAAGAATCATCGAACCCAATTTTTTGTCGCTGTGATAATTTCCTAAAGCGACTATGCCACCCAATCGGAAATCACCTTTTGCGCAGCAATAACATTTGTCTGCCAGCAGCATTGCTTCAGACGCCACAATCGATTGACACGTTTCACAAGTAATCGTATCGTTAATTGTTACAAGCTCACCTCTGCATTGATGACAAAAAACACCTGGATTCTGATTTGAATCGATTACAACTTCACATTCCGGACAAGTGATCGGAAACAATGTGTCCATTGTCTGCTTTGCTATCCAGGTCAGATTAAGCTTCAGAAAGGCCATGACTTGCATTCAAAATTGCCGTTTTTATACTCAACATAGTGACCACACTCTCCAAGCCAGTCACCCGTATCAATTAAACGAAGTGTTCCCGATTCCAATTGTACCACACGCTCACCAGGATCATGGTTGTGGCCATGAATCACAACCGTAACTCCAGCGCTGCGTTCGCGATTGCAAAAGCTTTTGAATACTTCTGATGGCACACGTTTTTGTCGTTTACCCGTATATTTTCTGCTGGTATCAGATAAAGCTCGGCCAATATGCCATGCCAGCGAAACAGGGATAAAATGCTGAAAAAGAAACTGTGCCCATTTGCTTCTGAAAATAGCTCGCGTCAACATATACGAACGATCAGCAGTATTAATCTCATCACCATGGCTAACATAAACACATTCATTGCCAATATTTATGCGTAAAGGTTCGGTACACACATTTACATTCAGAATATCCGTAAAAACATATCCCGGTTTGAAATCATGGTTACCAACAAGATACGTCACCGAAATCCCGGAATCAGTAATCAGGGCAATTTTTGATACTGGTTTTAAGACCTGTGAAAACATTACATACCGATAGCCATACCAAAACTCAAAAATATCTCCCATTAAAAATACGTGATCCGCACCACTATCGCATACCCAATCCATAAATTTGCAAAATGCTGCCTCCCTTTGCGGGTGACGATCGCTCAGATGAACATCCCCAACAAATATTGCATGTGTGATTTCCTTGCTCTTCATTCCGGCATCTCCAAAAAAGGAATTGATAGTATCATACCAAATTTTATAACTGAAGCCTGTATTGTTCTTTTAAAGCCGACATCAGAAAGAAAAACTGCGCAAACCCTTCATCACCTTGAAAACATCAAGTCTGGCGGGAGTTAGTTAATAATCCCTGAGATTTTTCGGAGTTGTTATTCATTTACAGCGGGCTTGATCAGTTGTAGTATTGATCCACCTGTTTCGTTTATCCTGTTAGAAACGGAGTCTTATAAATGAAAACAACGTTTAATCTTCAACAAATGCCTTTCACGCGATTTGGTTATCAGGTTATTCGTGAGATTGGCACAGATATTCAGGCAATTGGCAAAAGCAGCGTATTATTGATCGTGGACCGTGACATGAAAGATCTTGGTTTGACGACCATGATCGAAAACCTTGTTTCAGAATCATTCAATCAATCATTTACTCATGTAATTGAGGAAAAGATTCTGTCCTTCAAGAGTATTCAAAAAGCCCTGAATCGGATTGGAAATCGATTTTTTGATGCAATCATCGGCTATGGTGTCTGGCGCTGCACGGATTTGTCAAAGGTGTTAAGTATTGCTTTGACCAACCCTTTTTCGCGTGAGTCGGTTAAATCCGGGGAGCATTGTATAAATAAACATGGAGTTCCTGTGGTCAGTATCCCAACTACACCTCCCAATGGAGCTGAAATTGATGACAGTGTTTTGATTCGGGATGAAACAGTCAAGAAGATTTATGTTTTTCAGCATCCTTTTATGATACCGCGTTTGACTGTCATTGATCCTGATCTGATGACCACCATTCCTCCGGATCTGACCGCATCAACAGGTCTTGATTCATTATCACATGCAATTGACGCATTAGTATCTGTAAACGCATCACCATTTTCAGAAATGTACGCTCTTCAGGGATTTGCACTGTTACGTGAAAACCTTGTCACCGCCTTTCGGCAACCGGATAATATCAAAGCCCGCTATAATGTTGCGCTTGGAAGCCTTTATACAGCGCTGGCATTGAATATGACTGGGTCAGGAGTTGTGCACGCAATGTCTTACCCGCTTTCAGCACGATACGACATATCACATCCGCAGGCCAGCGCACTGATACTCCCGTATGTTATGAAATACAATCTTCCGGTTGTACCCCAAATTATGGTTCGTGTTGCCCGATATTTCGGTCAAAACGTCGGTGATACAGATGCCGATGCGGAAAAAGCCATTGAATCGTTGCTTGAACTGTATCGTCAACTGGATCATCCGGTTAAACTGAGCGCTTACAATGTTCCTCGTATTGACCTGGATTTATTGATGGAATCAGTAATGACACATCAATCGTTCCTGGCTCGAAATCCCCGGATAATTCAGGAAGATAATATTAAAGCCGTCTATGAAAATGCTTTATAATTATGGAAGAATGGTGTTTTGGAAAACACTGTATTATTTGCTATAAGTAGTTGGGGTGTATTTATTTGGATAACCCGAAATAATGGAGGATTACATGAAAAAACTGTTTGTATTACTGGTTGCATGTTTGGTTTTGCATGCAGTACCTGGTGTTACCGCGGAGTCGGAATGGAATCCCGGTGACGTGCTTGTCAAAGTTTATCCTGAAGCTTTATCAGTCACAGAAAGTGGCCAGGTATTTTTGACAATGCCAGTTGAAGAAGACTTGATTCAAATGGGAGCTGCATCCTGGGCTCCGGTATTCAGATTTATTGATGCCAATCATGACAGTGAGCTGTATAGATGGTTCAAAGTCAGGACTCAGGATCATATTTCCGAGGTTCAATTGCAGCAATCCATAGAACGTCTGGAGTATGTTGAACATACGGACCTGAATTACCTTCAGTTTCCTGACAGCGTGCCGAATGACCCGCATTTTCACCAGCAATACGCCTGGGAAATTATGGAAGCCACGGCTGCATGGGATATCGTTAAAGGCAGTCCGGATGTTGTTGTTGCAATCATTGACAGTGGCACCGATCTTGAGCATGAAGACCTTGCGGATGCCATCTGGTACAATCCTGGTGAGACTCCCAATGGTCAGGATTCCGACGGTAATGGTTATGTCGACGATTACCGGGGATGGGATTTCCGCAATAATGACAATGATCCCAGTCACGGTCATCCTGAAAACATGCATGGAACACATGTAGGTGGTATTGTTGGAGCTGTCAGCGACAATGGAATTGGTATCGCCGGAGGTACATGGGGTTGTGAACTGATGATACTGAAAGTTTTTCCCGACACTCCTGGCGGGGGAGCATGGGTATCCCACGTAGCAGAAGCAATAACATATGCTGCAGATAATGGAGCTTCGGTAATTAATCTCAGTCTGGGAAGTTCCAGTTATACCAGCATTCAGGCAGAAGCAGTATTGTATGCCTATAATGCAGGATTGACAGTTCTGGCGGCCGCAGGAAACGGCGGCGCAACAGGTATTGGCCATACAAACCCTCACTATCCGGCAGCACACATAGGAGCTTTTGGTGTTGGCGCGACAAATCGTTTTGACAATAAAGCCGGTATGTCCAATTACGGCGACTGGGTTTCGTTTTTTGCTCCAGGCGTGAATATTCGCTCATGCCTGCCCAATGACGAATACTCAAATGAATCAGGGACTTCAATGGCATCTCCAGCCGCTGCAGCGCTGGCCGCTTTAATAAAAACTCAAAACCCGCATTTCACTCCGGATCAAATTGCTGAACGGATGATACTGGGAGCGGAAAATATAGATGAACATAATCCAAGCTACCGCGGCGCTCTTAGCGCCGGAAGACTGAATTTTTATTTCAGTCTGGCAGATTCACCTGTTCTGAGACTCGACCGATGGGTTGTTGATGATTCATCAGGTAACGGTAATTTTGAGGCTGATTATGGTGAAACGGTTAACCTTGATATCTGGCTGAAAAATCATTCATGGATGGACGGAACGGGAATAACCGCTGAAATTCATCCCGCTTCAGGTGTGACCATTGTTAATCCGACCGCCAATTATGGATCAATCTCCAGCAAAGCTACCGAGAAAAACATTACACCATTTACCCTGACCGTAACCGAAACGAGTCATACCACTATTCCGATAACCATTACAATAACCGCCGACGGCGGATACACAAATACGGTGACACTGGACCTTTCAGTCAATAATCCGGTGCCTCAGCTTCCAGGATTTCCGGTATACTCACATGATTCATTTTATTCATCCCCAAGAGTAGCGGATATCAGCAATGACGGGAATCTTGAAATCATCACTGCATCACTTGATGGAACAATTCATGTTCTCAAAATGAATGGCACACCTTTGGATGGCTGGCCGCGCAATATTACAACCCGTAATGATATGCACAGTTCACTGATTCTTCAAGCGCCAGCTATCGCTGATCTTAATGGTGACGGTTTTAAAGAAATTATAGTTGCAAACAGGTTGTATGAACATAATTTCAAAAATCCGAATAATCCGCAGGCAGGAACAGAATTGCGTATGCCGGGTCGAGTCCATGTATTTCGGCATGATGGTTCGGATTTTGGAGGAGACTGGCCATTCATAACCGATATTCCTGCAACTGATCCTGAGGATGCCATTGATGCAGGATTCAGATCAGCTCCAACTGTTGCAGATGTTACTGGAGACGGTCATCTTGAAATCATCGTTGGAAACTATCTGAACAATGCGTTGGTACTTGATTATACCGGCAAAATTCTACCGGGCTGGCCAATCAATCTTGGAAAACATGTTTTTGCCAGCGCAGCAGTGTTTGACTATACAGGTGACGGTGTAAAAGAAATCGTCATCGTCACAAAAAATGACCAGGACCCACTCGATAAAGGTGATATCTTCATGTTCAACGGCGCCGGACAATTAATGCCCGGTTTCCCCACTGTTGCCCCTAACCAGGTGTATTCCGCACCTGTTTTGGCAGATCTGACCGGAAATAATATTCCTGAACTTGTATTCGGTTTTGGTGACTACTGGAATGAGTTGGGTCCCAAAGGCGTCATGGCGATGAATATGCGTTCCGGCATTCTTCATGGTTTTCCGGTTACATTGCCTGATTCCATCTACGGCACACCTGCTTTGGGAGATCTTGACAATGACGGTTTCCCGGAAATTGTAGTCGGAACAATCGGTTCCGAAGTTTATGCAATCAAACGCGATGGATCAATTATGCCCGGTTTTCCTGTAAAAGTTTCAACGCACGAAGATTCAACCATTCTATCATCGCCTGTGATCGCTGATCTGGACAACAGCGGAACACCCGAGATACTTATATGCTCTGAAATTTCCTTCCGTGTTGATGCCTTTATGCACATTATCAAAGCTGATGGTTCTTTCATGGATATCTCACCAATCCAGCTGGATCAAGTGGGGTTCCCAAGTCCAGTCATTGCTGATATTACTAAAAATGGAACACCTGAAATCGTCATGCTTGATTCGAATATTTCAGTTTTCAATCTTAATACGCAATATAATCCAGACAAAATGTATTGGACAACATTTCATCAAAACAACCATGCAACAGGCCTATATGGACACGAAACACATTTGGAAACGGGTATAAACCTTATGCTTACTGACAGAATGTTCCATGGAGGCAATTATTTTTCTCTTGACATGACTATGACCAATGCTGGTAATTCTCCATACCCAAATACTATGATATTCGCTATTTTGGATGTCTACGGTATGCACTGGTTCTTCCCTTCATGGAGTGAAGACGTTGACTGGCTTGACTACAGTCTGCTTGAACCAGGCACAACTTTGATGAACATTCTAACGTTTGAATGGCCGGGCAATGTTCAGGGCGGAGCAGACAATCTGATTTTCTGGGGTGGCATGCTCGATCAAAACGGCGAATTACTGGGCAAAATCGACTACGTATTGTTTGGCTACGGTATGTAATAAATTCTTCTGAGCCTATAAACCCTTCCTCATTACAGGAAGGGTTTTTTTATTGACTCCATGGGTGAGATTATTTTTATCTATCTATGCTACTCATAATTTGCCTGACACGCGGCTGGTTAGGCTCCAGCTCAAGCGATCGCCTCCAATACCGTCGAGCAAGTTCATATTTGTATTGCTGATAATAAAGAAATCCCAAATTGGTTAATGCTTTAAAATAATCCGGATCATATCGCAATGCTTCCTTGTAACTGACTTCTGCTGAAACCGTATCACCCATCCGAAACTGTGCAACACCTATTTGCCACCAAAGGTCAGAATCCGTAGAATCCAATTCCAATCCTTTACGCCATACCATTATTGCTTCATTCAACCGTTCCATTCGATAATGCGATCGTCCCAAATTTCTATATGCTTCTACAGAAGGTTCTATCTTTATAATCTGGGAAAA
Source organism: candidate division CSSED10-310 bacterium (assembly GCA_003558985.1). GTDB lineage: Bacteria > CSSED10-310 > CSSED10-310 > CSSED10-310 > CSSED10-310 > CSSED10-310. Next base: position 22,706 of record PWNJ01000190.1, read on the forward strand.
GCTGTCTATTGCTGCACGAAAATCTCCTGCTTCATGCTGCATATTACCCAGAAATAAAAGGATCTCTGCAACATGTTTCGACAACTCAAGTGTTCTGGGAGTGTACCATTCAAGCAAAGATTCAAGGACTTCAATTCCCCTGTTAAATTGCTTTCGCTCCTGGTAAAACTCAGCTAATCTGGTGTATGCATCAACGAACTGTGGGTTCAGGCGAATTGCTTCATTATAGGCTTCTATGGCTTCTGTAGCCATCTTCATTTCAACATAGCATTCCGCCAGATTGAAAAATGCTTCAGCGTTAGTCTCATCCAGTTCAATAACTTCGTGAAACAACTCTGATGCAGACTCATAGTGTCCTTGATTTTTATGAGCCATGGCAATATAAAATTTTGCACTTATTCCAAACTTTGTATTGTCTGAGACTTTTTGCAGCGTTTCTTTTGCTAAACTCCATTCTTCAGCAGCATAATACGCAGCGCCAAGTGCATACAGAATTTCATGATTCTCTGCTGTATCATACTTAATGGCTTCTTCGAAAATAGTTACTGCTCGTGCTGAATTACCGGTTTCCATCATAACATGTCCCAGAAGCATTAAAGCCTCGACAGAATCTGGCTGGATTTGCAATGCAGATTCAAGAAGAGGCTGTGCATTCGAATATGAACTTGATTCTATATACAGTTGCGCTTTTTCCAGAAAATCGTCGTATCTTGTGGCCGGCAAGACAGTAAAAAACCAAATACCTGATGCAATACCTGCCATGGCCGCAACAGCAACAGATATAAAAAACAGTTTTTTTCTGAAAGTGCCAGACGGAGGTATTGGTCTGCGCTGCACAGATTCTATTTTGTGTTTTTTGGTTGAATAATCCGTTGTTTTTGAATCAGTTTTTAATTGAACTGTTTTCTTTTTACGATGCTTTTTGTCAGCGGATTCCAGCATTGATTGAGTCTTTTGCAGCATCATTTTCGCTTGAGTAAAATCAGGTCGGACAGCAAGGAGTTCTGAGAATATTTTCTGAGCTTCTACATAATTTTCATTATCCAGACAATCCATACCCTTTTTGAGCATTTCCTCAGTTGCAAACTGATTTTTTCGAATATCGTCCGTTTCGATTCGGCGATCAATAGCGGTTAGATAAAATTTAATCTGAGGATGATCAGAATATGATTCCTGTAAAGTTTCAAGAATCTTTTTGGCATCATTCAAGTTACCACTTTCATATAAGTTTAATGCCTGCTCCAGTCTGTTCTGAAATAATTCATCTGATTGATTTTCATTGTTAACATTCTTCTGTTTCACCGGTCTGAATACTTCCGTATCCTGGTTCTTATCAGGTGTACTAATCGCATTATCGGAAACCTCAAAGTTGTCTTTTTCCAACAACATTTCGTCTGGTCCCTGATTAACACCATTATCACCACTCACCAAACCCAGGTTTTTTTCTACTGTAGCCAGACATTCGATGGCTTCGCTATGGGCGCTATCAATATCCAGCACTGCCTGAAATTCTTCTCTGGCAGCAGCCCAATCATGGTGTTTCATCAACTCTTTACCCGTCATCATGAAATCAGCAATATGTTCTACATCTGCCAACGCGGATCGAGCAATTGAATGCTTTTCATAAGCTGTCAGGTTATCCGGTTCAACGCGGAGGACTTTTTCGAACATTTTGACAGCTTCACGGTAATCCTTGTTTTGAAGTTTGGTCTCACCTTCAGCTATCCAAATGTCTATTTCATTGTTTTCAGGCTGGTAGGCTTTAAACTGATCAGTTTTTTGATCTTCCAAATTACTCATAATGTTCTTCCTGGGTTGTTCAATCTAGCGCTTCCTTAAAAATACCCGGGATTCTTATGCGGTGTCAACCAACTCTTTTTGCAAACGCCAGTGCAACACCTGCCAGAATGAGCAAACCGCCGATAAATGAAAACACTGTAAATGTTTCACCTATAATAACATACGCCAGAAATGTTCCTGCCAGAGGTTCGATAAGGATTGCTGCTGCCAGATATGATGCATGAAGATATTTTAGTGTCCAGTTAATCAATGTATGGCCAATACTTTGCGGTACAAGAGCAATCAAAATTAAATAAACGATTGTTTGCAAGGAGTATCCTGTAAGTGGAACTCCGGCAACCAGGGTAGTGATTAACAACAGTGCTCCAGCTATAGTCGATACCCATGTAAGATATGCCATCACATTGAAATTATGCTTAAACGTTCCGGATGAATAACGTCCGATCATAATATACATTGACATTGCTACTGCGCCACCAAGAGCAAGAAAGTTCCCTCGTAATGAACCTGTTATAACCAAACCTTCACCAACAACAAGAACAATACAGCCAATAATTGACAATGCCGTTCCCACAAGCAACGGTTTAGCAGGCGGGTCCTTCATAAAGAAAGTTGAACCAATTGCAACAATAACCGGATTCATAGTGACCAGCACGAGTGAACTGGCAACGGATGTGGAATCCAGGGATGTTATCCAGAAGGCAAAATGCAGGGCAAGAAAAAAACCCGCCCATGAAACAGCTTTCCAGTTGATAGATTTCAATTTCCAGGCTTTTGTTTTTGGAGCAAACACCCACAACACAAGCGCCGACAAACTCATTCTGGCGGAAGCTACGGCAAGCGCTGGAGCATCTGCCAGTCGAATCATAACCGCTGCTGATGAAATAGCGATTACACTAATTATCAGAACTGCATACAGGATTTTTGTGGAAGGGACAGTGTTTGTATCCATTTTTCGAATCCTTCGGTTTTATCGACTCGAACATTAAAATCAGATTTAAGTGGAGTAACAGATATCCATCCCTCTAAGAGCGCACCTTCGTCAAAGTCAACACTTGGCCGGATTGCAGGATAATCACCATTAAGCCAGTAATACGATGTTCCTCCAGGCGATATCCGACTCTCATAGCAATCCTTAAACATGCTGAAACTCTGCCGCGTAATTCTGGCGCCCTTAATCTCTGACACTGGCAAATTGGGAACATTAATGTTCAGCATTATGTGTTCTGGAAAACCTTTAATTTGAATTGATTTAATCAGTTTTGACACAAAACTGGCAGATACCCTGTAATCCCGGGGTTTAAACGAACTAACAGATACTGCAATTGCAGGAATACCGGCAAATGTTGCTTCCATCGCAGCAGCAACTGTCCCGGAGTAAAAAACGTTGATGCCTGTATTAGCTCCTTTGTTAATACCAGATACAACAATATCAGGACGTGAATTAACCAGTTTATCTATACCAAGCTTTACACAATCTGCTGGAGTGCCACTTACAGAATAACCTTTAAGATTATTGATGTTTACTTCGTTAACAAACAGTGGATTATGTATCGTCAATCCGTGGCTTACCGCACTGCGTTCAACATCAGGCGCTATCACAGAAACATCATGATCAATACAAAGCATATCACATAATACCTTGATTCCCTGGGCCTGAATTCCATCATCGTTGGTAACTAAAACTTTCATAACATTAACCTCAGATCTAACCTTGGTACAGCTCATGTTTGTGAATATAATCCCAAACTCCCTCGGGAACCAGATATCGTATTGAGCGCCCAGACTTCACTCGCGTTCGAATATCAGATCCGGATATATGCATTCCGGGAATTTGTAAAAAGCATATCCGCCAATTTTCACTAAGCCTGACCAAGCTTAAATCATAAAAACCGCACCAAACCGATCTGGTGTTTATTAACTCCTGAAGAATACTGGAAAACCGTTTTTTTTCTATCTTTTCAGAATCTGGTCTGGTGACAACAACAACTCGACACCAACTGAACAGTTCCTGATATCTATACCAGGTTTCAAGTTCCAGAAAAGCATCCTGTCCCATAATAAAATAGAATTCTTTTTGGGGATTTTCTTTTTTTAACTTCTCCATTGTCTGCACAGTATAGGACAAACCGGATCGCTTAATTTCCATGTCATTCGTATCGAACTGGCTGTTGTTTCCAAGTGCGATCCGGAGCATGTTCATTCGATGTAATGCATCTGTTATTACAGCATTGGTTTTATGAGGCGGACGTTTGGCAGGAATATAAATAACCCTTTCCAGTCCAAGAACATCTGCTGTTTCAGCGCCTGCAATCAAATGTCCATAATGAACAGGATCAAATGTTCCGCCGCACACCCCGATTCTCATGCCTGATCACCTTCATTGGATGTATTATGTTTACTTATAACAGTCTCTATATTGTTTAAAAGAGCTTCTATATTTTTGGATGTTACGGATGATATATCAAAAAAACTCCAATTGTTTTGATCTGCCATTGCCCTAAGTGTCTGAATTCTGTTTTTACCAGTCAGATCAGAGGCCACATCAGTTTTAGTTGCAACCAGAGCAGAAATTCTGGGCAGCAAATCGGGATTGAATTTCTCCAGTTCATTAAGCAGCAAAGGTATGGCTTTTTCCGGTTCTGGTACTGCTTGTATTGATACATCAATCATGAGCAGAATAATTGCGGTTCGTTCAATATGTCTTAAAAACTGATCCCCAATGCCCTTGCCTTCATGCGAACCTTCAATAATTCCGGGTATATCGGCAATTATAAACTCTCGGCCATCTCCTCGGTGAACAACCCCCAAATTCGGTGTTAATGTGGTAAATGGATAATCAGCTATTTTTGGTTTTGCATTTGATACAACCGAAATAAATGTAGATTTCCCGGCATTTGGAAAACCAGCCAGCCCAACATCGGCAATTAGCTTTAAATCCAGTCTCGATGTCATTGATTGACCAGATTCTCCCGGCTGCGCAAACCTGGGAGTCTGATGAGTTGCGGTTGCAAAATGAGCATTCCCCTTGCCTCCTCTGCCACCTTTGGCAAGTACATATGATTGTTCAGGTTTCGTTAGATCAACCAGCAGTTCACCAGTTTCATGATTAAACACCATAGTTCCGGCTGGCACGGGAATAAAACAGTTTTTACCATCAGCGCCTGTGCATTTGGCTTTTCCACCCGGCTTGCCATTACCTGCTTTGAAAACCTTTTTATACCTGAAATCCAATAATGTCTTTTTCTGCCTGGAAACTTGAATAATTACATCGCCGCCCTTGCCGCCGTCACCTCCATCAGGACCTCCGCGAGGAATATACTTTTCGCGACGAAAACTTACACTTCCAGCTCCGCCTTTACCAGCGTAAACTTCAATGATTGCCTGATCTGCAAACGTAATCATAACCCCACCTTGCCTGTGTCAGGGCTCTCGGAGGGGAAATACCGGTCGGATCAGTCCTGAGCAGAAACAATATTTATGTATCTGCGACCTCTTCGCCTGATTATTTCGACTTTCCCCGTTTCCTTCGCAAACAGAGTATCATCACCGCCTCGACCAACATTAGTTCCTGGATGAAAACGTGTACCCCTTTGCCGAACAAGAATATTGCCTGCCAGAACATACTGACCGTCGCCACGTTTTAAACCCAAACGCTTACTGTGACTGTCACGGCCATTTCTGGAACTTCCACCACCTTTTTTATGAGCCATTGGAAGTCCTCCTTATTGATGAACAATATCGTCTATGCGGATTCGAGTGCAAAACTGACGATGACCCTGAAGCCGACGATACCGTTTTTTTGGTTTCATTTTAAATACTCGTACCTTTTTATCGCGAAACTGATCCAGAATCGTAGCAGTTACCATTGCACCTTCAATATAAGGTTTTCCCGTGTTGATGTTATCGCCATCTGCAATCAGCAATACCCGGTCAAGATTAACCGTATCACCCGTTTGCTCAGGCAGTTTCTCAATTGAAAGAACAGTATTTTTTTCAACGCGATATTGTTTTCCACCAGTTTCAATAATAGCAAACATTTTTTTATCCTCCAGAGGCACATACAAGAGGAGCCTCAATGCAACCGCGTAGCATAGGGCTTCATATAACAGTTGTCAACGAAAATTCTTTCATAATTTAGTTTCCCAACTCATGTCAGAAATTTCAACAAGTTGAATAACACACTCAATTAAACACTTCAAGCAACTTCGCATATCGATTGACATAAAACAATTGTAATGATAATAGTTTCTGGGCTAATAACATGGCTGTTGTCAAAGCTGTCTGGAGGCTGTTATTACATTTAAAGATAAAATTCATTTTCTTGTTACTGTATTAAGAGAAAAAAATGCTGAAAACATTTCAGGTTTTGATTTAACGAAACTTGATGGTGTCATTATTGACGGTTTCATTATTTGTTCCGGGCTGTCTGAAAGACATGTTGCATCTATTGCTGAACATGCAAAAACCAGGTTAAAAGAAGTCGGTGAGCCCATCAGCCATATTGAGGGTGACAAGTTTAATCAATGGGTTCTGGTTGATTGCAGTGACATTGTTTTACATATTTTTCTTGATCAGATCAGAGAATTTTATCGGTTGGAAGATCTTTGGGCCCATGCAGAAACAATTGAAATTTCAGATGATGGAACACCCATAAAACCCCGGGTGGATGAAATGTGAAAAAGGCAAAACCGGATTTTATAACTCAGGACCCGAATCTATTATCAATACTCAGTACAGCAAAACAAGTTGCGCCGTATAACACAAATGTCTTTTTAACCGGCGAAAGCGGCACTGGCAAGGATCTGCTTGCACAATACATTCATGCCTGCAGTCCCAGATCTGTCCGGACTTTTGTAAAAATTGATCTTTCTGCTACACCTGAAACTCTGATTGAAAGTGAATTATTTGGCCACGTAAAAGGTGCATATTCCGGAGCACACCAGGATCGAGACGGCCGACTGAAAGCCGCTAATGGCGGCACGGTCTATCTGGATCATATTAACGAACTGAATCAGCCTGTTCAGGCACGTTTGACCCGAGTATTGCAGGAACGTGAGTTTGAACCGCTCGGATCCAATATTCCGACAACCGTGGATATCCGGATTGTCGCTTCTTCAAGATATGATCTGGGAAGCTTGGTACAATTGGGCAAGTTTCGCGAAGATTTGTATTTTCGGTTAAGTGTCATGCCTATCCATCTGCCACCACTAAGAAAACGTCCTGGAGATATACCATTATTGGCAAAGTATTTTCTGGAAAAGCATGCACAAATGTATGACAAGTCTGTACCTCGAATGGACACCGAAACAGTGGATCTGCTGTGTGCCTATCATTGGCCCGGCAATGTAAGAGAATTGCAAAATCAGATGGAACGCCTTGTAGTATCATCAAATGACTCAGAAAATATCACTCCACAACAACTTCACCTCGAATTCGACTGTATCTCCGAATCGTCTCTGGAGATTCTTGCTGATCAAAATCTGAGTCTTGATCAAATCGAAAAACTGTATATTCTTAAAGTACTTACGAAAACAAGAGGTAATAAATCAAAAGCAGCGCAAATTCTTGGAATAAACCGAAAAACTCTGCTCGAAAAAAGAAAAAAATTCAATCTGAAATAATCTGTCATCGAGCTGGAAATCTTGACTTTTAAGTAAATTACTGCCATAATTAACAAGACTGTTATGGAGGGCGCAATATGTTATCAAAACTCAAAAACAGACATGGTTTTACGCTTCTTGAACTTATGATTGCCATGTCAGTTCTTGCCGTTGCATTAATGGGCATATTACCATTCTTCTTTTATGCACAAGCTCAAATTAAAGAGGCCACAATTACCAATATTGCCTTAAGCCTGATACAGCAAAAAATGGAACGTATCGGTCAATTGGAATACGATATGATCCACTATATGGATGCTCCGTTTTATCCTGATACGGCAACTCAATATTCATATATCTTACCTGAACGAAATCAACCGCCCTGTACCTTGATGACACCAAATCCGTGTGGTTTCCAGGAATGGTGTAACTGTCTTGTTGATATTATTGAAACGCACGGATACTATTTTACACGCCTGATAAATATTGATGACCCCAGAAATTGGGCATCACTAAACTTTCCGGATGCGCTCTGTGAGGAGTGCGGCTACTCAACAGGCCTGTATCTACCCAATCTGGATACAAAAGGCGTAACTATTGAAGTCAGATGGAACACTCCACGAGGGGAGCAATTTGTTCGTTCACGGACAATGATCTATGACAACGCAGAGTTTGTCCTTTAGAGTTTCTTTATAAGAAATCAAACATTCCAGAAATAAAGACGCCATGGTATTGGCAAGTTCCTAACAAATGCAGTATATCCATCGGTTTGCGATAATGCGCGTGAAAACTCCTTTAAAATAAAAGGTTTCTTTTCAGCAAGATAAAACATCATTTGGCGCATACCATATACAATAGAGGCCAACCGTTTTGATATAATCAGTTCACGCCCGACTTTTTGCATCAGCTCTGTTCGATAATTTGAATAATCCGGGACATATTTGTGCGTGTTTACCACTACCCATTGTCCTGCAATCTCACCACTGACCAAAGCATAGTATAAACCTTCCCCCAAAAATGCATCCACCAAACCAGCCGCATCACCAGCCAGCAATACTCGATTACCCGATATATAATTACTAATAGTGAAAAGGGGCAATAAATGACCGCATTGCCTGGTAATTTGAAGTGTTTGAGTGTTCTTTGTCAAATGCATGAGCATCTTGTTGAATGCGTGGTCGATTTGCGCCCGGTTTACATAATTGCCGGCTACACCTACAGATATCGATTCTTTTTTCGGAAATATCCAGCCATATCCTTTATAAGAGCAACTCAGGTCAAAATGAACTGTCCGGGCTAATTCTTTATCGTCTGAATCCGGTATTTCAACTTCTGCTTCCCAGGCCGGTAACGAAGGTTGTCGGCGTGAATGCAATGCTTTTCTTGCAGTACTATTCACACCATCACAACCAATAACAAAACGCGCCTTTAAATTTCCACGCGTCGTTCTAACAATGACACCACCCGACTCAACTTGCAAAGATTTCACCCGACAATCTTCCATCACCTCTGTCCCAACCTGAATTGCCCGACGTAGCAAAGCTGTATCGAGTGTCTCACGTTTTGAAGTTATCATAACCGGTTCGGAATCCGTAAGATCTATGTGTTTATTCATTCCCATATAAATTCGTATTGAATGCACTTTCTGCTCCAGATACTCACTTTCATGCATTGGTAACAGTCTGCAAGCACGCGCAGTTAAACCCGCTGCACATGGCTTGTGTCGCGGGAAAACGGCCTTGTCAATTCCCAAAACGTTCAAACCCTGCTCAGATGCAATTCGGGCCGCAGTGCTTCCAGCCGGACCCAATCCAATAACAATAACATCTCGCATATTCATAACTCCCTTGCATATTCGCATTTTTACTATATGCTTTCTCAGGGCATATTTGCCAGAAAAAAGACCTGGAGATGTCATGACGCGGCTTATCGGCTTTGATTACGGAACACATCGAATTGGAATAGCTGTCAGTGATCCACTAAAGATAACTGCACAGCCTCTGCTTACTGTTAATGTGACAGTGAGTGATAAGCTTTCGGATGAGATAAAAAAAATACTTAAAGATATTGATTTTGATAAAATCATAGTGGGGTTGCCACTGAACATGAATGGAACTGAGGGTGATATAGCACACAAAGCTCGTCATTTTGCGCATCTTCTTGAGAACGAGTATGACGTACCGATTGTACTATGGGATGAGCGCTTAAGCAGCCGTTCAGCAGACCGTGTTCTTCTGGAACATAATATGCGCCGCCGTAAACGCAAGCAAAATAAAGATGTTTTGTCAGCTGTCATAATTCTGCAAAATTATTTGGATTATCTTTCGGGTTGATCAACATGAAGCGGTCTGTAAGCTGTATCATCAAAATATTGCTTGTTTTCATTTTTTTCATTGTTTTGGCTGGAATTGCTGCATTTTTTGTTTATCAGCAGTATCAGACTGAATTACATACGCCTGTTGATCCGGATGGTGAGTCCGTTGTGTTTATCGTACAAGATGGCTGGTCTTTAATAAAAACTGCCGTTGAACTGGAAAAAAACGGGTTGATAAATGATCATCGCGTTTTACAAGTGTATGCGCGTCTGGCGTCTGAACCCGTTGTTGTTAAAACAGGGGAATACATGCTTTCACCGTCTGAATCGCCACTGGCAATACTGAAGAAACTTGTATCGGGTGATGTGATAACCTATTCGATAACATTTCCCGAGGGTCTGACAATTACAGAAATGGCTACTCGATGGGAATCGTCCGGATACGGTAGCAAAACCTCGTTTCTGGAAGCTGTATCGAACTTTCGCCATCCACGAATCACATATCCCAAATCAGGATGGGAAGGATATCTGTTTCCCGACACATATGTTTTCAGCAAACCATTTAATGAAACACGTGTTGTTTCAATGATGATTGACCGGCTGGAAAATGTTCTTAGAAAAGAATGGCTGGCCGCAGCCGCGTCAGTTGATTTGAACTTGCATCAGATGCTCACTCTGGCATCACTAATCGAAAAAGAAACGCGTCACGATTCAGAAAAACCGCTGGTCTCATCCGTTTTCCATAATCGTCTCAAACGCGGCATGCTTCTTCAATGTGATCCAACGGTAATTTATGCAATGGGAGATTTGTATCAGGGGCAATTGTTGCGTAAACATCTGTCATTTGACAGCCCCTATAATACTTACGTTTATCCGGGTTTACCTCCCGGTCCTATCGGAGCTCCGGGAGAAGTATCCATTAAAGCGGCGTGTTTCCCTGCAGAATCGAACTATTATTACTTTGTGGCTAATGCTGAGGGTGGTCACACATTCAGCCGCACATTGAGGGAACACAATCGAGCTGTTCGACGTTATCGAGAATGGTTGCATTCACAGCGAAGAACCGGTGGATAAAATAGTTCAAAAATGCAATTATACGATGATGTGTGAGGTAATTGATCGTGATTGAATCCATAACTTTAGGTAATAGTGTTCCAATGGGGCACAGCGTTGTCAATCTGGTTGTCAATGCTGGTCCTTTGGCAAAAGTGGTATTGGTATTATTGCTTTTGTTTTCGCTCGGCTCCTGGGGAATAATGCTGGACAAATATCTGCAATTTTCAAGACTGAAAAAAAACTCCTTCGAGTTTCTACGCTTGTTCAAACGTGCTGACAATCTGGAAGATCTCGCCTTCAGATTAAAAAAAACAAAATCCAGTCCCCTGAAAAGAATATTTTTAGCTGGTTATCGGCACATTCATCAAAAACCTGGCACTGATCCTGCGACCCCTGTTTTTACTCCCGAAAATCCAGCACGAATGGATCTGGCTCTGGATGATGCGATCTTGACTGAGATACAGTTTCTTGAACAGCGTGTCACTTTTCTGGGCACCTGCGGAAGTATAACACCGTTTCTGGGACTCTTTGGAACAGTTTGGGGGATTATGACAGCCTTTCGTGGGATCGGAGTTGTCGGTTCAGCCAGCATAGCAGCGGTTGCACCGGGAATTGCTGAAGCTTTAATTACAACAGCAGCAGGTCTGGCGGCAGCAATTCCGGCAGTGATGGCTTATAACTATTTCCTGAATAAAATCAGATCTGCAAATATTATGTTTGAAAGATTTCGATCAAGTTTTCTTGCTCTTCTGGAGTAACAGACGATGAATGATCAAGATGACATTATGAATCAAACCTCCGAGAACAATACCACTTTAGACGATTCGAACTCACAGATTATGAGTTATGGCGCAACATCAACTCGCCGTCAACGAAAATCAAAAATACCACCATTGGGAACAGGTCTGACTGAAATTAATTTGACACCTTTTGTTGATGTTGCTTTTGTATTGCTTATTATTTTCATGGTGACAGCTCCCATGCTAAAACAAGGTCTGGATATTGCCCTTCCACAGGCATCAGAACGGCTTTTTCCACAAGAAACTGAAAACCGGTTTGTTCTTTCAATGGATAGTCAGGGACTTTTATATCTGGACAACCGTAGAATTCCAAAGGAACATCTTGAATTAAGGCTTCGCCAGTTGAACGAGAGTACACGCATTGATGCACTGTTTTTGGAAGCAGATCAAAGTCTGCCTTATGGTGATGTCATAGCAGTAATGGACATTATAAAAAATGCTGGAATTCGAACTCTGGGAATGGTTACAGTTCAAAAGGATATAAGTCCGAAAAACTGATATGTTATGGAATATTTCTCTGACCCGGATATAAATAAATCAAAGCAATCACTCTATTCGGTGCTGATATCCGCATGTGTGCATCTTTTGATAATAATAATCACAATGTCACTCCCGTTTTTTGTGACTCGTTCTTCAGCGCCTGTCAATTTTGTTGATGTAATGCTTTTTGAGACTGTTGGTCCAGAAATTACTTCAGACCCCGGTTCAGAACAAAAAGATATCAGCAAACCGGAAGCAAAACCGACGCCCGTCCCTCAACGACAGGAACTGACTGATCCATCCGAAGCAGAACTGGACAGAATGCGTCGAAGACAAGCAACACCTACACCAGCGCCACGAACATCGCATTCTGACGAGTTTGACATTGAATCGTCTCATGTGCCTGTAAATGCGGGTCGAGCAAGCGGATCAATGCAGGTGGACGTTAAAAACTTTCCTTATCACTATTATCTGACAATGCTCAGATCTCGAGTTAGTGAAAACTGGATACCTCCTTTTGGTATTTTTGAAGAAGATCAAAAACGCGTTGTAGTGGCTTTTCGCATAGATAGGCAAGGGAATCAGCACGCTGTCAGAATAGAAGAATCATCCGGGGATCCCTTGCTGGACCAATCCGCTCTGCGTGCTGTCACAGTCAGTTCACCATTTCCACCACTACCAGAAAGTTTTACCGGAGCTTCTCTGGGCGTATTTTTTGGTTTTTCGGTTCAATTATAGGAGATTAAAAGTGCGATTAAAATGGTTTCGTAATATTATGACAATCCTGATAGTCTTTGGGGTTGTTTTTCCCTCTGTCTGCAAAGGC
>PWNJ01000008.1 GCA_003558985.1 candidate division CSSED10-310 bacterium
ACGGTCCTTGTTATCCAGGCAAGCAACTCGTTTATACTCTTGGTCAGAGTCATCTGTTTGCCTAAATCCAGAAGCGTCTCCTGGTACTGCTTCTGTTGTTTAAAAAGCGTCCATTCGGCCTTGTTTTTTAGTTTGCTGTACAACGTAGGACCCAAACTTGCAAATACCGCTGTAACAATAATCAAGGGAACCCACCACATATTCCCAAAAATTTGTTTAAGGAGTTGTTCCCTTGTTAATCCGACTATAAAAGGTATCAATATAATAATTATATAAACAAAACCAAATAGAACACTTCGTACAATTGCTATTTCTATATCCATCAGTTTATACCTTGCTATTGCATAGGCAATTAAAATAACATAGGCTGAAACAAATATATTTAGAAACGGCGGTATGGGTATCCTATACCAACTGAAATAATTTGTTGAGCCACCAATAAATCCTATTGCAGTTCCCAAAATCACGTAAGATATCTGAGCTCTTGCAACCCCAACTTTACTCTTAAGTACATCTGATAAGGTATAAAAAGAATATGTAACTAACAAAATAAAGTGAGCTAGTGCAATGTGAAATAAGGGCCCCGGTTTGGGCCAGAAAGAGAATTCTAAAAAAGGAGTCATTTCTTTTACATACAGGTTGGTATATGTAAAAACTGAAAAAATAAAACTTAGAAAGTAATTAATAATATAAAAAAATTTGTTTCTTTTAATTTTAAGAAGAGAGTCAACAAAGTGTATGAAAATTGACGGCATAAAAAAAACACCGATCATACAGGTTCTTAAATAAAACTCAGAAAGACCTTTATCTTTTGTGCTTAAAAATAAAAAGTAAAAAAAAGACCAAAACGCAACAGATATAGAGAAATAAAAAAATATTCTTGCGGGGTTTAATTTGAATTTTTTTATTAATAAAACGGCTATTACAGCACTGGATATAAAATTAAAAACCCCTGAAAAAGAATAATAGGTTAACGTAAACAAATTCATTCTATTTATCTCTTTGTAATAGAGAAAAATATTATTCGATCAGTTTTATCGTACCAATACTTATATGAAACCGGAAACTCTAAATTTGTCAATAATTTTTCCGCATCTTCTTTTGTCCTTGGAATGAATTCCCAGTCGCAAAACCATCGCGGCGGCAAGGGAGCAAATGGATCTTTTTTTTCATCTTTAAAAGAAATAAATAATTTCCCGGAATCTTTCATAACATATAAACAAAAATTCATAATTCTTTTCAATAACTTATCCGGCAGATAATCAAAAAGTCCTATACTATATATTATATCCTGTTGTCCAAGTTCTTTTAGAATATTATCTTTTATTCGGTAAAGTCTTAAAATGTTATTATTTATGAAATTAAACTTTGTCTTCGAATCTTCAAAAACACTCAGTTTCTCTTTTGAATAATCCAGAGCCTTTTGTTCATGATCTATTAAGTTAAAATATATACTACACTTATTTGTTATCTTTTTCTCTTCATACATTTCTTTTATTTCCCTACATGAACCGCATGCTAAATTCATTACCTTTAACTGTTCTTTTTGTGTATTGTTAATTTCTTTGACAAGAATTTTACGTAATTCATTTTTTCTTTTTCTTACCGACTGAGCATATGGATTATCCAGGAAATAAAATCCAAAATACTTTCCAAAGCAATTTTCTTTCGGCATATTATCGTAAATATCTTCTAACAACTGAAAATCCCCAGGATATCCGAAAGGTTTTTCATACCCTCTTCTTAAAATATCGCTACGAAAAGAACGCGGCCCAATAAAAAAGCGAAATGTTTCATGCATTATTTTATTTAATTTTTTGTTGTCAAGTTCTTTAGTAATATTGTCTATCTTATTTAAAAAAGAATTATTTAATGCAGTTAATTTTTTTACAATTTCTCCTTCGTTTTTTATTAATTTTTTATTCGCTTTTTCTGACAAATTGTTTATTTTTTTAAGATAACTCCTAAAATCATTAAGCCAAAGGTTTAATATAATTGTTTTAATCTTTTCTTTTTCATTGTGTTCTATGTATTCTGTATGTTGTATGTGTTCAACAATCTCATTTGTTTTTTCAGATATAAGGAAGTAACGCAATTTTTCTAAATCATCATCTGTAATTTTTTCAATGCATGCGCCAAATAATATATTTTTGGAGTTTTCAGTTTCTTTTTTCCAAATTACTTTAATTACAGGTTCAATAAAGCTTTTATCACTAATGTAAATTTTAATTTTAGATATCACATTTGGTAAGGACTTCTTATTCTCTAATGAAAAATTAATTCCATATTCACTCAAATCATGCACCTTCCCACCTATTCCAGGAGTTACCTCCAACAAAAGACTCTTTTGAAATCTAGGAAAAACTCTTTTTCCAAAACTGTCTTTATGCATAGTTGTTTTTCTCTCTTTCATTTTAAACTTCCTCTGATTTTAAATCCTTCCTTTAAAAGTACATCTTTTTAAGTACTAATATTAACACACATTAATATCCAGCCTTCCAAAAAGGGGTTGTGTAAAATCTTTCCTGAAACTTAATTCTGTCTTTAGACATAAAAAAACCGGGCATTCTCATGCCCGGTCGTCAACCCTATTTTGCTGATTTTTAGCAACCTTATTTTAATTTTATGTTGCAGTTTCATTATGGTCTATAAATACCATATTTTAGAATTATTTTCAACTAAAATGGAATATTGTTTTGGGAATAGGAATAGACATCGTAACCCCACTGCCAAGAAATACGGACTTGTACAATTAATGTACGTGTAACAGGTCAGATGGAAAAGCAAGTCAGTTATTATGTAACGTTTCTGACTATAATGATGTATTTTTGGCCTGAAATCTATTTAGAATTAAATGAAATTCCAAATAAAATATTCTA
>PWNJ01000191.1 GCA_003558985.1 candidate division CSSED10-310 bacterium
AAATGCCTGAGGAACATCGTGCGGATTCGGAACACGTTGCTCAGGCCGAAATGCAACACAGCCAGCAAAGAAAAACATTATTGCAGCGATTAAGACGAATTTGGTTTTTTGTTTCAACACGTTAATCATAATGATTTTTCCAAAATACAGTGGCTGTTTTCAGCCGGTTACTCACCATTTTTTTCTCGTTCGGGTTGGCAATAAATGCTTCCTGCCGCAGGAACGCGTCTATAAGACACCTTTAACCGGAAAAAAGTTTCAATCTTAACAAAACTGTCTGAATCAACATAAAACTGTGATATCGGCAATTCATATTTCTTCAAACCATCAATTCCGGGCGACAGGCCACAGAAATACCTATACTGTCATATCTGAAGCAACCCAAATTTGTCAAAAATAGATAATGTCGATTGGCAATCCGCTGTGCATTTTGCTTACAATAGAATAGAAGTTGGCCCCAATGCTGACAGCAGTTGATGGTAAAACGAATAACAAGGTACTTCAATATGAAATCCAATATGAATCTGTTTTCTTTGGCCGGTATTGTTCTTTGTCTGATCTTTGCATCTGTGGTTTCGGGTGACCAACCGGAATTTGATCGCGAAATGGTTATACATATTTTGTTTGAAGACCGGGATGAGGCCTTTTTGAAACTACGGCCGCTCTGGCTGACTTATGAAGATGTTCAGGGCACATGGGCGCGCGCGCTTGCTACACCGGATCAGGTCACAGCGATCACCGATCTGGGATTTGACGTCGAAATACTTTGGAATGATATCCGGGATCGTTCGATTTTTCGGCGTAAAGCGATGGGGGAACGCTGGACCAGTTATTCGAATGCCGTTCAGTTTATGCATGATCTGGCGACCGATTTTCCGAATCTGGTACGAATTTATAATATCGGCCAGTCTGTTCAGGGGCGTTCAATATGGGTTATGAAAATAACTTCAAATCCCGATGTCAATGATCCGGACAAACCAAAAGTGCGTATGATCGGCAATGTGCATGGTGACGAATACATTTCGATGGAAATCATGCTGTTACTGATGGAATATCTGACCTCCCATTATGATTCGAATCCATACGTAACCGAACTGGTGAATACCCGGGAAATCTGGATACAGCCATCCGTCAATCCGGATGGTCACTACCTTGGAATACGACGCAATGCAAACAATGTCGATTTGAATCGAAATCACGGGTATATGTACCATTCAGGCGGCAGCGGCCCGTTCAGCGAACCGGAACTGGTCCATTTCCGGGAATGGTCTATGCAGAATAATTTCAGCACCAGTCTGTCTTTTCACGGAATAGCTCGGTATTACAATTACACATGGAATTTTACCGGACAGGATTGTCCGGACAAACAGATGTTGATTGACTGGGGTGTTGTTTATACAGCAGATAACGGTTATACGATTACCGAAGGGTATGACTGGTATCAGGTAAATGGCGACACCAATGACTGGAGTTACGGTTGCCGCGGTTCACTGGATGTCACGATTGAGACACCCGGTTGGAATTCTGGACATGTACAGCAGGATTTTGATGAAAATATCAATGGTATTTTGTATTTCATAGAAGTTGCCGGATATGGAATCAGCGGAGTGGTCACCGATGCGGTTACTGGTGAACCCCTGGAAGCAAGCATTCTGGTTCATCAACATCCAATGCCGGTATTTACCGATCCGGTTGCAGGCGATTTTCACCGCCCGCTTCAGGCCGGTACCTACAGTATTACCGTCTGGGCAAACGGATATAATCCGCAAACCATTACCGGTATTATCGTGGAAAATGACTCCCGAACTATTCAGAATGTACAGCTTGTTCCGAACCATATGTATCATGCCATGCATGTTGCCTGGACACAGATCACAGATTATTACCGTTTTAATGCCTCGTCATGGCCTGCCTATATGTCGCCGCATAACGCGCTTGGGCCGCCCAACAATATTCCGGCCTCACTCGGCAATGGCTGTACCTTCGTATATGATATGGGCGAAGGATTCGAAATCATTGATAATCCGGGAGACGATTTTATTATTCATGAAGCCGATATACCGGGAGAACCTGTCGGCCAATGTTATGTTTATGGATCGGCAGGAGATTTTCGCGGGCCGTGGACTTTGATCGGGTCGGCCGAAGGAACCACAGCGTTTGACCTTTCCGGAACAGGATTATCTTCCGTTCGGTATTTGCGTCTGGTTGACAAAGGCGGCGGATCAAATACCGGCGATTACCCCGGATTTGATCTGGATGCGATTACTGTGATCATGCCGTGCATACACGATGGCGATGTGAACCAGGATGGTAAGGTGACAGCAGCCGATGCGCAAATGGCCTTTCAAATTGCGCTGGGATTCATTAACCCAACTTATCAGGAAGCCTGTTCGGCTGATTGCGACGGGGATGGTGATGTTACAGCCGCAGATGCTCAGCAGATATTCCTGACAGTTCTGGGCAGCGAAAGTTGTGTGGATCCGTAAGGCGGAGGGCTTAGGGCGGAAGGCGGAAGGCGTATGAGGTAGAAGGTAAACGGTTGAAGGTAGAAGGGGTGCAACCATCGGCTTAGGGCGTAAGACGTAAGGCATAAGGGTTGCCGTATATTGATTTGTGATTGTTTGTAATGGAACCCCAAAACTTATGTAGAGACGCGCGGCGGGCGTCTCAAAAGGTTGTGTGATGTTATTGTTGTCTTCTCTCATGTTCTCATGTTCACATGCTCTCAAGCGAAGCGTTCCCGTGACCGGAGGTCACGCCGGGGAAGGGTAAATCATTGTAAACGCAATATTTTAAAATCTCTCCTCACAGGAGAGAACGCAGTTGTTCCGGAAATGCCGCCAGGCAGAGACGGATTACAACGCGAGAGAGGTC
>PWNJ01000184.1 GCA_003558985.1 candidate division CSSED10-310 bacterium
CCTTTTCGCAATCTGCGATATCGCCAGACGATAAAAAGAATTCCTGAAAGCATTACAAACACAAAGGGCACCATAAGTGGTATTCTGACCAGCAGGTAAACCGCAACCTGAATAACCACATGCGTAAGAGTTCGAAAAATAATCCAGCCAATATTCAGAAATGACAGAAGCTCGTTCAGACTTGCCCGCACATCTTCAGGCAGATTGACCGAGGCGGATGCCAGATGTAGCAAATCAACAGGACTAACCGTGTCGGGCATACTCTGGTATCCGATTAACACAAGTATTCCGCTCAAAAATAAAGCCGCTATAACAGCGATAATAAACGGTTTTCGAAGTGGATGTGGCGGTGTCAACACCGGAAGTTCACGTATTCGGTTCATCACCGAATCGGCAATATCGTATGATTGTGTGCTTTCGGTTGATTTATCCATTACACGAAACAAGGTCTGTCTTTGTTCAAACAAAGATCGGCAATCGCTACAGTCCGCTTTGTGCTCATCCATAATTTGTTTCTGCTTCAAATTCTGTTCCCTGTCCAGGTATTCATCCAGCCGGTCCCGAAACACCTGACATTTCATGAGATTACCTCCTGTAACATCACGGGATTGTTCATAATAAGTTGTTGAAGTTTTTCACGCGCCCGAAACAACCGGTTTTTTACAGTGCCGACAGGTATATTCAGAATATCTGCTATTTCACTGTAATTCATGTCTTCATAATGACGAAGAACAATCACTATACGCAGTTTCGGGTCCAGATTCTGCAAAACTTTTGTTATGAATCCGGCTTCCTCTTTGCGACTGATCATTTCATCAGGTAACGGTTCTTTCGAAGGAGCTGTATCCAAAACTGACTGATAAACAGAGTCAGAAGAACTTGCAGACATTGGATATTCAGGTTTTCGCTTTCGCAGATAATCAATGCTGTGATACGTCGCTATGCGCGTAATCCATACCTTGAATGAATATCGGGAATCATAGCTGTACAGTTTGGTGTAAGCTTTAATAAAAACATCCTGAGTCAAATCCCGGGCAAGCTCGTCATCATGAATCATTTTATAAATCGTATAAAAAACAAGTCTTTGATATCTGACAACCAGCTCGCGAAACGCTTCCCGGTCTCCTTCAAGGCATTTGACAATGTAAACATGGTCTTTTGACGTGTCCATTACACTCTCCTGTATTAAAATACGAGTCACACATCAAAATTGTTTACGATTTGATCTTTTTTATCAAATCCTACAGGATAAAATAGATATCCGCCGTGTGTTTTATGGAGGAGTGCCGGATGGAATGTCGTCGAAATTTGTTAACACGTGAATGGGTGGTTTACGGGCCTGAGATCATTGATCCTGAAACATTTCTGACTCTTGCCAAACAGTATGACTCTGTTTCTGATTTGTTTGAAGAAAATATTGATGAATGTCCCTATTGCCCCCAAAACTTGCCTGACACACACGTGGATATTTTTTCTGCCAAAGCAACAGATATTCCGTGCGCAGGATTTTCTGTTGAACACGTTTTTCAAACCGAAAACTGGGATATTAAAGTTATTCCATCTCCCCGACCAATATTTCAGGTTGAAACCCAATTGAACCGATATCCCAAACGTCTTCATGATGTAATGATCGCCCCGGGAGCTCATGAAAAGTTTCTGTTGACTCCAAATCACGGTGAACCCGTCTGGGATTTTTCAAGCCAAAGAATCGAGCTAATGCTTCAAACCTTGCGGCACAGAATGATGAATTTGTACAGAGATGCTCGTTTGGGGCATCAACATCCATATATGGTATACGGCAAAGAATTCGGCTCACTTTATAACCACAGTGTGCTCAATTTGACCGCCGCTCCGTTTGTTCCTCTTAAAATTCAGCGCGAGTTGGATGGCGCTTTTCAGTGGTATCAGATGAAAGAGCGGTGCCTGTTCAATGATATACGGGAAGAAGAGCTCTATAAACGCGAAACAGGAAAAGAGCACGGTATTATTTGTGAATCATCCAATTTTTTGGCTTTGACACCCTATTTTTCAGGTCGTCCATTTGCAATCTGGATAATGCCTATGGATCATTATAGTGATTATACTGAAGCGCCGGTTCAAATATTGCCAGAACTGGCAGACATGATAAAGCGCATACTGAAAACATTCCGGAATGCTCTTGGACCATACCCGTTTCAAATGTCATTCATGACTCGACCGAATGAAAACTGGGGACGTGAACGAGGGTACTGGAAAACTGTTCAACAAGACTGGTTGTGGCGGTTAAGAATAGTACCGGGAATTGAAATCAAAAACTCACCTCTAAAAGCATTTCATTCAGGCACCGGGGTGCGATTAAACCCCGTCCTGCCGGAAAAAGCAGCCAACTTTTTGCGCTCACATCTATGACTTTTTTGAATCCTTCCTGGAATCTTTTGAAAGATCGGACAGATCCATACCTTTCATCCGCAACAGATCACCAAGTGTTGCGACGGATTTGGGTTTCGTTTCAGGCTTCTTCATCTGTGGTTTTTTCGATCGGATTTTTTTGCCTTGTTTATCTGAGTCAAATTGCCTTCTACGTTGATCCTTGTGATGGAAATGCTTTGTAGTTTCACGCTCTGCAAACCGTGGTTTTTCTTCCGGTTTTCGACCGGATTCCTGTGAATAGCGCGGTGGTTTCTTTCGTTCAGGCCTGACTGATGGTGGTGGATAACCTTCCGGGAATTTTTCTTTCAAAAACTCATCCAGAGAACTCAGATTTTTATCAGCGAGACTGATTAATTCGGATATACCTTCATCTTTAACAGCTTGCCATACTTTGCGAGC
>PWNJ01000081.1 GCA_003558985.1 candidate division CSSED10-310 bacterium
CAACATCATGAATCCCGGCAAAATGGGATTCCAGGCGAGGTAATCCGCAATGCATTTAACCGCGTATGAGGAGGCCGTGAAGGCCTGTCGTTTTTGTTTCATGTGCCGTCATCTGTCCGCCGTGGGCAACGTGACGTTCCGCGAGTCCGATACGCCGCGGGGGCGCGCCCTGGTGCTGAGAGCACTGGCGGCTTTTGCCGGGCCCCGCGCCCGATTTATCAGCCGGCGGTTCGTTCGACGGGCAGGTGGATTTGGGCGGCGCCGAATCACTGACCGACGGAAATTACCGCTATGGCGTCGATTACCTCGGGCATTTCATGCAGCATGCCTCCGAGACCTGGGCGCAGCAGAACGGAGAAGCCCCGGAGAGCGTCGATATCATCGCGCACAGCACCGGCGGACTTGTCGCCCGCTCCTACCTGCAGAGTGACGCCTACGGCGGTGTCTATGATCCCGATACGGGGGCGGCACTCCCCCGGGTCAACAACCTGTTCATGATGGGCGTTCCCAACCGCGGCGCTTCAAAAGCCTGGAACCCGCTTCAGGATAATTTCTTTACCGACCCATCCTACCGGGTTTTGATCTCCAAAGTAGGTTATGAAGCTTACACGCGCCTGGCCGAGGATAACGGCATCGACGAAATAACCGGCCCCGAAGGCCCTATAACTTTAGCGGATGTTACCGACCCCGAGGGTAATTTAGACGGCCCTGCCTTTGTCTCCTCTTATGTACCCACTATCCAAAGTCTCCTGGCTACTTATCCCTTTTATGTGGAAGACGGCGGCGACCCCGACTCGCCTTCGTCTATCAACGATGATCCGTTTTTCGGAGATTTCCGGAATGAAGTGATTCTCAACCTCAACGCGGGACTTGATAAGGACTGGGAACTGGCCCCGGATACGTTCGACCCCGACGTCAACGACCCGAGCAGCTTTCTGACAGCACTGACCGACGATGGACGCGCATATATCATTTACAGTCAGGACGAGAAAACCGTTACCCTTGCACAGCAGCGCACGGGCGACGATCCCGACTGGATGATCCCGGCACTGGTCGGAATGGAGGATTACTGGGGCAGTCGTCCGGAGGATGGTGAGATTTGGTATGAGGATTTATACAACCCGGACGACCCGAGAGGCGGCGACGGTACGGTTCCGGTTCAGTCGGCGGCCGGACAGTTCCTGCCCGATCCGCGTATCATCATCGCCGGTGACGATACGGATGATCAAACGCTCGGCGTGCTGCACCTGCTCGAACCCGACGGCGAGTACTCTATCGACCATACCGGCATGATGAACAATCCCGCCGTGCACCGCATAGTTCTCGATCGACTGGTTGGCCAAGATAATTACAGCGAACAGGATATCGTGACAGAGTCCGGGATGAGTCCTTTGGATTCGCTGACCGCTATTTTAGACCGAGGCGTTTATAACCACCTGCTCGCTCAAACAGAACTCGACCGCAATTTTGAAGTGGATACTCTCACGCAGGGAATTGGTGATATTGTGGATATTGCTTCGCACCTGAACGACCACGACCTGCTTGGTTCCACGGAAATCCCCGGCACGGCGCTGACAATGGGCGATTTTGTCGGACTTGAACAGCTTTGGGAGACCAAACTGCTGGAACCTCTTGCCGACATTGCTGATGATGAGGTTTCTTTCTGGTCGCTGGCCGAACGATGGGCCGAGCATATCGAATCCCCCTGGGACATCCCGCTGCCGTCTCTGGTCGAACACGACGACGGTGATTTTGTGGGGATGCGTCTGCCGATCAATTCAACGTTTTCTCATGACGTTACACTGGACACGCAGCTTTTCAACCAGCACCTGGCGCATTTCGGCTTTTCCGTCGCCGGCGATGTCACCGCGTCTCTACGTGTCCGCACGGAACTGGCCTTCGGCTTCCTCCTCGATGAGACCGAAACCCCGGCCGACCGTATGTTCGTCAAAGCCGCCGACCTGGATGCTGGCGTTTCGATCCGGCTGGGCGAGGCAGGAATGCTGCTGTCAGCGGGCCTTTTTGAACTGGATATCGGGGGCGCAAAATTCGCTTTCAATGCCGATTTTTCCTCTGGAATATTCCATTCTGAGAACGGAAACCGGGTGACGGTTGCCGAACTGAGCGCCGGGCAGGGACTGGAATTCTCCTCCCCGGAACTCAGCGGCAGTTTCCGCCTGATCGCTCCCCTGGCCCTGTCTTTAGGTGATTATTCGTCGCCCGGCAATGCGCAGATTGAACTGACGGCGTCGGATATTTTCGATTCCACATCCTATGATTTCAATGTCGAGAACATCGACGAGC
The DNA here is from genome assembly GCA_003558985.1 of candidate division CSSED10-310 bacterium. Lineage (GTDB taxonomy): Bacteria > CSSED10-310 > CSSED10-310 > CSSED10-310 > CSSED10-310 > CSSED10-310. The sequence goes on from PWNJ01000081.1 coordinate 2,305, forward strand.
TCCTACCGCTGTCCCGACTCCACGCCGCGGAGCTCCTGAGCCTCCAGGATTATGTTGCCGAAGCACTGAGTCGGTTCAACAACGGCGACCTACTGGATACCGACCTGCCTTTTGCTACCGACAGGACGGTCGGCGATATATTGGATTTCGGAAAATCACTCCAGGAGTCCCTGATCGATCCGCTGCTGGACGATGATGGGGCACCGACCTTCAGCTCTTACGCCGAACTGGCCGAACAGATAGCAGACCTCTTCGGATACGACGCCGAGGACCTGGAACCATACTACGATCCGCTTGAGGAAGAATTCAGCTTCCGCCTGCAGTGGGAGCAGTCGATGGAGCCGGAAGATGTCCGGTTCGATTTCGATTACGACGCCGGGGCGCTGGCCGGCCTGAGCAGCGGCACCATAATCCAGATACTGGGCGGCATCGAGGCCGGCATCACGTTCGGTGTCGGGCTGGCCGAAAGGCCGGTCAAGGTCAAAGCCTCCAAGTCTGCCCCCTCCGACGGTAAGCTCAGCGAAGACGCCA
>PWNJ01000205.1 GCA_003558985.1 candidate division CSSED10-310 bacterium
GCATACGAGATGGTGGCAGTTCCATGACGAACGGCTCATTTTCGCCGCGAAACAGCGTTTTACGCAGCAAAATGGCAGCGATAAACGCCAGCAGCACACCGACCAGATAGATGCTCCACAACATGGGTGTATGCCATTGACGCGGAAAAAACGCCGGTATCACCATCAGATAAATCGGCAGCCGCGCGCCGCAGGACATCAGCGGCAAAATCATCATGGTTGTGAAACGGCCGCGTCGGTCACGTATAGTTCGAGTGGCCATGACTGCAGGTATTGTGCAGCCGAATCCGATCATCAACGGGATAAAACTGCGACCGTGCAGGCCCATTCGATGCATGACTCTGTCCATAATAAATGCGATCCGCGCCATGTAGCCGGTATCTTCCAGAAATGCGATACACATAAACAGCAGCACAATATTGGGAAGAAAAACAATGACGCCGCCGACTCCGGCGATAATGCCGTCCACCAGCAGCGAGCGGAACCAAGTATCCGCCATGACAGTTGTCAGGAAGGCTGACAGATATTCAAATCCGGATTCGATCCAGTCCATAGGAGGGGTGCCGAGTGTGAACGTAATCCAGAAGGTCAGATACATGGCCAGTGCAAAGGCCGGAATACCGAAAAAACGGTTTGTAACAACCGAATCGACCATTTCAGTAACGGTGTATCGCATGTCTTCCGGGCTTTTGACGGTAATTTCACGCACAAGTCCGGCCGCAAACCCATAGCGCTTGTCACCCAGCACAACCGATGAGCTCATACCGGTTTGGCGTTCGATACGCTGCATACTGTCGGTAACCTCATCAAAAATAGTTTCAGACCCGGAATGAGCGCGCAGCTCATCAGCAACTTCCTGGTCGTCTTCCAGCAATTTAACTGCTGCGAATGCTGGATTATATGAAGTTTTACCGGAAATCAACGGCGTCAACCGAGCGACTTCCTCGCCCAAAATACCGCTGTAATCCACCGGAACCAGATCTGTGCGACCGGCGGTTTTGACAATGGAAGTTTTCAGTTCAGAAATGCCGATGCCCTGACTGGCGACCGTTTCCACCACCGGGCAACCCAGAAGCTCGGATAACATATCAATGTTATAGACAATCCCCTTGCGGCGCACTTCATCCATCATGTTCAGGGCCACAATGACATTTAACCCCATTTCCATAAGCTGAACCGTCAGATACAGATTGCGTTCAAGGTTTCCGGCATCGACAACATTCACCACGACATCCGGAGTGTTTTCAACCAGAAACCGGCGCGCGATAACTTCTTCCTGCGAATAGGATGTCAGACTGTATGTGCCGGGCAGATCGGTTATCTCAAGCAATGTGCCGTCATGCCGAATGGAACCCTGGTATTTTTCCACGGTAACGCCGGGATAATTGCCGATATGCTGAGCGCCGCCGACAAGTTTGTTGAATACGGATGACTTGCCTGAATTGGGATTGCCGGCTAGCGCGACTGTTATTTTTTTATCATCTTTAGCTGTTTTCATCTGTTTTTACTTTCTGATCATCCGTTTCGCCTTCGGTTGTTTTCAGCAGAATTGCCGCGGCTTCTTCCTTTCGTAACGATAAATTGTAACCGCGCAGTTTGATCTCAAGAGGATCACCCAGCGGCGCTATCCGTAAAAGCGTCACTTCAACATTCGGCAACACACCCATATCTATCAGACGCTGACGTATCAACGGAGAAGCGACGATTCGACCGACAACTCCCGATTCGCCCGGTTTCAGGTCGGTCAGACTCCGGTTCGGAATCCGCCTGCCATGCCGATGCCGGTGACAATAACCTGGATCACACGCTTCGGCGGCCTCCGGAGACAACACCCGTTTCTGATAATCATCAAAGCGGTCCTGAATATTTAATCCGCAAGAGGTTATAAACTCAAAAAAAATGATCATTCGATCAAAAGTTTCGCGACTCATGAAATGTTCAAAACTGCATGCGTCTTTTTCAGCGGTTTCCGGTGTCACTCGAAGGATGGATACCAGAAAATCACGTACAAATTCATGGCGACGAATAATCCGCCGAGCCAGCGATTCACCATCCGTTGTCAACAGAACTATACCTCGAGATACGTGTTCAACAAGACCATCGCGTGCCAGCCGTTTCAATGCATTGTTGACCGAGGCCATTGAAACATTGCGGTCGTCCGCAATATCCTTGACGCGCGCAAACCGGCGTTTTTCAATTAAATGGTAAATCGTTTCAAGATAATCTTCCTGAGATTCCGAAATGGATCCGACTGTATACCCCATAACATACTCCTGACAAAGCGCCCAAAGTTAGGCATGTCTAACTATAATAGCTTTATCAACGTTGTCAAGGGCAAAACATTGGTTCGCAACCCTTCAACCTCTTAATCTTGCCGGCGCACCAATTATCAATAGTCAATTAACAATTCACAATTACCAATGGATAAATATGCGCAGACGAATGCCGATGTAGCGCCATACAAACCATTGACTATTGGCTATTGGCTATTGACTATTGACTATTGTAACCGTCGCTTGCCGGCGCACTTGAGGGCGTTCGGCGAACGCCCCTACGGGTTGGCAAAATCCTTTATTGATAACAAATTCAACCACAAATCAGGCGTTCTTATGATGGGGTTTACCAAAACGCCAGGAAAGAAATATTAAATTTCATTACGCATGAGGACCTCTCTCGCGTTGTAACCGTCTCTGCCTGGCGGCATTTCCGGAACAACTGCGTTCTCTCCTGTGAGGAGAGATCGTGTCACTTTTCGGTTACAATGATTTACCCTTTCCCGGCGCGGCTTTTGGCCGCGAGGCTGCTTCGCAGCGTCC
>PWNJ01000059.1 GCA_003558985.1 candidate division CSSED10-310 bacterium
AAAGAATTTGACGAAAACAGCAAAACAGACCGAACTGTACACAATAAAGGCCTGTTCCGGACTGACAGTTCCAAAGGTTACAATACCCTGACCCGGCACAATCAGTGATTTTCTGCGTTTCAACGCTTCAACAATCGTACCGGCATCAAGCGTTCGGGCTACCGGCAGATCATGAATAAAAGTCCGGGTTTCGCAATCTTTCGGATAAATCGCCGGTTCACCAGACGCGGCCAGATAATCAATAATCGTACAGTATGGTTCCGCTGGCGGAGCAAACAGGATGGAGTTGATGATAATGCTGTCAAACACTTTTTGCAGTTCCTTCTGCAACGAATCATCACGGTTCCAGATAACATCGGCATCAACAAACCCGATAAGCGGAGCTCCAGATTCGCACAATCCTGTGTTCACCAGTTTATCCGCATATTTTTGTATCATTCCTTCCATTCCACTTGTCTCCTGTTTCAGGATTTTAATTTCTTAAATTCAATAGCCAAAAAACAATCTGTAGTCTTTTAAGATAAATTGTTTCATTGACCTTGCTGTGTAAAACACAGTTCAAAACAATGGTTACACGCCCGTTGACATTGATTGATTCGAACACTTTTTCAGCGGCAGAATTCTTTGATAAATATCGTGACCGATTTTACGTTTCATGACTCGCAAATCATATTCGGACTGAAGATTCAGCCAGAATTGTGCTTCAACACCAAAATATCGCTCCAGCCGCAGCGCTGTGTCCGCAGAAATACTTCTTTTCCCATTTACAATCTCACTTATTCTGTTTGGAGGAACCGCAATATCTCTGGACAGTCTGTTCATACTTATATCCAGGGGTTTCATAAAATCTTCCAGTAAAATTTCGCCTGGAGTTATTGGGTTCAGATAATCCTTTTTACTCATCACTTCTACCTCAATGATAATCGACTATGGCTACTTTATAAGCATGACCATCACGCCATTCAAAGCAGACACGCCATTGTTTGTTGATGCTGATAGCATATTGACCCTGCCTCTTGCCTTTTAACGAATGGAACATATTTCCGGGATTCAGCATCAATGCATTCAGACTCGGTGCAGCATGCAAAACCATTAGCCTCCTCCGCGCCTGTTTTTCAAATGATTGAAAGCGAAGCGCCTGTCTGTCGTTAAAAAGTTCTTCGGTATCTTTGCAGGCAAAAGAGCGAATCATACCCAAAAGATATTACGTATCACATATTATGTCAAGCATAAAACGGACGAACTCACCAATCCAACCCCAGTTTTTCTGCGGTTTCGGTTGTCGGCATGCCGTTTTTATCCAGACCCCGAATGCGATAGTATTTTTCACGTGTGGCAAGGAAATCATCGCGATTCAGCGGCGGCACCTGAAATCCCGGCCCATCGGTTCCGGCCTCGTTAAAAAACCGTTCCGGGAGATCATCGAACGAGGCATCAAACCCGTTCAAAGCGTTCATAATTCTGTCGTGATAATAGATCCGTTCGCCCACTGCCAGCAAATCCTGAGCGGTTACATGGACACCTGTTACGGCGGAGCATGCGCGGGCATATTCTTCCAGCGTCACGCCCAGGAACACAAATTTGCATGCGGTCAAAGCGTCAACAACCGCGTTGATATCTTCAGCAATCTTGATGATACGCGCCTTGCCGCTAAACGAAAAACGATCGGTCGCAACCGGTTTTCTAAGTATTTCATGCCCGATCGGATAAGCGCGCAAATGGCATGCCCCACGGGTTGATGTGGCGTAGGCCAGCGCCATACCATACGCTCCACGCGGATCATACGCCGCAAGTTCCATACCCTTGACACTGATTGAAGCGTCCGGTTTTCCCACCGATGCCGCATACGCTGCGCTGCCCCCTTTCAAGGCCGCGCCTTCACCGGTTCCGGTACCAATCTCCATCAAAAGCTCCGGCAAACGGTTTCCGGTGATTTTCTGACCGGTTATTTCACTGTAACAGGCCAGTGTCGCCGCGGCGCTGATCGTATCCATTCCCAATTGATTGCATAACCGGTTCGCTTCCAGCACCGATTCAATATCCTCATTCTCAAGCAATGCAGAAAAATGCGACATCGTCTCAAATTCCGGCACCGCCCGACCATCACGCGTTTGTTTTTTACACAATATATGACAGCCCCTGCATCCACTTTTCGCGGTGCCATACTTTGTTTTATAGGCATGCGGATTCATTTTTCCGGCGGAGTCAAACCGTGTTTTCCGAAAATTATCCGTCGGCATCATGTGGCGGCTGTCCATCAAATCATACAGGGCGCCTGTTCCGTAATGCGTCAGTCCGAGTTCACCGAACAGGATCGGCGATGCGGCTATTAATCGGAAGATATCTTCGCGCGCATGTTTCAATTCCTGCGAATCAAAAACTGCTGTTTTACCGGCGCCTTTGATCGTCAGATACTTCAGATTCTTTGAGGCTGCCACCAGTCCCAGCCCGTTTCGGCCGGCAAAATAGTGGCCGTCCACGGATATATTTGAAAACCGGACACCGTTTTCGGCCGCCGGTCCGATACAGAAAACACTGCCGTTTTGTTTCAGATGGCGCGCCACCCGGTCAGTTGTCCAGCCGGTCAGGGACGTAGCATCCTCAAATGTGCAGGACTGATCATGTATGCTAATGCCGCACGGTGTATCCGCTCGACCCGTAATAACAATGCCGTCCCATCCGGCTTTTTTCATGTGTGTTCCCAACGTCCCGCCAACACTGCAATCGCCGACGGTTCCGGTCAGTGGAGACCGTGAGGACACACATATTCTGCCGGATGTCGGAGCCGCTGTATTGACCAGCGGACC
>PWNJ01000186.1 GCA_003558985.1 candidate division CSSED10-310 bacterium
AATAGCTCATCCACGGATTTCACGCCGATGGCCGCGAGCATCTCCTCGCGTTCTTCGGGGGTGGTGGGGGCCCAATTCATGCGTCGTCCAGCTCCTTTAGATACGCTTTATAGGCCGCGGCGTCCATGAGTTTGTCCAACTCGCTGGCGTCCACGCCCTCCAATTTGAAGAGCCAGCCATCCTCGTACGGGCTCTGATTAACCAGCTCCGGCTGACCTTCGAGATCGTCGTTCACGGCGCACACCGTGCCCGCCGCGGGCGCATACACATCGCTGGCGGCCTTGACCGATTCGATGGTCACCACGGGGGTCCCGGCCTTCACCTCCGTGTCAACAACCGGAAGCTCCACGAAGGTGATGTCCCCCAACTGTTCCTGGGCGTGGGTGGTTATGCCCACGGCATGGACGCCGTCCATCTCCCCGATCCACTCGTGCTCCTTGGTGTACTTGAGGTGTTCCGGATTCATGAGGTTGCGCGCTCCTTCTAAGTCAAGTCAACATGTTTGCCAGCCGGATGCTCCCGTGGGCTGCATGCAGCCCCCAATGTGCGCTCCCCGGAATGACCAGCTGTTTGAATAAGTTCCGCGTGTATAATCACACGGTCCCAGCCTACTTCCGCGCCGTGCCCTTCTTGTAAAACGGAAGCTGGACCGTCTTGATGGAAAGCTGGCGGGGACCCGCCGTAAGATCGTGCCCTGGCTCTTGGTAACCGGGGTCGAGATAGGCCAGGCCGACACCATGCCCCACGCTGGGGCCATACCCCCCGGAGGTCACCACCCCTACCTTCTGGTCGCCGTCAAACACTTCAAAGCCGGAGCGGGGCGCCCGGCGGTCTTCCGTCTCAATGGCGGTCAACCGTTGGTGGCCGCCATCGGCCTTCTGCTTTTCCAAGATGGCCTTGCCGGGAAATTCGGTGTCCCAAGCGATGAAGGGATGCATATTGGCCTCGAGCGGCGTCCGGCTCTTGTCGAAGTCCTGTCCGCTCAAGGGATAGCCCACCTCAAGGCGCAAGGTGTCCCGCGCTCCAAGCCCCGCGGGTTTCACGGCCTCGTGCTCCAACAAGGCCTGCCACAGCGAAACAGCCGCTTCGTTGGGGACGAACAGCTCATACCCCAACTCTCCCGTGTAGCCCGTGCGGGACAGCAGGAGGTTCCATCCCTCCCAGGTCACCCATTTGTTGTGGAAATACCGCAATTCCCCCGCCGCGGCGAATCCCATCCGCGTCAACACATCCCGCGACTCTGGTCCCTGCACGTCGATCTTGGCGGTTTCGTCCGACACATCCCGCACGCCGGGAGAAATGGCGGTCAAGATGGAGGAGATGGTCTCGGCCGTGGACACGTTGGCCACGACATAAAGAGCGTCCTCGGCCGTGCGCATGGTGATGACATCATCAATGATGCCGCCCTCGGCCGTGGTAAGCGCCCCATACCGGGCTCGCCCGGCCAGCAAGGAAGAGATATCGTTGGTAACGAGACGTCCGTACGCTTGAATTGCTTCTTCCCCCTCGACCCGGAACTCGGCCATGTGGGAGCAATCAAACACAGAAACCCGAGTGCGGGTATGGTGGTGCTCTTCCAGAATTCCGTCATACTGTACTGGCATCGCCCAGCCTTGGAAGTCCACGATCTTACAGCCAAGAGTCTGCTGCGCTTCACATAAAGGCGTCTTACGCATGTAGTTCTCCTGCGGATGGTAGGGGTAAAAACGGGGAAAACGCCCCTCGCTTCAAGCTTCTGGCGGCCCCCCTTTTACACAGGGGTTCCTCCAGCGCCCAGGCGATCGGCGATACGGCTGCCTGCCGCTTCCTCGTGGTCGGTTCCACGCTAAGCTCGCCAGTCACGGCAGACGGAGAGAATATACTAAGCTTGCCATTTTCGGGGAAGGACTGTCAACTCCGAAACTAACCCCAATCGGCTGGGATGGGGAGCTTCAAGCCAATTTCCACCCTTAAAAGCCGCTCGCGAAGAGTTCCACGAGCGTGCTCGCGGCTCATGGATATCGAACAAAGGAAGAAGGTTTTAGCAGCAGCCACACAGCAGGCGATCGGAAGTTTCGGCCATTCCCTTCAAACGCAATCGTACCACAAAACATGAGCCGCAAGAGAGGCCTACACGTGAGAAGAGTCTTACATACGAATCACGGTAGGCTAGCAACAGCCCGCCCGCCGCTGCGAACAGCCGCGAGCCCGCCAGCGCGGAGGGGGCATGTGGGGAATGGTGGGCCCGGTAGGATTCGAACCTACGGCCTACTGATTATGAGTCAGCAGCTCTAACCGCTGAGCTACGGGCCCCCGGGGGATGAAGGATTCACTCTTGAGCGAACGCGCTCTTAGTATACGTGATGACGCCTAGCGTCGTCCAACACGTGACGATTCTTCTTCTAGGCGGTGGTTGGGCAATGTTCTTGTCAACTCGGTGTGTTGACAATCGCTTTGGGACCGGTGCATTATTTTCAACTTGGCATGACATCGATGCGGCTGACTGACCGTCTCCGAGCAACGTAAGGAGGGGCCGTGACATGTCTAACGCGATTCCAACCTGTGGAGGGGGTGTCTCATGAAGACCGTGAAATGGAAAGGCTGTCTTGGGCCTTGGGCGATCGCCTTGACCTTACTGGCCGCGTTGGCCGCGGCTCCCGCCCCGGCGGCGGACGTGGAAACCATCGTGGATCCCGGCGTAGACGGCGAGGAACGCTTCGAGGCCGTCCAGAACGCGGGCGAGTTGGGCGCGGAAGCCGTGGAGCCGCTCGCCGTTCACTTGGACGAGGAGGATGTTGTCATACGCCGGGCCGCGCGGCAGG
>PWNJ01000206.1 GCA_003558985.1 candidate division CSSED10-310 bacterium
ACGTTTGTCCAGTTCCATTTGAAGATGTTCCAGTTTCTTCTGTGTTGTTTCGAGCTGTCGGACAGCATCCTCTCTGGCCTTCCGGCAGGTTTCGACATACGTATCCGCCGCTTTCAGCGCTTCTGTGAACCGTTCCAGTTCATCATCCGGACAACGTTCATCAAACCGTTCGAACCTCTCACGTCGCAGCGCATCCAAACGTGTCTGCTGTTCTTTTAAATTTCCCTCAACCCGTCCCAGATTCGTTTCAGCCGTCTCAATTCGTGCCTCCAAACCCTGAATTTTCCCACGTGTTTCCACTACAGCATTGTTTATCCGGGTCTTCTGTTCCGCCAATTCCCGCCATCGCTTCCGTCGCTCGTCCAGCTCAGCCAGAGCCGTGTCCAGATTTTCCCGGTTCAGCTCCTGAACACTCCATTCCCTGACATCCGCCGTCACCTCATCCCGCACACCGATTAACTCGTCCGTGGCGGTTGTCATCTCTTTTTCCGCCCGCAACATATCCCGTTCTGAAAGAATTTTCTGATGTTCCACGTCACGAAAGTCGCTTTCAGTCTGCTGAACACGCTCCGTTTCCTGTTCGATCTGCTTTCTTACATCATCCAGAGCGCTCTGCTGTTCCTCCATACCCTTAACAGTCTGCTGAGCGTCATTCATTTCCCGCTCCACTTCACTCACCGCCGTCCGCACCCCGGCGTCCAACCCGGTCTTCTCCGCTTCAATACCCAAATCCGCAATCAGCGCCTGAATATTCCGCTCAAGTTCGTCACCGACAACTATCAATTCCTGCAGTCGGTCATGTTTGCTATTAACCGATTCTTTCAGACTTCCAAGCCGTTTCTGCAAATCGGCCACCGCCTGATTCAACGATTTCTGCCGCCCCTTCGCCTTTTCCAGCGCAGTTTCAGTCTGATCCGTTTCGGCTGTAACTCCCCTGGCAAATGGATGCTCCGTAGCTCCGCACAACGGACACTCTTCCCCATCGCGCAAATGAAGACGGGCCTCGTCAAGCGACTGAATAGAACGCGCATGCTGCAGAGTCTTTTGAAGATCATCAATCTCCTTCTCCACTGCCTCCTGGTCAGCCACAGTCTCCCTCAACACCGTTTCGGTCTCCACCGCCTGCGCCGCAACCGTATCGCGTTCACCCGCAAACCGTTCGTTTGCCTGATCTGTTTCTTTCAGTTTTGCCAGAGTCTGACTCAACGTTTCCAGCGCTTGTTTGCGCTGTTTCAATGTGTCCAGTATCTGCCGCCATTCACCCGGCAGTTTCCCTTTGAGCCGCTTTTCAAGGTCCGCTTTTAACTCCTCTGCTTTCAACTTCATCGCATTCAAACGCTCTTTTTCGGCCTTCCGTTTTTGCTCCGCCTGTTTCCATTCGTCGATTTTACGTTTGGTGTCTTCAGCCGCAGCGGCCAGCACAGTTTTTATCCTGTCAACTTCTGTATATTTTTTCTCAAGCGTTCTGAACGACTGCTGGATTCCGGCAAACTGCTCAACAAGCGTTTCATCCTTGCTGCGTTTCTGCATTTCGCCCATTATTTCGGTTTCATTTTCCTCAAAATTTTTCAGCGAATTGTTTTCGGTTTCATATTCGGAGCGCAACGAAGCCACACTTTGTTTCTGATTCTCAATATCATCATTATACTGAGTCAACTGAATTTCTTTTTCCGTTATTTTGGAGTCCAATAGCCGCACTTTGGTTACGGTCGGCATCAGATCATCCAGTTGCGTTTTACAGTGATCACGATTTTCCTGAGCATTCTGGTACGCGTTATCGGTTTTCGACACATTTTCACGGAATTCGGGCAGGATTTGGTCACATTCGTCTTTGCTGTCCGAATCGTTTTTCTGTTCCTGTCGATGGGTTTGGAGCGTTGAAAAGTCGGCCTCCAGTTCAAGAGCCCGTTGCGCATTCTCCAATCGCTTTTTGTCCGGCTCAAACGCTTTTCGGCGTTGGTCAAGGTTTGAGCGGTCGCTTTTCAGTTGTTCAATATCACGTTTCAGCCCGTCAATTTTTTGAAGCCAGTCGAGCGCGCTTTTTTCAGTTTTTATCTGTTCAGACAAACCCGTAATTGCTTCATTCAATTCTTTAAGCTCTGCCTTGAGCCGGTTTTCTTCGTCTTCACCAAGCAGTATCATTCCGGCCAGTTCGGCCCTGCAACGTTCAAGTATATTCTGTTCTTCCCTGCGTCTGTTATGAACTGCCATGGAGATTTCACTATAAATTTCTGTTCCGGTGATTTGTTCCAGCACTGGCGCTCTTTGATCCGGAGCCGCTTTCAGAAACGTATCGAACCCGCCCTGAGCCAGCATCATCGAACGAGTAAAACGATCAAAATCCATTCCGGTTACCGATATGATTTTCTGCGCGACATCTCGTTGCCGGTTTTCCAAAACCTGGCCGGTATCGGCATCGGCGATTTCATGCCGCTGCTTTTGAAGGTCCCCATCGGGTTTCATACGTGACCGATGTTGCCGCCATGAACATCTGAAATGACCGGCCTGCGTTTCAAATGTGACTTCGGCGAAACATTCCGCAGTACCCCGCGACATGATTTCGTTTGATGACGGGTTTACTCTGTCAAGTCGGGGCGTTCGGCCATACATCGCAAGACAGATCGCATCCAGCAGAGTTGATTTGCCGGATCCGGTCGGTCCGGTAATGGCAAATATACCATCCGATAAATAGTCCGGATGCGTCAGATCAATACACCAGTCCCCTGTCAACGAGTTCAAATTTTTCAGTCGTATTTCCTTAATTTTCATATTTCACCACTATTCAGCATGACTATCTGTTTCATGCAATGACTGAAGTATTTCACGATATGCGCGAATCAAATCCGGTCGTGTCTCCTCAGGAACGTTTGCATTGTCCATACATCGAACAAAAACATCTTCCGGAGTCAGTTCATCAAGTGTTTCTTGCGGCCGCACAGGTTTCATGGCGCTCCGGTTAAAACTCAGATTTTTTATTCGCAGTATCTCAATTTGAGTTCCCACCGTCATTTCTTCCAGTGTTTCACGCAGATTACCGATTGCCGACTCCCCGGTATATTCAATCTCCACCAGGATGCTTTGGCCGGATTTAACCAATTCCGACAATTGATCGGTAATCGTATCCAGAGCGCCTTCAATCCGCATCAGTTTTTGAAACACAGGTATGTCAACAAGACGTATAGATGGTTTACATTGACCGGAGTGATTGTCAGAACCCGACCCTGTTTTATTGCTTTCAGCGGTTTTGGCAGATGATGCCACTCCATTTCGGCTTTTAAATTCAACAATACAGACACTTTTCTTATGAGTGGACTCACGAAACCCCATTGCAAGCGGTGAGCCGCTGTAACGGACGGTTTCGTTGTTTGCAACGCTCTGCGGAACATGCAGGTGTCCCAGCGCGGTGTAATCGGTTTTAGATAAAAATATTTCTGCCGGAACATGTGCCAGTGACCCGACATACAGTTCGCGGACGCCGTCGCCCTCCACTGTTTTGCCACCTTGTGTAAACAGGTGACCCATCACGACAACCGGGATGCCGGTTCCAAATTCGTTGCGCAGTTTGTTGGCGACTTCCGTAATACCAGCATAATGATCCATGATACCCTGTTGCATTTTTCTGTCCCGGTCCTGAAAACTTTCACCGGGTTCACTTCTTCGGATATCGCGGTCACGCAGGTAAGGCACGGCGCACACAATCAGTTCCGGTTCGCCGCTGGAATCGTACAACACAATAATTTCATCAGCGGGATCAGTGGAGCTGTTCCCGACCACATGAATGTTCAATTCGCGCAGCAGTTCGCGTGGCGCGTTCAGAAAAGATGGTGAATCATGGTTTCCGGCGACAATGACGACATGTCGGCAGGTTGAAGCAGCGGTGCGGCACAGAAACCGGTAATACATGCTTTGCGCGCGGTTTGGCGGCGTTGTTGTATCAAAAATGTCACCGGCAATCAGCAACGCATCGGCCTGTTCCTGAATAATGGTGTTCAGCATCCAGTCCAGAAACTGTTCGAACTCTTCAAATCGTTTTCTGCCATACAATGTGCGTCCAAGATGCCAGTCGGAGGTATGAATTATTTTCATATTAATAAAACCTTTGTTAAAACGAAAAAATCACGGTCATTGCCATGATAACCGGAGATGCGGGGGTTGTTCAAGACTGGAATAGAGTGTAAAGGGTAGAAGGTTGAAGGTAGAAGGGGTGCAACCATGGCGTAGGGATTGGGGCGGAAGGTTTAGGGTTTATGGAAGGACTATTTAAGAGCGCTAAGTATGTATTTCCATCGTTTCCGAATTAAACGCAACGAAATTTGGCCTTTAAGCAATACTGGCACACCTTTGTAAAACCAATAGATATAAGAGTTAAGTTTGATTAAAGGCGCCAATATTTGGGGTTTTTTACGAACCGTAGAATTTTTGCTTAGCCATTTGATAAAAGCTTTAGGTACCCATGGCTTGCCGGTAAGCATAGACAATGAAATCCAAAACTGCTCATCCGTAGAACGTTTGTAATTTAATGAAACTGCCCACTGACGGAATGCTTTGTGTGCTTTATCTTCTGTATCTTCGGCTGTAATAAAACCCTTATCTATCCCCATTTGTGTGATTGGAACTTTAGGAAACCAAACAAGACTATAAGTACAAAACTCAAAAGGACGAGGAAGGCTCAGTAATAGATCAAGAAGCTCTTTTTTATCAGATTCATTTTCAAATGGATTATCGAAAATCAGATCAAATTTTAAATCAATACCATGCCGGTGACAAGCATGAGCTGCCGCTTTAACTTCTTCATTCGTTGTATTGCGATGAAAGATTTTTTTACGGATTCTTTCGGAACCACTTTGTATACCCATTCCAACTTCAAACAATCCTGCTTTTTTCAACTCGGATAAATGCCAATCTTCAACAAGTCCGGGAGTATTTTGAATAAGAAAAGGCATATTGATTTTTTCACGATACTTATCTTTGAACTCCATAATCCAATCTTTGTCAATCAGGAAGACTTCATCAATAAAACCAATAGAACCAACATGTGGAAGAGTTTGTCTCACGTATTCCAGTTCATGTATCAAGCTATCAACAGTTTTCCGCCGTACTGCCCGACACCGAAAAATCGATTTTAATATGCTGTTCATGCAGAAAGAACAAGAGAATGGGCATCCACGTGCCGATAAACCCAGATATTGCCAGGTTGTAAATTGATGTGGGTCTTGGGGGACTATTCCGGATTTTACAACAAATTTGTTTTCATTCGAGTAGTCAGGTAATGGCAGAACGTCAATATTCTCTATAAGAGGTCTTACATCATTTTTTATTATTTTACCGGATTTTCGTACCCAAATATTCTGTATTTGTGTAATGTCCTTGTTATTGATGAATGCATTTGCAAACTCCAACAATGCCAACTCACCTTCACCTAAACAAACAGCATCGGCGAACTGTAAGCTTTCATCCGGTGCAACCATTGCATGAATGCCCCCCCATAATACGAATGTACCCGTTTTTTCGTGAATCAGGTCAGTTAATCGCTGGGCAATTTCGACAATTGTAGAACTACCGACCGATAGCGCTACAAAGTGAGGATTGAAATCACGTATTAAACTGATGAAATCGTCTTCATCTTTAGATGTATGTTGTAATGCGTCATTTACATAATAATCCTTGAAATATATTACTTGAACCTGATGGCCAGCTTGTCGAAGCATAGGAATAAAGTAACGAATTGATGTATTTTCAAAGTTGTATATAGAAACCAGTGCGATTCTGCAACAACCTTTATCACTCATTTTACGAATAAATTCTGCCTGTTCTTGCATTCTTTGCTGATCGAGTTTCATATCAATAATCTCCCAAACACCAAGGAATTTCTATATTTTTAAAAGTGAATTGTCAATCGAAGCTGAGCGGATTGTTACTCCACTCAATATTTACAGGTGACTTTAATGATAGACCAGGAGCTGTTTAAAGATATAATATGGCTCTAAAGTGTTTTCACCACTTCATGTTTCTCCAATCTAAATCTTCGTCTGCGAAGCAGCCGGTGGCTGTCAAGTCAACTCACTCTCAGAAACGCTCAGAACAGCAAGAGTGGGAGACTATATAATCAGTGTTACGGATTTTGTATTGTACGGCAAATGTTTGTCCATAGTTCATCACGGGTGAATGATGCACTCTTTTTTTATTTATAAATGGTCACCATCATTATATAATTTTTAATGTGGGAACGAGTTACGCTTCGGAAATAGTTAAGCATTTGTTATTACAATTATCTGGTTAGCGATTCTGTAAAATCGCCAATGGAGTTTACTTGGAAAATCACAGGTATTACACAATTATTGTTTTGATTTTGATTGGACTCGTCTGTTTCATCGGTATTTTTGACCGGGACTTATGGACACCGGATGAGCCGCGTGTTGCCGCCAAATCGCTTGAGATTGCGGAAACTGGCAATTGGATCGTTTTGCATCTTGCCGGCCAACCATTTGTTGAAAAACCGCCCCTTTATCACGCATCGGTAGCTGCGGCGATTCGATTAACCGGTGACAGGTCACACATCGCCGGGACAGCCCGTTTTGTAACGGCGCTCTGGGGTATTGGCGTTCTGCTGTTTGCTGGTTTGACGGCGCGACGGTTGCTGGGTCAGAATGCAGGGCTTGTCACAGCGGCTGTTTTGGCAACGATGGTTGGATTTGTTGAGAATTTCCACTGGATACGCCCCGATGCCGCGTTATCCTTTTTTGTCATGGCCTGTGTCTGGTGTCTGGTTGAGATTTTTTACACGGATCGTCCCGTTTTGTATCTGCCGGCCGGTTTATTCGCGGCAGGCGCGTTTCTGTCCAAGGGATTTATCGGTCCAGTTCTGATCGGAACTGCTTTTTCCGGGTTGATTGCTGCATCATTTATGTATCAGACGACAAAACATTTTCGTCCACGGCATCTGATCTGGCTGATTGCCGGTTTGCTGCTTTTTGGAGCCATCTCAGGTACATGGGTCGGTATGTTCAGAGCGCGGGTTGATGAGGCAACATGGAATGAATGGCTGGTTACCAATCATTTCGGCCGGTTTACAGGTGAAGCCGTTCACAAAGGTCATCTGGAACCGCGCAACTATGACTATTATTTGATAACAGCTTTGATGTACAGTTTTCCATGGACATTTTTTCTGCTTGTTCGAATGTACCAGATCGTCAAACGATTCAGGGTTTCCTCCCCGGAAGCAAAAAAAACAACACTATTTCTGTTGATCTGGGCCATCGGGACTCTGGTCCTGCTAACCATTCCGGTTACCAAACGCGATATCTATTTCCTGCCGGTTCTGCCGGCTTATGCCATGCTGGCCGCCGATTATATCAAAAACAGCAATACACGCTGGGTTCGGCATTACACAGGATGGATTGCTGGTCTGTGTGTGACACTTCTTCTGGTGTTTACGATATCTCCATGGGCAGCGCGACCGTTTTTGAACAAAATCCCGGCTGGTTTGCATGCCGCAGTTACGCAACCAGGACCCGGTCAGATCATCAGCATAACCGGAACCATTGTGTGTTTCTTTGCGATAGTCCGGTTCAGACAACAACGAATAACACCTTTTTTCTGTATTTTCCTTTGTATGGCAATGCTTTACACAGGCCTGTTCTCAGTTCCAATGAACCTGATTGACCAGCACAAAAACCTTCGGATTAGTACAAACGATTTTTTATCACAGATACCGGTCGAAGAACGCCCGAAAATCGCCGGATGGAACTTCAGCCAGACAATGCTGGCATCATTTTACATTTATGCAGACTGGAAAGTGCCGCAACTGGAATCAGAAGACGATGTAAATCGAATTTTGACCGGTGCTGATACCGAGTATAACAGCGTAATTCTGAATCAAATTCATGCGATTTCTGATGTCGTCAACGAACCCTTTGAGTTGCTTCTCGAGGGTTATCCTCGCGGAACTCGAACATTTCGGGGTTTATTCTGGATCAAAGGCAAGAGTAAGTGACTTTTAAATCAGTGTTCCGGATTTTGTATTGTATGGCAAATGTTTGTCCATAGTTCATCACGCCCAATTCTGGTGTGAGATGAACAGGCGATCAAAGGCATATCTTGTGGTATCTGAAGCGATGTTGCCATGCGATTCAAAGACTGTTTTATTTTGCTGCTTCCCAATTTATCTGTTTTTACGGCGCATACGCCCTTTAGCAGCCCTGTTTCCTTTAGCCATTCACATACGCGCATATCCATTGCAGTCGGTGGATGCCGTGAATCAATCAGTTGATATACTCCGAATAAACTGGTTCTGTTGCGAAAATACTGATCGATGGATTTACGCCATTGAAGATTAATTTTTTCGGGAGCTTTGGTAAAACCGTATCCTGGCAGGTCTACCAGATACAGTTGATTATTGACTCGATAGAAATTGATGGTTTGTGTTTTTCCGGGTGTTGAACTTGTCCGGGCCAGTTTTTTTCTGTTCAGAAGCATATTGATTAACGACGATTTTCCGACATTGGATCTGCCTGCAAATGCAACTTCCGGAAGGGTTGCTGCCGGGTATCCGGCTATGTCAACAGCACTCGAAACAAACTCGGCGCCAGTAATTTTCATGATATGCTACTTTTTATTGTGCTCCAGCATTTTATCGATAATACCGTATTTAATGGCTTCTTCTGCTGACATGAAAAAGTCCCGATCGGTATCCCGAGCGATTTTTTCGATATCCTGGCCGGTATGGTCTGCCATAATCTGATTCAGGTGTTGTCTCATCCGCAAAATTTCCTGAGCATGGATATCGATATCGGATGCTTGTCCCTGAAAACCGCCCCAGGGTTGATGAATCATTATTCGAGCATTTTTTAACGCAAACCGTTTTCCCGGTGTTCCGGCGGCCAGCAGCACTGCGGCGGCGCTATCGGCATGTCCGACACAAATGGTTGACACATCAGGTTTAACATATTGCATGGTATCATAGATTGCCAGACAGGACATAACATGACCGCCCGGTGAATTGATATACAGACTAATATCCTTTTCCGGGTCTTCCGCGGCCAGATATAGCAACTGTGCAATTGCCAGATTTGCCACCTGATCATCAATCGGTGTTCCGATAAACAGAATATTTTCCTTGAGTAGCCGTGAATAGATATCATAGGCGCGTTCGCCGCGACTTGTTTGCTCAACAACCATCGGTATTAACTGCATTTTGGGGTCCTTCATTGGTTACTCCTTTTCAGATTCGATATCTTCTGCTGATGCTTCAGCAGCGTTGGCGTCCGGGGTAGTGTCATTGTCTGCAGGCGCTTTTTCAGGTGGTGGATCAATAATAACAACGTTTTCTTTCAACCATTCCAGCGCTTTATTTCGGGCCAGTTCACGCTTCAAATTTTCAACAGCGTCTTCCTGCTCCCATTCAGCTCGAATTGCTTCCCAATCTTTATCCGCGGATTCAGCCATTTCCCTGAAGGCATTATTTACGTCTTCTTCTGTCACTTCAAGATTTTCCAGCGCTGCTATTCTGTCCAGTACCAGCCGTCTTTTGACAGTCATTTCAGCCATTGGTGTCATGGACTTTGCAAACTGTTTCTTTTGATCATCCGTCAATGATTGCTGATGCTGAAAATAATGATCCACGATTCGTTCAGCTTCATTTTCAACCATAATATCGGGCACGGTCACCGAGTTCAACTCGCATATTTTCGTCATCATTGCCTGTTCAAAATCCTGTTCGACGCTCTCAGATGTTTTCTGTTCCAATTCATCCCGAACCATCTTTTTCAGGTCATCAACAGTTTCAAGACCCATATCAATAGCCAGATCATCATTAATTTCAGGGATAACCTTCGTTTTGATATCATCCAGTTTCAAAACAGCGGTAACAGTTTTTCCGGCAACATCCTTATACCATTCATACTCTTCCGGAATATCAACTGTAAACGAATGTTCCTGTCCTGTTTTAGCGCCAATCATTTGATCTTCCATTCCAGACCCCGGGAAAAACGTATCTTTTCCAAGATCAATATCCAGTGATCTGTTTGTCCATCCCGGCAGTGGTTCATCGTCAATTTTCAAAGTAATCCGGCCGAAGATACGGTCGCCGTTTTCTGCGGCGCGATCATCCACGACTTCAAATGTTGCCTGATTGTCACGAATACGTTCAAGCCCCGCCTGGACCTGTTCTTCCGGAATATCAATTTTTTGTTTTGGCACCTCAATATTTTTATACTCTTTCAATTCAAGCTGAGGCATGATCTGGAATTTTGCTTCATAGACGAATGGCCGGTTTTCCTCAACAGACCATTCGCTCAAATCCGGCATTCCAATAATGTTTTCCTCAATCTTTTTCATTGCATCAGGCAGAGTTTCTTCTATCAGTTCATATCCAATTTGTTTTTCTATATCGCCTCCGAATCTGAGTTTCAGCATTGATCGGGGGATTTTCCCTTTTCTGAACCCGGGTATAACAGCATTTTGAGCGAGTTCACGATAAACTTTTTCAAACTCCTGCTGAATACGGTCAACGGGTATTTCGACGCGAACTTTTTTCATGTTTTCTGACAGGGTTTCAACATCAACCTTCATAGTGTACACCTTTTGAATGGTTTGGGTCAGACATTCTGATTTAGCATTTTATATCTGACGTAGCGCTAAACATCTTGCGAGGAGGGGGAGTCGAACCCCCACGCCTTGCGGCATTGGATCCTAAGTCCAGTGCGTCTGCCAATTCCGCCATCCTCGCAGGCAATCATTCATTACGCCCGGTAGGATTCGAACCTACGACCTACGGATTCGAAGTCCGGCGCTCTATCCAGCTGAGCTACGGGCGCGTAATCATTGATGACGTTTGTACTTGGTCATCAATATAAAAAGGGTGAGTGAAGGGAATTGAACCCTCGACCTCCTGATCCACAGTCAGGCGCTCTAACCGACTGAGCTACACCCACCATCATCAAAACGAAATCCTGAAGATTTCGGCGAATCCCACCGGCGATTCGTTTTTACGCCCGGTAGGATTCGAACCTACGACCTACGGATTAGAAGTCCGTTGCTCTATCCAACTGAGCTACGGGCGCGCATTGGAAACCGGGTTTCCAGGCTAATCGGGGCGAGAGGATTTGAACCTCCGACCCCCTGCTCCCAAAGCAGGTGCGCTACCAGACTG
>PWNJ01000231.1 GCA_003558985.1 candidate division CSSED10-310 bacterium
CCATGGAAGAGTTTGAGACATTAATAATGGAAACTCTTGGTCTGAAATCGGATGACATTCTTTCTATTATCGGTTCGGCAAAAATACTGGGCGACAGCTTTGATGTATTTGATGATTTTCACCCGGACAGTGTTGAGGTTGTTGCAGCGTTCAAGCTGGCAAAAGCGTTGACTTTGGATCAGTTGCGATCATTTTTTGAAGCGGTAGCTAAACAAGGGGAGGTACCTGTTGTTATTTTAACCGGTTCGGTTGGCGGAGTTGATTGCCTGATTGTCGGGGATGGTGATCCGGATGAATCAATATATTTGACGTTATCAAGTGACCAAAAACTGGTGTTGATGGGAACGCAAAACGGAGTGACGAACGCGTTGAACCGGGCCGCGGCACCGGTCAGTTTGGGCCATGCGCTTGCAAATACCGGCGTACCTGTTCGCGAATTGCCCTCAAGTGTTGTCAGTTTTATTTTGAGTGATGCGATGCGAACAGAATTGAACCAGGAGCTTTCAAACGCATCGGACGAAATGGAACAGACGATCGCAGAAAGTTTGCGCAATATGAAAGCGGTTACTCTTGGAGTTCACCTTGACCAGACCGCAGAATTGAAACTGTATGTCAATCTGGCATCTTCGCAAAGCGCTGAAACCCTCAAAAATCTGGCTCAAAATATGCTGCTTCCATCCATTCGCATGGGAGCAACATTAATTACTCAGGGTAAATCGTTGCCGTTACTGAATACATTGCAAACAGACACCTCCGATACCGTCGCGTCAATGTCTCTGGAAATCAGCATTGAGGATATTGAAATACTGTCGGAAATGCTGGATGATCTTGAAAACATGTTTTAGGCACGGTATCCCCAAAAAGTTTTGCGGTGGCTGATTGCATCATCCGGAACTCCGATTGATCTGTTCACTGGAATAATGCTTTTGAATAACACTCATCAAAAGCGGTTCTGATAGCGAAGGGTGTTACATTGTAAACCGGTTATTTAACCCGGAGGAAAAACCATGCGATTTCGCATACATTCTTTAGTCAGCAAAAAATTGATGTTTTTGTTTGTTTTGTTTTGTGTTCCAGCTACGCTGTCGGACATATCCGGAGCCAACTCTGCTGAAAACACCATCGCGTTTACCGAATGCCTTGTCATCAGCGGTGTCAGCACAGGCGGCCGCGCCGCGTTTTATCGTGACGCGGTGGATCACATGATTGTTACCGACACATGGACAACCCCGCGTGAGGGCGATACCGTGACAGCTCCGGACGGAACGGAACAGTCATGGGAACGGCTTGAATCTGTCGAACCCGGTCGCTTTGAGGATCAGCGCGTGCGTGGCTGGGCGCTTGTTACGCACGAATCGGAAACACCTGAAATCATGATCCTTCGCGCCAATTATCACAGTATGGTCTATGTGAATGGTGAACCGCGAACCGGCGATGTTTACGGTTATGCCATGACATATCTGCCGGTGCGTCTTGAGCGTGGTTCAAACGAGTTTTTGTTTAACGCGTTTCGCGGCCGGCTTAATGCCGAACTGGGGCCACCGCCGGCAGCCCTGTTTTTTACCGGCGCTGATCATACATTGCCGGACCTTGTTGCAGGCGAGTCGGTGAATCATATCGGTGCGGTCGTGGTCGTCAACGCCACCGAAAACACCATGACAAATTTGGTGATAACAGCTCATCATGGCCCGGATACAACAACCGTTACGGATATACCGGATCTATCGCCGCTGTCTGTCCGAAAGGTCGCGTTTCGTATTGAGGGAACCGCTCCGCCGGTGTCCGGTGATTATCCGGTGACGCTGACACTGGGCGCTTCTGCCGGGACAGAATCGGAACTGTTTCATACAATGCCTTTAACGCTGCAGGTCAAAGACTCGAATCAACCACGCCGGGTCACGTTTATCAGTGATATTGACGGCAGTGTGCAGTATTTCGGGCTGAATCCGGCGCAACCGCCGGCGGACAGCATTGCATCGCCGGCCATTGTTTTAAGTTGTCACGGCGCCGGTGTTGAAGCGATCAATCTGGCCCGCGCGTATTCACCCAAAACCTGGACTCATATTGTGTGTCCGACCAATCGCCGACCGTTCGGTTTTGACTGGGAAGACTGGGGCAGACTGGATGCAATGGAAACGCTGAATATCGCTCAAAACACTCTGGACCACGATCCATCGCGAGTGTATCTGACCGGTCATTCAATGGGGGGTCATGGCACATGGCATCTGGGAGTGACGTTTCCCGACCGGTTTGCCGCCATCGGACCCAGCGCCGGCTGGATCAGTTTCTGGCGTTACGGCGGCGCGTTTACACCCGATACAGAGTCACCGTCACCCCAGCAAACGATGCTCAGACGTTTGCTGAATGCCAGCGATACCAAAGCCATAGGACGCAATCTGGCTCATCAGGGCATTTATATTCTGCATGGCGCCGACGACGATAATGTTCCGGTTGAACAGGCGCACGCAATGATTGAATTTCTTGAGCCGTTTCATCGAAATTTCCGGTTTCATGAAGAACCGGATGCCGGTCACTGGTGGGATAAACGACCCGATGTGCCGGGCACAGACTGTGTGGACTGGCCGCCGATGTTTGATTTTTTCGCGTCGCAACGCCTGCGAAATGCCGCAGAAATTATTCACGTCGAGTTTTATACCGCTTTTCCCGGAGTATCATCGGACTGCCACTGGGTGTCCATCGATGCGCAACACAACTGGTTTGATATATCAAGTGTTGATCTTCGACTGGATCCGGCCGCGGAAACACTGTCAGGAACCAC
>PWNJ01000207.1 GCA_003558985.1 candidate division CSSED10-310 bacterium
CCTGCAGGCATATAAGCCTACGGGAGACCCCCTTAAGATCATTATTAATTATATTTCACCCATCCGGGAGCAGATGGCGAAGGAGGAAGCAAAGAGGATGGGCATAGATGCGGACCCTCCCGAATTTCCGATTGGCAGCGTTCGTTACACTTCCACTCAAAGATTGCAAAAGAGAAATAACCAGGATGATGTGGTTTTTTATGTTAAGTCGGTGGATTTTCTGTCACGAAGAACTGGTGTTTTCGGTATGACTAGGACAGGCAAATCAAACATGATTAAACAACTTGTTTCTGTTGTTAAGAAAACATCGGACACAACGGGCATGAAAATCGGCCAGATTATTTACGACTTGAACGGTGAATATGCCAATGCTAACAAGCAGGATTTGGGCTCCCTGGCCGATGTTTACCCGGATGATACTGAACGTTACCGCCTATTGCCGGCCGAAGGTTTTCATTTAATACAGAATAATTTTTATCTCCAGATCGATGAAGGTTTTTCCATCATCAGACAGATATTGGGCAGCCGTTCTACCCCTTCGGCAGATTTACACTCTTTCCTCAACGTATCTTTTGAAGAGCCCGAATCAGAGAATAGGAGCGAACATAACAGATGGGAAGTAAAAAAGGCCATTTACCAGGCAGTGTTGGGCAAAGCGGGTTTTAAAGTACCACCAAAGGATTTAAAGATATCTTTTCAAGTTAATAATGATATTTATGACAGAATAAATTCAGACAAGACATTCCCGGAAAAATCCGGTTCTTATTTGCGCCTCACAGTAGAACAGGCTATTGATTGGTTTTTGAAAGCAAGGACCGTTAACCAGTCCGATACGCTTAAATCTTCTTCCGGTACAAATTGGTTTGATGAGGATGCAATCTCCTTACTAAACATGCTTGCAGGCAAAAACAATAAAAATTCATATATTACTGGTTACAAACATCTAAATCCCTTAAAAGCATATCATTCTGAGAGCCGCACTCAAGATGTCTCCGAGGAAATATTCCAGCATCTCTCAGCTGGGAAAATCGTGATACTTGACCTATCGGTTGGGGATCCCGAGCATCGCGAGAGGTTGAGCAAGGTTATTGGAAAACACATTTTTGACCGTTCAATGGGGATTTTTAATAAAGGCGAATTTGCCCCGAATATCGTAATATATGTTGAGGAAGCTCACAACCTGATGGGGAAAAAGGATGATATTACCGATGTATGGCCCCGAATTGCCAAGGAAGGAGCAAAATGCAGGATAGCCACCGTGTACGCGACCCAGGAAGTATCTTCAATGCATCCCAATATTCTGGCTAACACCGAGAATTTCTTTGTATCCCATTTGAACAATGAAGGCGAGGTGCGAGAATTATCCAAATTTTATGATTTCTCTGATTTCAGCAAATCACTAATACGCGCCCAGGATATTGGTTTTGACAGAGTAAAAACTTTATCAAGTCCTTTTGTCGTACCGGTTCAGATTCATAAGTTTTCTCCGGAAGAATGATGAATTCTAAAATATTGGGGATTTTTTATGCCATATGAAGGCCAGTTCGGAAGCAAGACTGCTCACAGTGAAATTATAAAGAATCCTGATGTGCAGGATTTTCTCGGGCAATGCAAGCCTATCCGGGAGCCATCTGAAGATACGGGTGGGGAACTAACAAATTTGTTCATAGAGCCTCCGGAATACAGTGATGCTGCGCTGGCTAAGCATGTTCTTGCTTCAGATGGAAGTTTTTACGTTTCGAGTATTGATGATCGCATTCCCAGCATAAAAGCAGCTTACTTAAAATTCAGCACGATTCTAATCGAAATGTCTGAATATAACGGCTTGGAGGATGAGCAAACTCACCTGATAGATCCTTTCAAGGTGGCGGAATTAAGACGTAACCGTGATTCCCTATCTGCAGTCCTGCCGCTTGCCAACTTGAAACTGAAAGAGGACAGCAGTGTCAGGGAAACCTTCCGAAGGCAGACAGAGAATTTCCTATCATCAAGAACAACCTGGTTCAAGGCTGAAAACCCGGGCACAAGTTTACTAAGCACACTGACTGAATTGGCTTTGCTAAGGCCTGATGACGGCGCTCCAGAGGGAATGGTGAAAATCCACAAATGTCCACAGGAGGACTGTTCGAAAACTGGTATTTATCTCAGGCCTCAAGAGAATAATTTTTGTCCTGCCTGTAAAAAACCTGTCTATATCAGTGATTGCCTCAGGGTATGGGAAACTGTGAGTGATTATTACCCGAATCAAGAACCAGTTTCCCGGTTAATGAGTTATGTTGAGCATTTATTGCCGATTCATTATGTACGCTTTCTGAGAGATTTTTCTTCCGAAACTTTGAAAAATGTTGCTGTGTTAATAGATGGGCCGCTTGCGGTTTTCGGAAATGCCGCCTGGATGCACAAAAGTATAATGAAATTTTTCGATGGATTAAGAAAAGAGAAAAAGTGTCCTGTTGTTATAGGCCTGCAAAAAAGCGGATACGTAGTTGAATATATGAATTTATTGAAAAATAATATACCATCAAACCGGCTATACAGCATCACTGATGAATTCCGCTATAATTACTTGGGTATTGCGCCTTCTGCAAACGGGTTCGGTTCTGAAACTTATTATGGGCAGGATTTTGTCTTTAAAACCCCGAGTAATAAGTTATTCGTTTTTGCATTGCCTTACCCGTTTGAGAGCAAACTTGAGGATAATTTTATTTCGGAAAAGGCTGGAATAGAAAAATATGATTCGCTTAAATCAGCATTACGGTTGATCAGGGAGGTA
>PWNJ01000087.1 GCA_003558985.1 candidate division CSSED10-310 bacterium
AGATCAGAGTTTAGACTGAGGTTTGGGCAATAGTTGAAACATGTATCGTGATCGCTGGTGATGAAACACCATCTGCCGCTGATGCCGCTCTGATTTTGTAAGTTCCCGGACGCAAAGGCCACCGCGCGGTAAACGGCGCTGTTGTTGAAACAAACGGTATTCCGTTCACTTCCCAGGTTATCTCACCATCCGTTATGTTTGTGTCAACAGCAAGAAGCAAAGATGAAAACTCCCGTGGTATTTCGGGGTCTATATAATAGACCGCCTCGTGTTCAGGAGATGTGATCCGGATTGTTTCAGCGCTCGTTTTGATTGCTGAAAGCTCACCAGGTTTGACATGGCTGGACGATTTGGGCGATACAGTTGTTTCGTCTGTATATCGTTTCGGCTCGGAAGCCCATTCGCTGTCCAGCACAATTCGATTGATCCGATTTCCATGCAGTCGATCCATTATTACACGTGTCAGTTCAGCGGCTGTTCGATAGCCCCCAACCTGATTCATCGGTCTTCCGTCCGGTCTTCCCAGCCAGACTGCAACCAGATACTCCGGTGACCAGGCAACCGTCCAGGCATCACGCGCTCCTTCGGAAGTACCGGTTTTTACAGCCACCGGATAATCATACTCAAGGTGTCCCATACGCGGAAAACTTGGTAATCGTACCATAGGATCCGACAAAGATCGGTTTATCCATTGAACGGTTTGAACAGAAAAGATTCTTTCAGCAGGCGCTTTTAACTGGCCCCTGTACCACTGAATATCACGTAAAATACCTCCGGCAGAAAATACATCAAACGCGCGAACAAGCGATTCCATAGTGACAGGCAACCCGCCGACTGCCAGACCAAGACCATATCGTTGCACGTTGGTTTCATAGTCGTGTAACCGCAAATCCGCCATGTGTCCATATGTTCGGTGCACGCCTGTTTGCCGCAGAAGATCTACCGCAGGAACATTTCTGGAAGATGCCAATGCTCTATCCACCTCTATTTCGCCCAGCCAGATACCGTCAAAATTACGAAATCCACGAGCATGCGATACATGATCCATCAGCATTGAATCGGCAGAAATGATGCCTGTTTCCATTGCAAAAGCATATACAAACGGTTTAAGAGTGCTGCCGGGCGATCGTCTGATTTGTGTGTAATCAATCGCCCCGGCTCTGTCACTGTCGAAATAATTGGTCGATCCAATCAGTGAAACCACTGCGCCACTGCGAGCATCAAGCGCCATGACAGCAGCATTGTCCACTCCCGCTTTTTTCCAGGCTTTCACACATAGCTGTGTCTGACGAAGAATCTCTTTCTGCAATTCAAGATTTATATCGGTTTGTATTACCGGATCAGCTATGTGTTTTCTGACTTCCGGCTCATTCAGCATGTTACGATACCGCAGCACAAGATGTATTGTTTCTGATGGTTGAGTGAATCGAGGTTGAATAACCAGTTCAGCAACCTGTTCCAGCGCACGCTCAGCTTCTGGATTCGTCATATAGCCGGCTTCATGCACGGTTTTGATAATACGGCGCGCACGTCTGACAAGGCGTGTCCGGCCAAAACCTGTTCTGGGATTCATACGAGTGGGTTGCTGTGGTATGGCCGATAAAAAAGCTATTTCCGCCCAGCTAAGATCATCCACTGGCTTGCCAAAATAACTGTATGCCGCATAACCTATGCCACGTATTCCATTGCCATAGGGTGCAAGCCGAAGATAATAATCCATTACGCCAGACCGACCATAACGCGCCGTTATAGCCAGCGCAGTCACCATCTCGTGAATCTTGTTTCGATAGTTCCGTTCAGACGGTTTTTCAAGACGAGCTGTCTGCATTGCCAGGGTTGAAGCGCCGGAAATACGTGATCGATTACGAGCGTTCTGAAGCAACGCTCTTAAAACAGCCACGGGATCAACCCCCGGATGATACTGAAACCGTCTGTCCTCTATAGCCTTGACAGTTGCTGCAATTCTTGGCGGAATCGGATCAATAGCCCAGTAACCCGCTTCAGTATCGTTATTACTGTCCCGGACCTCACCTAAAAACGTACCGTTTCGATCAATCACAACCAATGTCGGATATGGAGTTGTCAGTTCACTTTTTCGTACAACATGACCCGTCACCCATACCGCCAGGGCGATAACTGCAACTGACGAAACAGGTAAAAAACGACTGTATGCTTTGTTATTCTTCAGTTTCAATCGTTATATAGACTCCCGGAGAAGACCCGAATATTTCAAAATCATACATCATGCGCGCGTATGCTCCCGGTTGAGAGAAACGCCCCGAAAACGATGCTTTTATGCGAAAATAGAAATGATATGTTCCTGCCGGCAGGACATTATAATAATAGCTTACATATTGATCCCGCATTTCCATGTAATCGGGTGGACGGGTTGTTGTGCCGGCTGGTACTGCTTCGGGCGGCGATATCGCCAATGCAGGATTTAACGGTTCCATACCTGCCGCAAGCGGTACGTTAACAACAACATAATATCGGTCTTCCGGATTAACCAGTTGTACATGCTCTTCAACAACTGTTCCGGAACCAATCTGTATCTGTTTTGCAGCTTCATTCAGTTCCAGCCGTTCACCGGGGCGATTCTGAGCAGTCGGAAGCATCCATCGCCGCTGAACAGCAAAACCGCGGCT
The DNA here is from genome assembly GCA_003558985.1 of candidate division CSSED10-310 bacterium. GTDB lineage: Bacteria > CSSED10-310 > CSSED10-310 > CSSED10-310 > CSSED10-310 > CSSED10-310. The sequence continues at coordinate 2,646 of PWNJ01000087.1, forward strand.
TTCGGCAGGCAGTTCAGCCGGTTTGCCGACAGGTTTTCCGCGGTATCCAGCCTGGATATAAACCGTCTGACCTTGTACAAGCCGTATTGTCAGATCGTCAAGGCCTTCCTCATTTAGAACCAGCAATGGCGTGTTTCCACCAAGACGTGCCTGACGACCGCCGATTTCAAGACGTGTGTCCGGCATTGAAGGCAGACCATACTCAAGCATTTCCCGAACAACGTCCAGTACTGCAGCGCTGTGATATGTTGTCATCCATCCGGCAACCATATTAGCTGTAACACCGTCTGCCAGCGCCGGAATACGTGAATCATCGGGCATATACCGAAGCATCACCCTTAAAACTTCTGACAACGCTGTTACATCGGTCATAAACCCGCGATACCAGAAATCCTGCTGATGCCGCAACCCGGTTGCAACAGGTTTTCCGGCTACTGTTTCAATAACAATATCGCTCCACAAACTGTCCAGTAGTGTTTGAAGTCTGGCCTGATCAGCATTTCGAACAGATGCAAATAAATGAATCACTCTGGCGCGGGTTTCCACTCCAAAATGCTCCGCCTGACGCGCCATTTCCTCAATATATCCAGTGTCGTGCTGACCAAACAGAGCCAACGCTTCCAATGCCATGGCGCGCTCATCCTGCAGGTAACCATCAACAACCAGACGACTGTCCGAACGCAATGACGATTTCAATGCTCTGGATATCTGTTCTACAATCATCGGGTCCACGTTAAACCCGGCTTGTCGCGCCTGTCCCAGAAATTTTAATGCTCGCGAGGCCAGATGCACATAACCGGTATTGCCCGGCCAGAATGCGACCAAACCATCGGGAGTAATCACTGCGGGCAGAAAATCGATCACACTCTGAATCACGGTATCATACATGGTGTCATCCACTGGCAGGTTCAGGGTGGAGCGCAACGATTTGGCAGCCAGAAAACCGGATGCCCGACTCAGTTGTTGTTCAGTGCATCCGTATGGATAATCACGCAGTTTTGATTCGGCCTGAAGCGCCAGAGTCATTATCGGCAGAGTAGAAATCCGTATTATCCGTTCGGCAGAATCTTCTCGAATCTTTGACAGATCAATCCCCGGAATAATCGCTGTTTCATTCAGGTTCAGTTGTTCCTGCCATGTTTTTGTCCAGTCGTTAACACCTTCATCAATCGGCAACTCCATTTCAACGGCGTCACTAACTCCATCGGCTGAGCGTTCTGCGGCAAGACGAACCGTTACAGAATCCAGATTCAGATTTCCCTGAGTATCATATCCCGGATGAACGCACTCCAGACTGAACTCGCTTCGCACCGGCAGATTATCCTGCCATGTAATTCGTTGAACTGCTGAATCATGATTGGTTAATCCGTCTGTCTCAATCATAACCCGGCCTGGCCCGGATTCACCTTCGACAATTCGGGAGACGGCAATAGCATCAAATATATCATTCGGGCGAACAAATCTGGGTAGCGTCGGCTGCATCACGACCGGCAAACGAACAGCAAGACGGCTCTCGGCATGTCCAAAACGATCTATACCTGAACTGGCTCTGGCACGCACGGCAAATTCCGTCAGATTATCAGGTAATTGTACCCTGACCTGCGCGCGACCGTCCCGCCCAATAGCTACAAACGGCTCATAAAACGGGACAGGCACAAATTTCCTGCGAATGCTGCTCCAGTCCGGAAAACCGATCATATCCTCACCAAAATCACCACCAGTCGAATAAATGCCGGGCAATTTGCCGACAACAAACTCACGAGTATCCCGAATGCCGATATGACTACCGAACGGTTTGAGCAAATCGTTCAGCGGATTCGGATCAGATTCGCGTCCCAGAGCCAGCACCGCCCGGTCAACCAGCCACAATGCCGCTTCACCCTGCAGCGGACGATTGTCGGAATCTGTGAGCAAAATAGTGACATCAACTGTTTCCCCGGGAACAGCTCGTTCCGGATGTTGCAGTTCGATTGACGCCTGATATTGGTTTCGCGACACATTCAGTTCGGTTGTTGCCGCCAGTGTTTGCGGTTTGCCCGGATCCATGCCGTCAATAATGGATTGGCTGGTTCCCGGAATACGACCCCGCATCAGCAAAACACTGATCTGGATTTTCGGACACCATAACCCTTTTACCGGCACGTTGATCACTCCAGCGCCATTTCGAACTGCGGAATGGATATACTGCAACCCGTCCGGCGATTCAATCACCGCCACCGCCTCGGCAGTCTGAAACGGACTTTCAATCAACAGTTTTGCGGTATCTCCCGCTTCATAAATCGTTTTATCTGTTCGTAACCGGAAACTTCTGTCCGGCGCTCGTTCCCATGCCACCGGCGATGGTCCCTGCACAAATACATCCATTGATACCCGCTGAGCTCTGCCTGCATCATCACGACTGGATACCTCAACAATATACACTCCGGCTTCATCAATACGAAATGTGACATCCCGGGGTTCTGTCCCGGTAACAACATCCATTCGCGAGACCGGTGTTTCAACGACATGAGTTTCGTATTTCAAATCGCCCGTGCCATAATTTCCGGCTTTTAGAGCTGTATGCCATGTGCGTCGTATAAGCCGCACTGTTAATTCTCTGTTCGGCGCCGAATTTCCATCCGGATCAACCAGAACAACTCTTGAGACCAGCGGACGGCCCGGTTCCAGGACTCGTGGAGCGCTGACACCCGGAAGATATCCCGGCAGCGCGCGAACCTGATGAATTGTTGTGACAGATTGCCCGTCAACACCAAGAACTGTTGCCTCAATAACATAGTTTCTGGGCATCAGAGAGGTTTCCTGCAATGGATCAATAACAATGGAAGCGCTTCCATTTTGGTCTGTTGAGTCAACAATATTAAGAATATCTGTTTCCCTCAAACCCGGACGCGATGTGAATCGGTCATCCACAGCAAAACGGAAATCCGAAAGTGTGGCGGGCCGCCATGTCAGGGGGTGTTGCGTGACTCGCCAGTTGACTGGCCGTTCAGCCAGATTTCCTCCGGCATAATATCGAGCGGTGAGTGATACATCGAACGATTTGTCCAGTGATGCAGTATCCACACTGTGCAGCAACACTTCAAATTGGGGAATCCGATAATCTTCCATTTGAAATCGGGTAACGGCAACCGTGTCATAGGCGTATGAGACCGTAACCCTGTAAAGGCCGGCGGGAGCGTCCGCCTGATCGAAACGATGGTAAAAAGCGCCATTGTTGTTTATTGACACATTGGTGTTCCATTGAAAACCGCCGGGACCTTCCACGGTGACCAATACATCACCGTCCACCAGAGCAAAATCACCATCCGTGCGCTGTCGTATCCAGCCCCGAATATGAACCTCTTCGCCCGGTCGATAGACAGGTCTTTCAGTAAAAACATGTCCGATGATACTGGTTCGGTGGTCTTTTACGGGGAAATTGATGGGAGCGGACAACCAGTCTCCCTGCCGTTGCCAATAGCCATGGCGAAATAGTTCCGGGGGACGATTGACATTCAGAACAAGTGTATCATTACCGTGCTCCACACGAATACGTCTTAAAAGATGATAGGCATCACTGCTAATTCGACGGTCACTGAACACGCCCATATTGTTTGTTTTGCCAGACAGAATAGTTGACCAGTTGCCCCGTTCAAACCCTTCAAGAGTAATTTGTGCGTTGGCAACGGGAGCGGCTGACTGCAGTGAAGCAACCAGAAAACTGATGGTATCGGGTTCTTCAATTGTTGTCAGAGCCAGGTCTGTCACCTGTACTCTGACCCAGTGTCTGGGACCAGCGCTATCCAGCGCCTGGACACCGACAAGATATGTGCCGGGCGCATTTTCACCATCGATCTGTGTTAAATAGTCCGACAAATCCATTCCGTATGTTCCGGCCGGTCCCATGGCTTTCAGCGGAAGCTCAACAATGTCGGACACCTGATGTGAGCCCATTGCGTTCAGAGTTCTGGCAAGTTCCCATGCATTGCTAAACCAGCTTTGATCATAATATGAGTCTGTGCCTGAAATGCCTGGAGGCGGTTCATTGGGGTCGGTCGTAACCGTCTGCTCCGGAAACGGCCAAAGTGTTCGATCCAACGGATCAATTTTATACAGACGTATGTCCGCCACATGCTGCCCTCGTCCATGTAACGGCAGCATTTTCGGGCCGAAACGCTCAACGACAACATCGTTGCGGTCCCATCGCAATATGCTGTCCGGCGTAATGAAAACAAACGGCAGCTTGATAAAACCCGTCGCATCGTCGGAAAGTTGAGATTGTATTGTTAACGGACGTCCCCGATTATCTGTGATCTGCGGAGTGGGACGAAGTGTCACTTTGTATCGTGTTTCCGGCTGAAAATCACCGGTCACGTTAATGATTCTGTCCTCAATGGTCACAGACATGTTATCGACACGGGGATAAATATGGACAAAATCCCAAATGCCGGCGGGTGTCACAGGTTCCGGAGGAGCGCTCATTCGTATCGACAGAACCGGTGGATTGACATTCAGTTCGATCGGTTCACTATACACAATGTCGCTGTCGTGAATCGGAGGAATTCGTTGCCATGTTCGGCCTCCTCCAACAGCCAGGACACTGAACGGTCGGGTAGTTGTAAAATCCAGTGTGTAGGTCGCCTGATCAGTCGCCGGATGTGTCAGATTCAACGTTAACCGGGCCCGGATACCCTCCGGAATCAGACGAGTTGGTACAAGAAGATATTGTGTATGCTCGCCTGAGCGTGCGCCGCCCCCGATACGTTTTATCGAAAAATGATCTTTTGTAAGCGTTTGAAGCGGGTCTCCTTCTGCTGTTGGAGCATGCCACAGATGTATTCGGATATTTTGAGCCAGAAGTTCTGGTGATATGTTTTCATTAAATGTGAGTTTGATTGCTTCAACCGGTGGCACGTCCGGTTCGTTTTGAGCCGGATCAGTGGTGACCGGGCCGGCAATCAACGTTGACAATGTTGCGGTTGCGTTGCCTGCCTGGATACGAAATGTTGTGTAAGCTGGCCAGGGTTCGGCCGGTTCGAACTGGAGCACGTTGCTATTCAGCCACCGCCAGCCACCCGGATGCGGCGGATCAAGCGTCGCATATCTGTCGGGGTTCAGCTCAACAGACGGTTCCGAAGGTCCACGCGAGCTTCTGAAAAAAACTGTTACCGGATCAAATGTGCGAAGCCAGCGGTCCGGAACAATGGTGTCGCCCCGGGCTGCCGCCGGACGTATCGTATTCTTGTCACCCGGGGATGCGCCGAATGCAGTCGGTATCAGAAAAGACACAAGCAACAGAATGATTATAACTGTAACAACTGATGATCGCTGGTTTATCATGATTAGTCCTCCACTCCGAATCGAGTCAGATTATCCGGTGTTGTCAAAACAAAATACGGTTGAACAGATGAGACCGGCCGGTCGGGAGGATTGGTAATTGTCAGCCGGTATTCGCCTGCTTCCAAAGCGGTATTGATCAATAATCCGGATGCCAGCTCGATATTATAGCTGTCAACCAGGTGCGCGAATACGTAACCGGAATCGCTCTGAGTGTATATTCCTATATGTTCCGGTGTATCCAGTGTGATCACATATTGAAAGGTGAATCCCGGAGCCAGAAATGTTTGTTTACCCAATCCATCCGATGCTGGAATCCTTTCCGGTAAAACAATAATCTTGTCACGGGGACGCCAGGCAATTCCGGATTCAACGGTATTCATATTGTAAAAACGTATTCGGTTCTGATTCGGATCGTCATGGACCACAACACCGTCTTCACCATAACCGGCAGTATTGTCGGCAGAAGTTACAACCGCCATGGATTGCGCCGAAAGCCAATAGATACCGGCTGATTCCGTATGATGCGGGGTTGCGTCTGCATCAAACAATGCCATTTGAACAGATAACAGTATTCCGTCGTCGGCTGATGTTTCAGATATGGAATCACCTGGCTCCAGCCGAAAACCGAATCGGCGAATATTACCCTGATCTGTAATATGGCGCCAGGTAGTTCGAGTGAAGCGGTCGGACGTCGAATCATATCGTTTTATCCAGTTACCATCATGTCCGACATGAATAGCCGGGCTTTCTGATGTGATCACTAGCACCGCATGGTCAGATGGGTTCATTTCCGCATCCACCCAAATTTCTTCATTTATGCCTGTTATCCATTCAATACTGTTGGTGTTTCTCCCCAGAACCTGCCGCTGAAGCGTGACATCAGACAGCCGTTGATTTCGCGAATGGGCCTGTGCCAGAACAATAGTTTCATTAGCAGTGAACGCGCCGGGTTGAACTCTTTTAAACGGAGCGTTATCGGTTGACATAAAAATTCCATCCTGATCGCCGCCGCCGGTATTCAGCAGAAAGCTTCCCGGGCTGTCAAGTGTTACAGCGGCTGTTGAAATGGTTATATCGTCGGATAAATCCCGGGTTGACCACCGTAACGAATGTGTATCGGTTCGAAGCGATTCCCTGTTCAATGGCAGAGTTAAACGGGTTAAAGAAACGGGATCATAACGACGGTCCACACTCCAGATTATGCAGCCGGTTGCGGTATCGCCAACTGAAAAGAAAACGTGTTCACGGTCCGGCATGGTCATTTGACCGGTGACAGCATCGAAATTATCCGGAACGGGCGCTGTTCCGGTCAATCCATTTGAGTTGACATGAACAGCGGTTATCATGTCAGGCGCTGACACGGTATCAAACCGGACAGCATCTGTGTAGGGTTCAATAACCAGAGTGTTGTCGTCAGGCCATTCCTCGAAACGTATATGTGGCAGATGCATCGTGACAATTACATCTTCGGTGTCATCTGTCACCGGTGTAACAAACACCGTGTAATCACCCGGTTTCAGCCATAATGCAATATATGGATTCCAGTCGCCTTTGATATCGTCCGACGATGCGATGATCTGTCCCTGATCGTCGGCCAGCACAGCTCGGGTATCAACTTCGCCATCAATGGATACCGTGGCAAATTGTGGTTCCAGTCCGCCGATTCTTAAAGCGGTTTTACCGGGAATAGAGATATTTGCGCTGGTTCCTGCAACAAGCGGATCAGCGGTAATAGTTATTGAATATGGTTTAAGATTGTCCGGTAATGTTGATACAGTGATCAGCGCCCATTCACCGGCCTGTATCAGGCCCGTCCATGGAGTTGCGTCGGGAATGACCGCGATCGGATCACCGCTGACAGCATCCACAATACGGCTGCTCATGCCAGCGCTTTGTGTAATTGTCAGTTTCGTTTCCGCCTGTAACTCAAAAATGCGAATATCACCGGTTGTTTCAACGTCACCTTCCAGCCAAAATCCTTGTATCGGCTTTGTCAGATCAATCAACTCAGGGCCGTGCCCGGGAAATGTGGGCGGTTCTTCAGCAAACTCAATGTAAACCCTTGCATATTTAGAAAACGGTGGTGACAAAAGAACCAGACGATACGTGTCAGGATCAAGTTTCATTGCACGAATTGATTCTGTCTCAACAGCAACCGGCCATCCGTCGCTGTTTTCAAGCCGCAGCATTGATAATACGCCGGGTGTCTGTGATGTGATGGTATACTCAGCGGATTCAGTGATCCGAATGTCTGCGCTGGCATAATGTTGTTCACCAGTCTGGGCACGACAGAAATATCCCGGCTCAACAAGACCGGCAAAAATCGGGTCAAGTGATTGACAGGAGACTGTTACAGTACCGGAAATACCGGATTCTTCGGTTATATCAATAAAGTATTCACCAGCTTTCAGAAATTGTCTGATTGTTGTGCGGTTACTGCTGTCAGCAACATGAAGTCCGTTCAGGTCGGTTCTTAGAGCGCTTCGCAATCGTGCCTGAACAGGAAATCTGCTGACAACAGCGATTTGATAGACACCATCGCGAGCAATATCAACCTGGGTTCTTGCCGTCAGGCCGGGTTGTTTTTCCAGATTTATCTGTTGCCCGGGTTCAAATGTCGGCATGGGTGATCCGGTCATTTGCCGACCGCGTGGTTCTGATGTTCCCCGAGGTTGCAAACGTGCCTGGAGCGGCGCATCATCGAATGTCGGTTTGCCTCTGTAAAAACCTGTTCTTACGTTCAAATCATTAACAAACAACTGATATTGTTTCTGGTTGGTAAATCTTAAACCGCTAAACCGGACAACATCACCGGTTGTATCCGGCACAAAACCGATTTCAGACCAGTCCGGTTCCATGTTTTCAGGTGTTATAGCCAAATCAAAACTGCCTGATGAATCCGGTTCAATTGTGAGTTTGTAAATAAATGTGCCGACACTTTCGACCGACGGAAACGATTTAGGGGCTGGTCTGACATAGTCTCGCGGTTGTCTGACAAAAAACGATTCCAGCACGTAGCGACCGGGAGCTCCACGCGCATCAATTCGATAATTACCGGCTTCCGCAAAGCGTACAAATACGGATATTGGCCGATTCACATTAAA
>PWNJ01000255.1 GCA_003558985.1 candidate division CSSED10-310 bacterium
AAAATTAACCGGTGAGGGTATTAGAGCTACTATCTCCGGTGAGATGGTTGACTATCTTAACCCCTCAAAAGGGTGTCGCTTTGCTCCCCGCTGTAAAAAAGCATTGAATATCTGTCACAGCACAAAACCCATACAAAATACAGTAGGTTCAAGCGGGCATTGGGTCGCCTGTCACTTATACGAGTAGGAGTGTGACTTCTAACGATGAAAAATGGGCTTTTGACAATAAAGAGGTTGAAAAAATACTTTCCATACAAGAAAGGGCTTTTTGTCAAAGCCGTTGATGGAGTAGATCTGCAGATAGCAGAAGGGAAAATATTAGGTCTGGTTGGGGAATCAGGTTCTGGTAAAAGCACGATAGCGTATACCACTGTAGGAATGTACAGTGCTACGGAAGGTGAAATGGTTTTTAAGGGCCAGGATATAAATAAGCTGGCTGTTGACAGGTCTCTTGACATGAAGGGGGAAATTCAAATTGTTTTCCAGGATCCCGGATCTTCTCTTAACCCAAGGAGGAATATAAAGCAGATTTTGGAGGTCCCATTGAAGCTTCATTCACGAAGAGAAAAAAGCGGGTTTCCGTCAACAACAAAAGAAATTCTCGAAGAAGTGGGATTAGCTCAAGGGTACCTGACAAAAAGCCCCAGGTCTCTGGGCGGAGGAGAAAGGCAGTTAATAGCAATTGCCAGAAGCCTTGCAACTAAACCGTCACTGATTATCCTTGATGAACCTACATCTGCTCTCGATGTTTCAATACAGGCCAAGGTCATTAATCGTCTGTTAAAACTCCAGGAAACTTTTAACCTGTCATATCTTTTTATTACACATGATTTGAGCCTGATGAGAAACGTGGCTGACAGAGTAGCGATCATGTATCTGGGCAAACTCTGTGAAGAGGCTGATACTGCAGAATTTTTCCAGAGGCCCCTTCATCCGTACACACGCATGCTCCTATCTTCAATTCCTGTTGCAACAGAGGAAGAGGAAAAACTAAAACCAACGAAAATTAAGTCGACAGGGGAAATACCCAGTTCAGTTTATGTCCCTTCAGGCTGCAGTTTTCACCTTCGCTGCCCTGAGAAAATGGATATATGTCCTGTAGTGGATCCCGAGATGAAGCTGATCAGTACTGGGCATTACGTCAGATGTCATGCTGTAAAGCCCGAGGATGAAGTTAACCAGTAATGGAGTGATTTTGCATGGAAAAAATTATTAACGATATCATCGACAAGAAAACAGATGAAATAATCAAGTCCACAAGGGAACTTGTGCGGATAAAAAGTGTCCTGGAAGAACCAGGGGATAAAGGCAAACCCTTTGGTGACGGAATAAGAGAAGCCCTTGACCGTAGTTTAGAAATGGGGGAAGGGCTCGGCCTGAGAGTTAAGAACCTCGATGGTTATGCAGGATATCTGGAAATGGGTAAAGGTAATGGATTGGCTGGAATTCTTACCCATATCGATGTGGTTCCGGAGGGATCAGGGTGGGAGTATCCTCCTTACAGTGGAGAAGTCATTTCCGGGAAGCTGTACGGTAGGGGATCAGTTGATGATAAAGGGCCTACAGTTGCGTCTATGTATGCTCTTTATGCAGTCATGGCCTCAGGCCTTCCTGTAAGAAAACGGGCCAGGCTTATTATCGGCACCGATGAAGAAAATAAAGCGAGAGGCATTAAGTACTACCTTGAGAAAGAAGAGAAACCTATACACGGGTTTTCTCCTGATGCGATGTTCCCAATAATTAATGCAGAAAAAGGGATACTCAGAATTGAACTTACATGTGGTTACGAAAAAGCTGCTGAAAGTGGTGATATTGTCCTTAACGTTTTAACAGGTGGAGCTAGAATCAACATGGTGCCTGATTATGCATCAGCAGAAATCGAAACAGGCCCAGATGGTCAGGGAATATTAAACAAAGCGCTTGATGATGAAGAAGAAGGGGAAAGGCTTAAGGTAAGCCAAAAGGAACCTGGAAAGTTTTTTGTTGAATCTTTCGGGAAATCTGCTCACGCTATGTCGCCTGAGGATGGAACAAATGCAATCGCCATCATTCTGGAATTCGTGGATAAATTGAAAATCAAGCCTGCCGGGGCTGGAAAACTAATCAGGTTCTTTGCAAAGCATGTTGGGCAAGATGCAAATGGCAGAGGTCTTGGAGTCGACTGTAGCGATAAAATATCCGGAGAACTGACAATGAACCTGGGCCTTATTGATTTTAGCGGAGAAAGGGGTAAAGTAACCCTGGATATCCGTTATCCTGTAACAGATAACAAGGAAAGAATCATGGAAATGATTAAGCAGTTGTGTCGGCCTCTCGGTATAGAGGTTACAGAATTACAGCACAAGTTTCCGCTCCATGTTGATGGAAACTCAGAGTTGATAAAAAAACTTCAAGAAGTGTATCAGCAGGTTACGGATTGTGAACCCGGTCTTATTGCCATTGGTGGAGGCACTTATTGCAGATATATTGATAATTTTGTGGCTTTTGGACCTGTATTTCCAGGGCAGCAGGAATTAGCTCACCAGGCTAATGAAAATATTGCAGTATCAGATTTAATAAAAATTACTAAAATATACGGCCAGGCAATTTATTCATTGATTAAATAGAGGATACGGTATGGTGGGGTAAAAGGGAAGGGATAATGCTGTGAGAAAAATACTTCATGTGATGCCTGTAAAAACTGGGCAAACCAGGATA
>PWNJ01000217.1 GCA_003558985.1 candidate division CSSED10-310 bacterium
GTGTGTTGCATTTCGGCCGGAGCAACGTGTTCCGAATCCGCACGATGTTCCTCAGGCATTTGCACTGTATGATCGGGTGGATGAAACGCCTGGTATGTGGTGGGTCAGTTTTGAGTCCGACGAACTGAACCGTTTAATGGAAATGGCGTTTGAAGACAATTTATCGATTCGACAGGCGTATGCCCGTCTGGAACAGGCAGAGGCCACAACATTGCGGGCCGGCGCCGCGCTGATACCCGGACTGGATGCTACCGGAGCTTACAGTATCAGTTCACGCGAAAACCCGAATAATTTTGCCATGGGCAGTGGCACGACACGTCAAATTTCAGCAGGTATTTCGGTACCATCGTATGAGCTGGATATTTGGGGCAGAGTTCGCTCAACACGGGAAGCGGCGTTACGAGATTATCAAATGTCTGCGGAAGACCTTCGCACCGTCTATATAACTGTATCAGCCGAAATTGCCAATCGCTGGTTGGAATATTTGTATTACAATCAGATAGCAGATGTGCTTCAGGAACAACTTGAGTCCAACCGGCAGTCGCTGTCACTGATTGAAACCCGGTTTCGTCTGGGAAAATCAACTGCGCTTGATGTGTATCAGCAGCGTCAAATTGTGGCATCGGTGGAATCTCTTCAACCCGAGATTGACGGTCGTCTTGCGGAACTTCGAAATGAAATTGCTGTATTGGTCGGCAAACCGTCTGGAACAGATTTGCAGATATCTATTGAGCCATTACCAAATGTCACAGTTTTACCGGACCCCGGTTTTCCTGCTGATATTCTGGGCTCTCGCCCCGATGTTCGACGTGCCGGCCTGGCGCTTGAGGCGGCTGACTGGCGTGTGGCTGCGGCCCGCGCAGATCGGTTGCCATCGTTGCGGTTAACCGGCAGCTTTTCCTACAGTTCTGATGAGATCGGAACGCTATTTGACAACTGGGTATCCAATTTGGCCACATCACTGGTGGGTCCGGTATTTGACGCAGGTCGCAGACGCTATGAGGTTGACCGGGCGCGCGCTGCTGCAGATGAACGTTTGGCGGCATACCGGCAAACGGTTTTGAATGCGGTGATGGAGGTTCAGAACACATTAATTCGGTGGTCATCCCAGCACAAAACACTTGAAGCTCAAGAGCGGCAACTGGCTGTTGCACGTGACACATATCGTGAATCAATGACTCGATACCGGGCGGGCACAACTGAATACCTGCCGGTTCTGACTGCTCTGTCGCAGTCACAGCAATTGGAGCGGTCGCTGCTGCAGAATCAATATAGACTTTTATTGATACATGTTTCTCTTATAAGATCACTGGGTGGTGATTGGATGAATAATGACAATTTTTTTAGAGCAGACGGTACACATTTGCTCCCAAATGAACAGCTTTAATTACACTGTGCAGGATGAAGATTATGAACAACAAACCAAACAATAATTCAAGCGATTCAATGAAAGTGACTCCACGTGAAAAAATTCTTCTGGCAGTGTTTTCGATTTTTATCATTGTCATATCAATCGGAACTGCTCGATATCTGGTATCCAACAGACCCCAGGCCAGACGAGGCCGTCCGCCTGCTGTTGCCCCTGCGGTGTCAGTAACACGACTGTTTGCAGATGATCATCAGGTGATTTTAAGAAGCATGGGAACGGTCGAACCTGATTTGCAGATTTCGCTGGTTTCTGAAACTGCTGGCGAAATTATTGAGGTTCATCCGGATTTTATACCCGGCGGATATGTTCAGAAAGGTCAGACACTGGTTCGAATTGATCCCACGACGTATCAAACAGCCGTTGCGCAGGCCGAACTGGCGCTTGAACAAGCACGTCTTGAACTCCGGCAGGAAGAAGGTCGCCAGATTGTTGCCGAAAAAGAATGGGCTTTAATGGGGCCTTCTGATGCTACTGACCTTGAGAAAGACCTTGCGTTGCGTCGGCCTCATTTGCGTCGCGCCCGGGCGCAGGTTCAGGCTGCGGAAGCAACATTGCGCAAAGCGCGGAGTGATCTGGCGAAAACAAATATAAAAGCTCCTTTTAATGCCATAATCCGCTCGGTTGATGTTAACCGTGGAGATGTTGCAGCGCCGCAAAGACAACTGGCCGTATTGGTTGGAGCCGATGCGTTTCGCATTATTGCAACACTTCCGATGGACCGGCTTCCATGGCTGGTCTTTCCGACAGAGAATACGGAACATCCGGATGCCGGCCGGGTTTTGATCCATACCGGACACGGATATGCTCGTGAAGGTATATTGAAACACCTTTTGAGTGATATAGAACCAGGAGGAAGACTGGCGCGAGTTTTGATTCACGTGACTGATCCAATGGATATGGATGTTCGTTTGACGGATCGTCTGCCGCTGCTTCTGGACCAGTTTGTCAGTATGGATATTATCGGAAAAACAGAGAAAAACGTATATAGAATTCCGCGTGAATTTGTGTTTGACAACAATGTAATACATGTGATGAATGAAGATGATACCCTTGATATTCAGTCTGTTGATATTGTCTGGCGTGACAGAGATGCTGTTTTTGTTCGGGGAGATCTGGAAGACAGCCGGTTAATTGTGACCGATCTGCCAGCTCCGGTTCAGGGTATGCCGCTGACGTTGCATCAGGAGTTGTCACCGGATTCGTATGAAAGCCCGGATTTCGCTGCCGGTATGCCAAAAGCGACTGCGGAAGGTGATGTATGAGCCTGACACCTGAAGAAAAATCCGGTCCGATAGCCTTTATGGCCAGAAATCCTGTTGCCGCAAATCTGGCAATGGTGTTTCTTATTCTTGGCGGATTGTTTGCAGTCAATTTTATTACACAGGAATTGTTTCCAGATGTGACACCGGATATTGTGACTGTATCAGTACCGTATCCGGGAGCTTCGCCCGAAGAGGTGGAGCAGGGAATCGTCCTGGCTGTTGAAGAAGCGGTCATGGGTTTGGACAATGTGAAGGAAATTACCTCCAGCGCCAGTCAGGGTGTTGGAACTGTCCGGGTCGAAATGTTCAGCGGCGGGAATCTGGACAAAATGCTGCAGGATGTCAAAAGTCAGGTTGACAGGATTACTACCTTTCCTGTTGATGCTGAAGATCCGATTATCAGTATTGCTTCCAGGCGACGCCAGGTCATTGATATGGTTGTGTACGGCGATATACCCATGGAATCACTCCGCGAAATAACGGAACAGGTTCGGGATCGGCTTCTTCAGCATCCTCGTATCAGTCAGACGGATTTAACCGGGGCAAGAAATTTTGAAATTGCTGTAGAAGTACCATTCGAAAACCTTCGGCGATACAATCTGACAATGACAGATGTGGCCAGACGCCTGAATGCCGCTTCTATTGAAATGCCGGGTGGAGGACTGGATACACCATCCGGTGAAATTCTGGTACGTATGAACGAACGCAGGCAATTGGGACGCGAATTTGCGCTGACACCCATCATCACCGGTCCGGATGGAACTGAAGTGCTGCTGGAAGATATCGCTGTTATTCGGGATTCATTTGTCGAAGGTGGAGTCACTCCGCGCTACAACGATTTGCCGGCTCTGAGGGTTAACGTATATCGCATCGGTGATGAAACACCAATACAGGTTTCAAATGCTGTCTATGAACTGCTGCCGGAACTGCGTTCTATGTTACCGCCGGGCGTTGATATTGATATTCGTAACGACAGAGCTGAAAACTATCGGGATCGAGTGAATCTATTACTGAAAAACGGAACAATCGGACTGATACTGGTACTGATTATTCTGGGTGTTTTTCTGGAATTGCGGCTGGCATTCTGGGTTATGATGGGTATCCCAATATCTTTTATGGGCACATTGTTACTGATGCCGTTCTTTGATGCGTCACTTAACATGATTTCATTATTCGCATTTATTATAGCGCTGGGAATTGTGGTGGACGATGCCATTGTGGTTGGTGAAAACATTTATTACCATCATCAGCGTGGCAACAAATTACAGCGAGCGGCCATTATTGGCGCACGTGAAATGTCCATGCCAGTAACATTCAGTATTTTGACAAACATTGTCGCGTTTATGCCCATGTTTTTTGTGCCTGGTGTTGCCGGCCGGGTTTTCAGTAATATCCCGCTGGTTGTTATACTGGCATTTTCGCTGTCCTTGCTGGAATCACTGTTCATTTTACCAGCTCACCTGGGTCATCACAAAGCGCGAAAACGGTATGGCTTGAGTAAAAAAATATACAATGGACAACAATTTATCGGAATCCGGTTTGCCAAATGGATTCATAATTCCTATCAACCCTGGTTGAACAAGGTGCTGAAACACCGGTATGTTGCTTTGTCCGTAGCGCTGAGTGTTCTGATTCTTGCTTTTGCGTATGCTGCAAGCGGTCGCATGGGATTCAGCATGTTTCCCCGGGTTGAGTCTGATTTTGCCCGCGGCTTTGTGTCTTTGCCGTTTGGGTCTCCGGAATCGAAAACTGAAGACGTAATGAACACTCTGTTTTTGGGAGCGCAGCAGGTTATTGAGGAATGTGACTGCCCTGAACTGGTTGTGGGCATATACGCATCGCAGGGCTGGGAAGGTGTCAATACGGCTGTTGTTTGGGTCTATCTTGCTGAACCTTCGATTCGGGATTCCATAATGAGCACCAATGAATTTGTGCAACGATGGCGTGAAACAGTCGGACGAATACCGGAAGCCGAACAGGTTCGTTTCGAATCAGATTTTGGCGGCCCGGGCGCTGGAAGAGCGTTGTCTGTTGAACTCAGTCACAGAGATGTGGCTGTTCTTCAGGCTGCCAGCGCTGGACTGGCACAGGAATTGGAAAACTTTCCAATCGTATCTGATATTGTTGAAGGGTATGCTCCGGGAAAACGGCAGGTTGATTTTACATTGAAACCCGAGGCGAAAAGTCTTGGACTGACGGCAATGGATATCGCTCGTCAAATGCGCAGCGCTTTTTATGGCGCTGAAGTATCACGTCAGCAACGGGGCAGACACGAAATAAGGACAGTTGTCCGACTGCCACGTAATGAGCGTGATTCTGAATATTTTCTGGAAGAGTTTCTGGTCAGGACTCCGAACGGCAGAGATGTGCCGTTACGCGAAGTTGCTGATTATTCGTATGGAAGAGCTTACACGAGTATTGAACGGCGCGATGGTCGCCGGATTGTTCAGGTAATGGCGGATGTGACTCCCAGAGACGAGGCCAATCAGGTTGTCAATGCACTTTTGTCTGAACAGTTACCGGAACTGGAAGCCAGATATCCTGGACTGACATGGAGTCTGGCCGGACAGCAGGCGGATATTCAGGATAGCATGATCTCGCTGTACCAGGGATTCGGTCTGGCATTGTTGGCTATCTATGCTCTGCTGGCAATTCCGTTCAAAAGTTATGTCCAGCCACTGATTGTCATGATGGGAATACCCTTCGGTATTATCGGTGCTGTTATCGGACATATCATCATGGGATACGGTTTGAGTGTTATCAGTATGATGGGGATTATTGCTCTGTCAGGAGTGGTTGTAAATGATTCTCTTGTTCTGATCAATCACGCAAACCGGCTCCGCGAAAAATATCCGGATATGACAGCCCGCTTTGCAGCCACAAAAGCTGCCGTCCAAAGATTCAGACCAATTATCCTGACAACTCTGACCACATTCTTTGGATTGACTCCGATGATGTTCGAACGCTCCAGACAGGCGCGATTCCTGATACCAATGGCCATTTCATTGGGATGGGGTATTCTGTTTGCAACCATGATTACTCTGATTTTGGTACCATGCCTGTATTTGGCGGTCGAAGATGTCGCCAAGGTATTAAAAGATACCAAAAGAGCAGTGCGAAAACTGCTGAAAAGACCGGTGGAAACGGAATGGATCGATGTGGAAACAGAAGAGGAACCTGAAGAGTTCTGGCAAACACTGTCGGGTGTGCCGGGCGCCACTGACGATAAAAAAGATTAGTTTAGGCCCTCTGCCATGCGTCTTTTGTGCACCAAAAAATTGACAACAGCTTGCAAAACAAATTATTCTCTGATTGTGGTTTAATTTAAGGGATTTGCAGACTTTGTCTTTAAAAGGAGGATCAAATGGACAAGAAAACAATGTTTGGATTAGTTGCGCTGATGTTGATTATGGGATTCGCAGGGTCAAGTCTGGTTTTAGCAGACAACGTTACCGAATTTTTAAGTTCGGCTGAGCAGAATTACAAAGCTCAAAGATATTCCAGAGCATTGAGAGATTTGGAATGGGCTCGAAAAGAAATTGCCGGGTTGCAGTTGGAAGAAATGAAAGGATTTCTTCCGGATGAAATTGACGGTATGCAAGGCCGGGATGACGACAGCACAGCCATGATGGGAATGCATATGGTCAGCAAAACGTACAGGGATCAAGATACAGGTAATTCTGTAAAAGTTGAGATCATGAAAGGCGCTTCCGGTGATGCTGACGGTGGCATCGCTGCAATTCTGGGTATGGCAGCAGCAATGGGCGCAATGGATCCATCCAGACAATCAAAGACAATAGTACAAAAAGGATATCGTGGAACATTCTCACTGGACCCGAATAACAATGAAGGAAAACTGATTTTCAATCTTGAGGGCGGCAGTATTGTTAGCATCGAAACACGTGGCTATCCCGATGAAACGATGGCGAAAAAAGCAGCCGAAAAACTCGATCTGGCGTCAATTGAGGAAAAACTGAAATAATACAACGCATTTTTAATAAACAGATGTCATAACGGTGTTCGTCAGAACACCGTTTTTATGTTTGAAACGAGCAACTGGAAAAATCGCTTGAGTTTCGGTATAAAAGTAAATACCGTGCTTTCGGGTGAAGCACGGATGACAGGGGTAATACAAAGAATGAAATGTTTAATAATAGTATTGATGATGGTCAGCATGGTCGTGATGTTGACTCAAAACGTTATTGCCGATAACGGAACTGAGCCGGTTATCTGGCGTTCAGGAACATCGCTGATTGAACGGTATCACAGGAATATCGGCGAATTGACTCACGAAGAAAAACTCTTTGTCCGGAATGCTCTGGATACTTCCAAACGCGACGAACTTATCATTCTCAAATCGGACAAATTTCCGCTTTGGGTTCATTATGAATCCGAGGAGTTTCAGGAGCTGGCGGAGCATGTTCTGGCGATAACCGAAGAATGCTGGGAAGTTCAGGTATATGAATGGGGATTTCGTGAGCCGCCTCCGGACTGTGGTATGCACGGATCGGATGATCTGGATGTGTTTATACTGGATTTGCCAACTGGAATCGGCGGATATGCGGCCTTTGCCTGTTACGATGAATCAACACCGGAAACCAGCGCGGCCAGTTTTATAGCTATTTCTGATTCATTGCCGGAAGCTTTCCTGAGGTCTGCCGTTGCACATGAGTTCAACCACGTGCTTCAAAATGCCACCGATTACTGGGAGAGCATCACATTCAAAGAATACACATCGACATGGGCAATGGAGTGGATGTATCCTGAAGATGACCAGTATTTCATGTATCTGCGAGCGTATCAGCGCAATCCGCATTGGGCGATGCATGAATTCAGTTTTACCAACACCTACCAGTATGGCGCAGGTATCTATCTGCATTTTTTGTGTGAATATTATGCCGGCGGGGATCCTTCCATCGTTGTGGATATTTGGGAAGCATGTATTCAGTATGAGCATTACAATGATCCGGATTTTATTCAGGCCATGCGCGAAGTGATACCGCAATATTCAGGCGGAATGGACACATTTGAGGATGCCCTGGCGGAGTATGCCGGATGGCGCGTGATCACCTCAAGCAGAGATGACGGAAAACACTTTGCCGATGGGGGGCTTTGGCCGCCTGGAGCAGAAGTTGTTATGGATACGGTTCTGGACTTGTCCGAGCCGATGCCTCAGACAATGACTCCGGTCAATCCGCCGTATGATTTCGGGTTTAGTTATGTTCAGCTTTTCAACCCAGGCAATGCATCATCCGATGCAGTGTTAATCGATTTTGAAGGTGATACCGATGTTGACTGGGTCGTGATGGTTATGGAATGCCTTGATGATCACGCTATGCATATTAAACACAGAATGGAGATACAAAATTCTGCCGGACATTTTCAGTTGACTCCGGCAATGCTGAACAATTCGGACCAGATCGTCATCGGAGTTGTTAATGTCTCGCATGATGAGTTTCATACCAATACATCCAAAGACCCTCGTTCATATCAAGTCACGCTTCGAGAGGCTGTGCCGGATACTGCTTTACGTGTCTGGACGGATCGCCCGATGACGGGGCCTGACATGGAGTATGTTCTGAATATTGAAATGGAGTATTACGGTGAGCCGGACGATATTGATTTCTGGCTTTTCCTTGAAGTATATGGCATGTATTTTTCGTTGTTCAATGATGTTGACGGAATCCCTGTTCCAATACAAATTCCTGTCGTGGATGCGTTTACTGTTACCACGCCTGTCCTGTCTTTTGAGCTGCCGCAACTGGATGAAATGATACCGGTACGCTGGCATGCCGCATTGCTGGCAGGGCAAAGTGTGTTTGATTATACAATCAATCGAAATAATCTGTTGCCAATGTTTCGTTAATCAAGGAGGATAGAATGAAACGATTATTAATTTTAGCAGGCATTGCAATGATTTTTCTGTCGCCATGTCTGCAGGCGCAGGAAAAATGGCTGCAAAACGATGGCTGGAATGACGGTGACAACGCGTTCTACCAGGCCGGCTTTATTGCAAACAGTATTATGGCATCGGTGTTTGTTCCGGATCCGGATGATTATCCATTCAAGCTGTTGACGGTTCGCACACTTGTGCATGATGGCGGCGGCGGTGGAACTGTCGGCGCATTTGTGCTTAGAGTTTGGGAAGATGCAGGCGGTTCAGTTGATCCAGGCGCCTTGCTTTTTGAGGAAACCTATCAGTTGACCGCAGGCGGTTATTGGAACGATGTTGATCTTGCGCCGCATAACATTATAATAAGCAGCGGTAATGTGCGAATAGGTTGGCTCTTTGTTCTGGACCCGCCCCCAAGTTTTCTTCGGGATGCTGACGGAACGATTATTCCGCAACGAAACCTGATTTACAGCCGATGGCCTGTACAATGGTATTGGCAATGGGCTGAGAATGCCGGTTTGCAGGGTGACTGGATTCACCGCGTCAAAATAATGGCGAATTACGGTGAAGCTACTCCCACTCCTGATCCACCGACACCCACTCCGGTTCCGCCGACTGAAACACCGGTACCGCCCACTGAAACACCTGTACCACCAACGGAAACTCCGATACCGACAAACACACCTCCGCCGACTCATACTCCAACGATTATTCCCAGCTCAACACCGGATACACCGACGCCGACACCCACTTCTGTACCTCCAACCGAAACACCTTTGCCGCCCACTGAAACACCGATTCCTCCAACTGAAACACCCGTGCCGCCGACAGCAACACCATATGACGGCATTATCTATTGGGATCAGGATATCTATTACGGACCGGATGCCCGAGCTATCATAACGGTTGAAGATGCCGATCTGGACACCGATCCGAATGTTCAGGAAACGGTTGAAATCCGTGTATGGAGTCATTCAACCGACCCGTTCCCCGGTGGATTGACTGTTACACTTTACGAAACAGCGCCGTCCAGCCCCATATTCAGAACGATTGTGCCGCATGTCGGATTCGGACCGCAAACAATTCCGGGGGATAACATTATTGGTGTCACGGAAGGCGAAATGGTCTATGCACGGTATGTTGATGTGTCCACCGGTGAAGAAAAAATCGCCGTTGCCCAATGGCAGTCCGATTCACTGCATCTGGAATTCGTCATGCCTCAGACACATTTCCGCGAAGGTGATCTGTTCTGGTGCGATCTGCACTTCAATAATCCGGGATCGACCGTGCAGGTAGATATGTATATTCTGCTGGACGTGTACGGCGAATTCTTCTGCTATCCCACATGGGAGCATATTGACCATGGTTTGCCATACGAGCGGACATTCATTCCGGGCGGTGAATCAGGAACCATGACTGTGATGCCACCGTTCAATACTCCGGATGTGTATCCGATGGGACCATTCCATTTCTATGCGGCCATGTTTACAGCCGGCGAACTGACTATTGAAGAACTGATTTCCAATGTTCCGTTGGGAGAATTCTATTTCGAATAAACAATTATACAGTTAAAATACAACCGCCTTTCAGTATAATGGAAGGCGGTTTTTTTATGGTTTCAGGAGGAAACATACAATGAAAACACGTCTGATAATGCTTTCTGTCTCTGTTTTGCTGGTATCCTGCACATTAGCCGACGTTCCGTTACCTGATACGGTCATCGCAACATTTTCGATTGTTGCTTATGATGAAGTCTATCAGGAATTCGGAGTAGCGGTTCAATCAAAGTTTCCGGCAGTTGGATCAGTGGTTCCGTTTGCGAAAGCGGGTGTGGGAGCGATTGCGACTCAGGCATGGAGCAATCCTTCGTACGGTCCGGAAGGTTTGACTTTGCTGGAGATGGGTTTTGACGCTGATACAGTGGTGAAAATGCTCACCCTGAAGGATGAGCACAAAGACCACAGACAGCTTGGCGTTATTGATGCCGAAGGCAATGCTGCTGCGTTTACAGGAGCTACCTGTCAACCCTGGGCTGGCCACAAAACCGGCCGAAATTTTGCGGTTCAGGGCAATATCCTGACGGGGGAGGACGTGGTTCATTCAATGGCCAAAGCGTTTGAAACCGCCGAAGGACCGTTGGCTCAGCGTCTATTGGCAGCGCTTGAGGCCGGTCAGGCGGCCGGAGGTGATTCCAGAGGACAACAATCCGCGGCAATGCTGATTGTCCGAAAAGCCGGTGGATACAGCGGGTTGTCCGATCGGGCTATTGATGTGCGTGTGGATGATCATCCTGAACCGATCGCTGAATTAAGACGGGTTTTTGACATTCAGAACGGCTTGTTTGGAGTTATATCGTATTTGCAGTCG
>PWNJ01000066.1 GCA_003558985.1 candidate division CSSED10-310 bacterium
AGAGTGTTGCGTTTTCCAATACGGTAAATCGTGTGCCAAAACATGGCATGGGGTAATTTTTTTCTTAGGGGACTCGTAAAGCCTTGTTATTCAAACCGTCACGAACATCCTAAATTGCTCTAAATATTAAAAACATATAAACACATATTTAATACAAAATCATTACAGACTATCTTCAGGACATAACTGCGAGGGCAATCCTATTGCAGATATCTGTTTTTTTGCAAACACCCGTATTGTCATCGGCAATACCGCAGGTTTTGAATCCATCTTTCTTGTCTGATTCTGGTAGCGTTAGATTAAGCGCTGGATGTTTGATGTTTATAACGAATGCCGAAAATATATCAAAAAACATGAAACTGATCTGAAATTATGGCATGATTTCAGGTGATTTCAGGTTACGGGACGACATTGAGGGACAGACATTCAACTGGTTACAAGGGATGATTACATGAAAAACAATAACATCAGGTTTTCAGTAATGTTACTTATGGTATTAATAATGGCCGGATGCGCAACACTTCCGGTACAGGAACCGGTAGATTCGGCTGTGATTGAACCGGTTGATGATCCGGAAACAATGGAAATCAAAGCAAAAATAGCGCTGGATGACATACAGATAGAACGCGATGAAATCATTAGACTGGAAAAAATACAGGTATTTCAATCGGCTTTTCCTGAATCACGTTATCTGGCACAGTGTATTTTTGTTGAACTGCTGACTCTTGGACAACTGAACCGTCAGCAGGATGTGGTGTCCCGATCAGCATTCTGGCTTAAACGTTTTCCGTCTGATTCACGTGTTCTTCGAGCGGTCGCTGAATCCCTGATGGATGACGCAGACCATGCGCGTCATATATTATATCTGGCAGATAATGCGCTTCAAATGGAACTGGCCGGACAAACTCCTTTCGTATCAGCCGATGAGCCACTGGCGGCAACTCAGGAACGTCGAACACGCTATCGTCTGACACTGATACAGGCGCTTGTAAAAAACGGCAAATATGACGCGGCAATGAATGAAGTTGATAAAGCTCTGAAACAGGTTCCAAACAATGATATGGGGCTTGAATGTGCGATACATCGCTTCAGAGGTGATATACTGAACGAAACCGGCCACCCCCATGAAGCGAAAAAAGCATATCTGACAAGTGTTATTTTGGGTGACCCGCGAAACCGCCACGCCGGGTATGCTCTGCAGCAACTGGAATCATATTTCCCGAATACAACCCACGCTGAACGTATGGATAAATACCGTGAAATGGCCGGTTATATCGGACCGGTATTTGATGATGTTACTGAAGAAACCGGATTATCCGAATACAGAACCGGCCGCGTTGCCTGGGCAGATATCAATGGAAACGGGTATCCTGATATTTTGCTAAATGGCTCAATCTTGTTGAAAAACATGAATGGTGAACGATTTGAAGATGTTACCGAAAAAGCCGGTCTGTTGCCGGGCGGCCGTGGCGGATTGTTTGCCGATGTCAATAACAATGGATATCCCGATATTCTGGCGCTTCGTGTTGGTGACACACCTGAAGACGGAAACCGCCTGCTGCTGAATGACGGTACCGGACGGTTTACTCAAGCCGACCCGTTTTCGGGTAGCAATCCGGGCTACCGTACCGAAGGAGCGGCGTGGTGCGACATGAACGGGAACGGTCTGCCGGATCTGTATCTGGCCAATTATGAAATGGATGTCAGACTAACCGGCGGACAACGCGGTGTGGGTACGCCGGATGAGATATTTCTGAATCGCAGTGACGTAGAAAACATCCGATTTGAAAACATTTCAGCGCTTTTTGTTCCTCCAGATGGCACACCATTGAGCGGCCGAGGCGTATCATGCGCTGATTTTAATAACAACGGAAAACAGGATATTTTCGTGTCAAATTACCGATTGCAACAGAATTTTCTCTGGGTCAACCAGGGTAACATGACGTTTCAGAATGAAGCGCTGAAACGGGGTGTTGCCGGAACCGATACCGACGGATGGTGGGGCCATACAATCGGTTCGGTCTGGGGTGATCTGAACAACAACGGTTACCTGGACCTGTTCAGCGCCAATCTGGCTCATCCCCGATACATAGAGTTTTCCGATATTTCGCAATTGCTGATCAACAGCGGTCCACCGGATTATGTTTTTACCGATGTTATTGAAAATTCAGGTATAACCTTTGACGAAACACACAGCAATCCAGCGCTGGCAGATATTGATAATGACGGTGATCTGGATCTGTACATCACCTCAATTTATGAAAACGAACGCAGTTATCTGTATCTGAACGATGGCAGCGGTGTATCATATCAGGAGATCGGATTTCTGTCCGGCACACGAGTATATAATGGCTGGGGGTGCGCATTTGCCGATTTCACCGGTAACGGCCACCCGGATTTGCTGGTTGGCAGCGGCTCCGGTATTCGTCTGTTTCGGAATCGCGGCAATACAAATAACTGGGTACAGGTTGAGGTCCGTGGTGGTCCGGACACCGGCACAGCTATTGGAGCGCGCGTGACCGTTACACAAAACGGCCGGAAACAGATACGGGAAATACAGGCAGGATTCGGCACAACAAGTCAGGACAGCGCCATTCAGCATTTCGGTCTGGGCAATGATGATACTCCGGTTACCATCCATGTGCAGTTTACGTCGGGACAGACCATCACACATACGGAGATACCGGTCAGTCAACGGTTTCGTCTGAACTGACAATCGGGACACGAGATTATTGAAAATCCGCAGTTGCAATTCGGAATTTCAATGATATAATGGCCGCATGATTGAACGAAACCAATATTTATCACTGATTAAAGAAGCGTTTCAGGTGCATCCTGTTGTGGCGCTTCTGGGACCCCGGCAATGCGGCAAAACAACACTGGCAAAACAATTTGGCAATGCGGTACAAGCTGCATGGTTTGATTTGGAAAATCCGGTGGATGTAAGAAAATTAACAGCTCCGATGCGGATATTTGAAACGCTGAAAGGGTTGATTGTTCTGGATGAAATACAGCGAAAACCTGATTTGCTGCCTTTGCTTCGCGTGATTGCCGATCAAGCGGATTCTGACAAGCAATTTTTAATTCTGGGCGGCGCGTCGCCGAACCTTATAAAAAATGCGTCGGAATCACTGGCCGGGCGTGTGGGTTTTGTTGATTTATCAGGTTTCAATTATACTGAAACAGGTATCGAAAGTCGTGACAGACTCTGGATACGCGGTGGTTTTCCGCGATCATTTCTGTCTGAAAGTGATGCCATAAGCATGCAATGGCGGGAAGCGTTTATACGCACATTTCTTGAAAGGGATATACCTCAATTGGGCATCAGTATTCCCTCGGAAGCCTTGCGGCGTTTCTGGATGATGGTTGCACATTATCACGGACAAATCTGGAATGGCGCTGAATTTGCCCGGTCCCTGGGTGTATCTGAAAACACAGCGCGCCGTTATCTGGACATAATTGCCGGGTCGTTTATGGTCAGGGTTCTGCCACCCTGGTTTGAAAACATGAAAAAACGTCAGATTAAATCACCGAAACTGTTTATTCGTGACACAGGAATTCTTCATACATTGTTGTCATTACAAGATCAGATGTCGGTTTTGGGTCATCCCAAATCCGGGGCATCCTGGGAAGGGTTTGCTATTGAGCAGTTAATTTCGATCAAACAACTGAAGAATATCTATTTCTGGGGGACACACGCCGGCGCAGAGCTTGATATGCTTGCATTTCATTCGGGCAAACGATACGGGTTTGAATTCAAGCTCTCGGATGCTCCGGGTATGACGCGCTCAATGCATACAGCATTAAACGATCTGTCTCTGGAACATATATGGATCATATATCCTGGTCGGGATACCTATCCTGTGCATAAAAAGGTGACAGTGATACCGCTCCACAAGACCGTATCCATTCCTGTCGGCGCGTCCTGACGGCCACGTGATCACTTCGGTCGCCTTATTTATCGTCTTTCCAGCCAGCGCAGAGAAAAGATTTCATCCTGCAGTTCGATTCCAAACGATACATCCCGTGTTTCCAGAATGGTTTTTGATCCTTCACGAACTTTATCCGAGATTTCCATTCGCATTGGGACGTTTCGTTCGTCAATACGTTCCACATTCGTCATCAACCATGTTTTCAGCAGCATTCCTGACAGAGCGTACAATTCCTGTCGATACGGTATATTGTATTCCTTGTCGACCCATATAGTGCGTTTCGGATAGGTGACACTGTCATCTTTTGCGGTTGCTTCCATGCGCCAGCAGGGTCGATCATCGATGATTTCACTACCGGTAACGACTGCGTCATACATGTTCTGGAAATCCGATGCTTCCATCATATCTTCATACGATATATCCGACCCCATCATACCCTGCCGCAGCATATGTCCTGAAATTCGCTGAACTCTTTCAGCCCGGGGCATGAACAGCCACAGGTTATCCCCCTGTTTGAGCATTCTTGTGCCGCGGTCACGGGCTGGTTCAAGGTACTCAACGGCTGCTTCGTCCTGTCCGCGCCCGTAAACCTGCATTACAAATTCGCGTGTCCGGCGTGAATCAATAACTGTCATGGTTGCTGTTGATTTTCGAGTGTCAAACTGCAGGTTTTTATCAATTTTGGCCAATAAATCATCAGCAGACGGTAAATCAATACTGGTGGACTCAGTAGTGTTTTCATCAGTATCAGGTGTCTCTGCCGCTATTGCTGAAAAACAGACCATCGTGGCAACAGCATATAAAATGGTAATGCACCAACAGGACAGAGTTACAGATTTTAACTTTTTAAAATTGATTGTTTGTTTCATAGCATCTCCTGATTGTCTGTCAATGTCGTGATTTCATTGCTTCTACCGGCGATACCCGTCCGGCGCGGAAAGCCGGAACAAGAACTCCCAGAAGCGCCATCAGTAACCCGGTCAGCAAAGCGCCAATGACGATTTCCCAATTAAGTTCACCATACATAGTTGTCTGTATCGGCATTCCGGAGCCAACTTTATCAACAAGATCGGAAGACAATGTGACACCATGCAGTTTCAGATAGAAAGCTCCGATTGAACCGATTCCGGTTCCGGCGATGCCGCCAATCAATCCGATAATCGACGCTTCGAAAAGAAATGTCCCGATCACTCCTGCCCGGGTTTTCCCCATGGCGCGCAACACACCGATTTCCTGTGTTCGTTCCATGACTGACATGGTCATAGTGTTGAATATAGCCAACGCAGTCACAAGAATCATTAAAAACGCAATAAAATTGCGTAATCCGCTGACAAGAGTGATTATACCGGCAAACGTATCATCTTCATACCATGGTATGGCAATCAGTCCGGATATTTCCGGTGTATTGTGACTCCGAATCCGTTGCAGAACCGGTTCAACATCACGATGACGTCGTGACCGTGTGTAGACAAGTATATCCAGCGCTCCGTTATCAATATCGGTCAGCCATCGCATATCGTTCAGGGAGGTAAACGCCTGCATTTCCATCATGGCATCCCCGCCGATAATACCGACAACCCGAGCGCTTAATGGTGACATGGCGCCGTCCTGCGTCTGTCCCAGCAGAAGCGCCTGATCGCCGATACCGGCGTCAATTTGCCGGGCAATCCGGCGTCCCAGCACCACTTCACCATCGTTTCCGGATAACCATTCTCCAGCCAGAAGATAGTCTTCAGCTCTCAAATGATTCGCATAATAGTCGGCCGTAGCGCCGTTCAACATGGCAAAATCATCACCGATTTCGTCATCAACCGTAATGACAACACCGGCGGTGATTCTTGGTATGGCGCTTTTGACACCGGGAACAGTTTTCAAATCAGCTATCACTGCCTCGGCATCAGGGATGTTTTCGTATAGTGGATGCAGCGCCTGACGTTCGTAAAAATCCTCCGTTACCAGTCTGATATGGCCCGATGACGCGGTAAACAAGTCCATCATGCCGCCGAATATTCCGGTGAGCCAGGACGATGTCAGCGTGATCATCAATGTTCCGACAAGGACGGAGCATGCGGTCAGCACGCTTCGACGCGTGTTTCTGCCCAGATTGCGTAATGACAGTCGTATCCATACACTCATAATCAACCTCGTGTTGCATCCGCAGGGTTTCGGGATGAGGCCACCATTGCCGGGTAAAACGATGACACGGTTGCCACAGTTACACCAACGATGATTGCGATAACAATTATTGAAACGGAAAAATTCATATACAGCATTGTAGAAAACGGTAAATCCTGCATCATGTCACTCGCGCCCACTTGTTCTACAAACGATGTCATATCGATACCCTGAATGGAGTATTTCCATGTCATCCAGGCGCCTGCTGCCGCGCCGATAATTGAGCCGATCAGGCCCATGACGAATCCTTCAGTTACAAACAATCCCATTACACCGCGCCGGGTCAGTCCAAGCGCTCGCAGTGTTCCGATTTCGCGTATGCGCTCATAGGCAGCCATCAGAACAGTATTGGCAATACCCGCGGCAGCCATGATCAACAATGCCATCGCAATAATATCCAGAAATGTCTGTCGAATATCCTGAGCTTCCAGTCCCGGAGCAGCTTCGATTTCCCATGTTGTCGTTCGTGCCGTATTGCCCAGCAGCGATTGTAATTGGGCGGCGGCGTTATCCGCATCAGCTCGACGGTTCAGAAGCAGTGACAGATGCGAGAACTGACCATTGGGTCTGACAAGACTTTCAGCCAGCGGCATCGGAACAAAGACAACCAGCCCGTCAATAGCCGGATTACCGGTGGACACGGTTCCGGCAACGGGGACTTGCAATGCATTTAAAGCGCCTGCGTGAGTTCGGGTTTCCACTATTACTGAATCACCCTTGTTTAGTGAGAGTGTTCGGGCTATGCCGCGCGTCAAAAGTATGCCGTCTGAATCAGTTTCGGGTATGGTTCCCTGAACATTCCAGTCTCCCCGGGGAAATACTCGGGTATCAGTTTCCGGGCAATATCCAATCGCTCGCACTCGCACGGCATCCATACCGCTGACAACACGTGGCGCAAACAACAGACGTTGCGTCCAGCCGACAGTGTTGGTGTTCAGCCATTCTGTTGTTGCGTCATCCAGCGTCAGAAGATTTTCCAGCGGATGAGACAGACCCGCGGTCGGGTAATCGGCCGGGAGCGCGGTGACATGGCCGGTCATGGCATCAATCTGTCCCCGAATGATACTCTCGCGAAGCCCGTCAATTGTGCCGCGTCCCAGAATGATAACCAGAACTCCGACAATAACCGATACCATGGACAATGTTGTTCGGCCGTACCGACGCAAAAGATTCAGTAATGACAATTTCAGAAAAAACATCATACGAACCTCACCGGTTATTCCTGTGATGACGGTCCGCTGTTCGCGGCGCCAACCGGTTTTTCCACTTTGCGATCGTCTTCAACACGACCGTCGCGCAAACTGACAATGCGGCTGGCTCGTTCCATGACGCGCGGATCATGCGTTGAAAACAAAAATGTTACTCCGCGTTTCTGGTTCATCGTCCGCATCACATCCAGAACCTGAGCGCCAGTTGCCGTATCCAGATTGGCTGTCGGCTCATCAGCAATCACCAGCGCCGGGTTTTTTACCAGCGCTCGTGCGACAGCGATACGTTGCTGCTGACCGCCGGACATCTGTGTCGGACGGCGTTTCATTTGATCTTTCAACCCCACCGCTTCCAGCATTTCAGCCGCTTTTTCGCGTCTGTTACCTTCCGTATGAGCCAGATGAAGAGCAGTTTCGACGTTCTCCAGAGCGCTCAGCACCGGTATCAGATTAAACGACTGAAATACAAATCCGATACGGCGCGCCCTGACCCGGGCCAAAGCTCGTTCGCCCAGGCTTGATATATCTGTGTCCTCAAGAAGAATAGTGCCAGCCGTTGGAGTGTCCAGGCAACCGATCAGGTTTAACAACGTGGTTTTCCCGGAACCGGAAGGACCGGAAATAACTGTAAATTCGCCGGTGTCGATTTCCAGCGAAACAGCATCCAGCGCACGGACTTCCGCAACGCCGCTGCCATACAGTTTACTGACGTCAATTACATCGCATTTCGCAATTAAAAATCCTCCGTTCAAGAAAAAACATCTTTAGAATACCATTTTTGCGTCATAGATTAAAAACTCAATTGAACCCAGACAATAAACGTGTTTCGGGGTATCGGGACACCGGGAATACCATTGTTGCGATTCGGCATTGACGGTATGTCACCGGTGCGTATCTGAGCCGCAGCGTTCAATGTCCAGCGCCTGCCTGGTGTGATAGTCAGAACAGGCACCATCAACCCGTTGCTGTGTTGAAGACTTTGAATCCACAGTATCGAGCAGGATATCTCGGGATTGACAGTCAGCGCGGCAGAAAAAATTCCGAAATCCCGGCCTGGTGTCGCTGTGGCGCCTGATGATGCTCCATAACCGTCGCCACTGTCAGCCGCCTCGTAATCGTTTGTCATAAAAGAAAGAGTGTTATTTCTGTAATACTGAAGCGTGATGATCAGGTTATCCATTACCGGAAACGAATAATCCGCTCCAACAGCAATCTCTTCACGTATATGGTCGTCATTGATATGCAAGCCACCTTCAAACCAGTACCCGATATGAAAATTACCGCGAAGATCAATACCGGCCATGCCGCGCTGGGTTTCCTCATGCCAGGTTCCGGATACCGCCAGGTCGGCCGGCCCCATTCGAAATGTGGTTCGGCTTGCCGCCAGCCAGCTTTTGAAATCATCGTCCATGCCCAGCAACGCCTGTATCTGATGCCCGGCTCCGAAACGCACCGTTGCGCGAGCCGCATTGATGCCGCTTCGGGCACGCCACGGTTCGGTCAAAAGTAATTCTGGAAACGGATCTGTTGGATTGATAAAAAATGCGGACCCCCAATTGACGGCCTGACGCCCGATACGCAGGTCCGCAAAGGGCAGATACGCATCCATAAACAAACGTTCCAGCTCAATATATCTGTCGGAAACAGTCGTCATGGCACCGGTGGCCGCGTGATTCATGTCTAAAGTCCGGTGTTGCGTCAAACCAGCTTCAATCGTGGCCGACAGAAGCAGACGATCCGTCAGCCGAACACGCAGATCCGGCCGAATCAGTTCCGTTGCCATAAAATAGGTGTCACCATCATAACGAAAAAAATGACCCCGCGCCTCGGCAAACCCCGAAATATCCGGCTCAATTCCAAAACAGACACCCGGTATTAAAAATAATAAAAGCGTCAGCATCGGGACACGTGTTGTGTATAAAAAAGGTTTACAATTGAAAAAAAAGAACGCTGATTTTGATGAACTAACCCATTTCATCCCGTAAATTCTAAAGCATTTTCAAGCGTTTGTCTATCAAGTAACGGCGTGGGACCCAAGTCGTAAGGCGGGAGGGCAAGAGAGGTGGAAGGTTGAAGGTAGAGGGTAGAGGGGGTGCAATCTCATAACAAATGTAGAGACGCCCGGCTGGGCGTCTCATACCGTAGGGGCGTTCGGCGAACGCCCTCAAGGGGATTTCGGATACCGCATATCTATAACAACGGACTGTATTGTCTGTAAAAGCGGAACAGATACAGGTTTGACAGAGTTCGGCCCAGAACAAGCGCTACCATGGCGGCAATTACTCCGGCAACCGGAACAAAAAAGGCGAATACAATCATTGCGGAGGCTATGACAAATACCTCCAGGCCTGTTGACCATGTGATCGGCGCATTTCGTTTTGCGTTTACCAGAACAGCTCTCTGAAGTGACTGGGCAACTCCCAGCGCCGGTAACAAAATGGTGATTCTGTATGGAAGTAATGCAAATGCGGTCAGATCCGGTGGCAGATTTGAGACCACACTGAACCATTTTACTGCCAGCGGTGAAAAGGCGAAAATGATATTGGCGGTTGTCAAAATCATTATCATACGAAATGCAAATGTTTTGATTGGAGCGATCTGTTCAAATCTGTCACCAACGACAGCCAGGGCCACTTCCTGAAAGGACATACCGAAACAGATAAACAGAAATGATGCCGAGTAAACAACCGGCAGAACGGCCAAAGATTCAATGGGTTTTTCGCTGAGCGCCACGAAAAAACTGATGACCGGTCTGACGCCGAGCGCGATGATAGAAGACATGGCCAGCGGATAATAAAACGATATTATTTTTCGATACGTCAGCGGATTGTCTGGTATATGAGTAATGGCGCATACGTTTCGTATGGAGACGCGTGCCATCAGCCATGTGGCCAATGCTTCCATGGTAACGCCGGTGCTCAAAGCGGTGCAGGCAACCCATGCTCCCGGAAGATCTGTCAGTCGCGCCAGAGACAACGCGGTTCCTGACATGAAAACCAGTCGGACAATTGTTCCAAGGGCAACCCGGCCGGTATAACCACCCTTGATAAGGACTCCCTGATAAAAACGTCGAAACCCTATTGCAGGCGGCCAGGCCAGAAGCAGCGCCGTCGAAACATACGTCAGATGATGCAGTTCAGCCGGAAGATTAAGAATATCCCGTATAAAAAACCGGAATACCGGCGGTATCAGTATCAGAGCCATTGCGGCTGTAATAAGCCCATTCAGCACGAAGGTAAATTTTTGGAGTTTTACAAACGAATCGCGATTTCGAACCAGCGCCACTGACGCGCTGATCAACATCATGATCGGCGCTTCAAAAAACAGTCCCAGGGCAAACGCGATACCATACGCCGCCAGATTGAAAGTCAGGTCGGGCAATCGGGCAATTACGGCTGCCAGAAAAGGCCCTTCGACTGCCATCATCAGCCAGGTAGCCGCTATCGGTAACCAGAATATCAATAATGTTCGCTGTGTCAGTTTGGGTGTCGCCATGATCCGAACGTAAACCCTCCCGCCGATAACACCTATCAGATTTTCTGTTTACTGACCAGCACGGCGCGGCCTGCGGCCGCGAGAACGCTTCGCTTGAGAACATGAGAGCATGAGAACATGAGAGAAAAAGACAATCACGCCATCTTATGATG
>PWNJ01000110.1 GCA_003558985.1 candidate division CSSED10-310 bacterium
AGACCCCGAAATACCACGGGAGTTTTCATCTTTGCTTCTTGCTGTTGACACAAACATAACGGATGGTGAGATAACCTGGGAAGTAAACGGAACACCCTATGTTTCAACAACAGCGCCGTTTACCGCGCGGTGGCCTTTGCGGCCGGGAACTTACAGAATCAGAGCAGTTTCCGCGACACAAGGAATTTCATCACCTGTTATCACCATAAATGTTTCAACTATTGCCCAAACCTCAGTCTAAACTCTGATCTTTCATCCAGAATGTCACTTCGTCTTCGTTGTCCTGCCAGTTAGAGAATACGGTATTACATGATAAAATGGTAGCGCCGGGAGCGGTGGCAAAAAGATCATACGCGTCTTTTGCGATACAGGTAATGCGTTCCGACCCCAAAAACGCTGCCAGTTTGATGTCAACACTTCTGATCTCGTCATTATCCAGACCGTTCCAGTGCGTCAGATATGGTTCTGACACCTGAGTGGTTGGCTTGTTGAAAAAATCCAGAACATCCTGTTTGGCAAAATTGCTCTTGCATACTTTGGAGCTGCTGATGCCTTTGTTCATGTTGTTAACCCCCTTTGGTGGATACGTTTTGCTTAAGAAGCAATGCCTCTTCCAAAAAATTTTTATGGCCAAGTTTCTCAAATATGCCTATCGCTCTATCAATGTCTTCCTCGAAGGGATTGCCCAACGCGTGATTTGAAAATGCGCGCTTGTACAGACAATCCCCCAAAAGTCCCAAATCGCCGGTTTTTTTGCTTGACAGATACACTTTTTCAAGATAATCGAGCGCCGTTTTAACAAGATTCCTGGCGATTTTGGCATTCTTCACTTGTTTACTTTCCTTAATACAGCAGGTTGCCAGAATACACAGGCAGTGTCCTTTGAGTTGTTCGTGCTTCATGACATGTGTCAATTCCAGCGCTTGATTCAGATAAGATCGGGCATTTCCAAAGTCTTTAACTGCCTGAAAAGATACTCCGAGGTTAATCAAAGCGCGTGATTTCAGATCGTTATCATCAAGCGCATACGCTTTTTCCAAAGCCAGCGCCGAGTACTTCCTGAGATTGTCGAAATCTCCAACATAGTTATAGGAAGAACCCATATTTAAATAGCACGATGCTATTCTTTCAGCATTGCCGAGTTTATTGAAGACAGCCAGGGCTATGTTGAAATGTTCCATTGAAAGGTTTATTTTTCCCTGGTATCCATAAAGAATACCCAAGTACAGGTGGATTTTGGCATACATCTCATCAGGCTCACGTAGTTCCAGTTCCTGCAAGGCATTTTTTAGCAAAGCTTCCGCCCGATCAGGTTCACCGGTTATACGCAACAAAGAACCCAGTGTGACTTTTGCGTCCAGATAACTGATTTTATTTTGATCAGTATCAATTTGTTGATCAGAATACAGTTTCAGGGCTTTTTCCAGATGCTTTTGCGCGGCAATGTAATCGCCCAGAGATGTTGTATAATCGGAAACCATACGATGATACCTGAATACTTTTTCAGGCAGTTGACAGGCTTCGGCATGACGCAAAAGTCGGTGTGATACGGGTCCGTAATTATCAGCATGAATGGTTTCCAAAGTTTCCAGACAGCGGCAGTGCAATTCTGCCTTTTCATTTTTCTTCAGAGTATTCAAAACCGACTCTTTTAACTTGATATGTGTGAAACGGTATGAATCACGCTGGGAGGGATCTTCCTCAAGGATTTGATGACGTATCAGATAGTCAATCTGATCAAGGAATCTGTCATCATCAATACTGCAAACCTTATCCAGTTCATCGGCGCCAAATGAATTACCCAAAACAGCGCTTGCTGAAAGGACTTCATGTGCATAACTTCGTATTTTATCCATTCGTTTAAACAGTATTTCATCAAGCTGTTCATCTGCAACAGCAAGTGTTATTTCATCATCATCAGATACATGCTGCCATTCAGCGCCAGGTTTTGAATCAATGATTTCTTTGACTTTTTCAATAATATGTAACGGATTACCACCGGAGCCGGGATAAACTGCATCAGCCAACGCAGGCGCAGATGTGCCTCCCATCATCGATTGAATCACCCGTTTGGTAGAAACATTTGACAGTCCCTGAAGCTCACAATTAACAGCAAAGTCTTTCTGGTTCAGCCAGTCAACAAACCTGGATAATGGTTCCGAATTGTTTTCATCATCAAACCTGAATCCCAGAACAATGAACAACCCCTGTTGCTCTTCAGTATTTTGATTCATTATGTACAACTCAATAAAAGACTTCAATAGAGTCAAATCGGCGTTGGTCGCGTTATGCAGATCATCCAGCACAAGGAAC
The DNA here is from genome assembly GCA_003558985.1 of candidate division CSSED10-310 bacterium. Lineage (GTDB taxonomy): Bacteria > CSSED10-310 > CSSED10-310 > CSSED10-310 > CSSED10-310 > CSSED10-310. Next base: position 2,314 of record PWNJ01000110.1, read on the forward strand.
ATGGGCCGGTCACCGGACAGCATTGACAGCAAATTCATGATGCGAGCACATCGCTCCTGCAGAGAATACTGGATATTGCTTTTGCCAGACCTGGATTCCAACAGATCTATTGTTTCTAAAAACTGTGTTTTAAGATTATCGTAAGAACTCAAAAAAACTGGATGCCCATACTTCAGCTTTTTGGTTACGTTTTTCAACGTATTTTTTAGCGCCTTGACAAATCCGGAATACGTGATGCCGCTGGTTTGAAAATCACCTTTACATACCGGGCTGACAGACAAGTCAGGCATTCGGACCAACTGGTTTATCAGGCGGGATTTCCCAATGCCTCCCGGACCGGAAATGGCACAAATTTGCACATTCCGTCTTCTGGCTTGATGCCAGGCTTTCATAAGCAGACGCATTTCCTGTTCGCGACCGATAAATTCTGGATGAAACAAACTGCTTGATGAAAAAGAGGTGTACTTGCTTTTATGCATGTGAAGCTCCTTGTCATCCGTGATCTGATCAATCCAGTCGGCGACCTCAGCAGCGCTTGCCGGGCGATCATCCGGTCGTTTAAACAAAAGAGCAAGCATCAGGTTTTGAAGATTATCCGAGATATACACATTCAGTTTTTGTGGTGGAGCCGGATCGACTGTCTGATGCAGATTCATCAGAAGCAATGGATTATCAATTGCAAACGGAGGTTTTCCTGTCAGCGCTTCATACAGGAGGACTCCCATTGAATACAAGTCAGACCGGCGATCGGGAATATCATTGCTGACCTGTTCCGGGGCCATATACCGCAAAGATCCGAAAAATGAAGGTTTCCCTGTCGCCAATGAATCGGTCAATGTCCAATGAATTACACCAAAATCAAGAAGTTTAACAGGAGCGTTTCCGGGTGATTCGGTAATCATGATGTTTCCGGGCTTCAAATCACGGTGAATCATATTTTGACTGTGAATATAATCCAGGGGATCACACAGATATCGCATCCATCGTAACACCTGTTTTATCCATGCAGTATTGCGCACACGTGGTTGCGCCAAAATTTGATCAAGCGAGGTTCCCTGAACATATTCCATCAGGAAATACAGGCGGTTTTGCGAATACTCAAGGTTTCTAACCTCGATAATAGCCTCATGATTCAATGCCTGAAGCGCTCGAAACTCACGCCGAAACCGCTGAACCAGAAGCGGTCTGGTCAAATCCCCTTTAAATTCCTTGGCTGCCCAGAATGATCCATCATCAGGGTCCTGAACAAGATAAATCTTGCCCATACCTCCTTCACCCAACTTGCGTATAATCGTATAGTTGCCAAGACTCTGCGTCATAAAGAATACCTCTGGCTTTCCAAACCTATATATCAGAAACGACTATAATAATCCAGCATTATGAGCAAAAAAAAAACAGCTATAGAAAAAATATTAAAGCTCGTTTGTTATAAAATGGATGCCAATGTAAAATAGAACGTGTGTCTGAAGCTGACATCAGACGATCTGCACACATCTTTTAATTCCTAATTGTTGGGGAGGTTACAGTGAAAATAAACACGAACACGATTAAAAACCGCGCGCTTAAAATACTCACTCAGTTACAAAAAGATTATCCCGATCCAAAACCAGCCCTGAATTACACGAATGCTCTGCAATGCCTTGTTGCAACAATTTTATCCGCTCAATGTACCGATGTGCGTGTGAATATGGTAACACCCGCTTTGTTTGAAAAATACATGAATGCTGACGATTTTGCAGAAGCTGATCAGACAGAACTTGAAGAAATGATTCGATCAACCGGCTTTTTTAGAAGCAAGGCAAAAAATATTATCGGCGCAGCAAAAGCAATTGTCGATGATTTTGGTGGAAACGTTCCCGATACAATGGAGAAACTGGTCACACTGGATGGCGTCGGCAGAAAAACAGCCAACTGCATTCTTGGAAACGTTTATAAGCAACCTGCCGTCATGGTGGATACGCATGTTAAACGGCTGACATGGCGAATGGGGCTGACCGATAACACTGATCCGGATAAAATTGAAATGGACATCAGAAACTTGTTTTCAGACAACCAGTGGATGCCGGTTTCACATGCACTGATATACCATGGAAGAAACGTTTGCAAAGCAAGAAAACCCGCTTGCAACAAATGTAACGTGAACAGTTTGTGTCCCAAAAGAGATGTTAAATAACCCGTTGTATCAAGGAGAATTATAATGGAACGAAGAATTGTTAACACTAAAAAAGCTCCCGCAGCAATCGGACCGTATTCACAGGCAGTCCGGGCAGGAAACCTGCTGTTTGTGTCCGGACAAATACCGATTGATCCGGAAACAGGCGGGATTGTCTCAGGCAATACGAAAGAACAGTCTGAACAGGTTATGAAAAACCTGTTTGGAATACTTGATGAAGAAAAACTGACAGCTCAAAACGTATTGAAAGTGACCATATTCCTGAAAGATATGAATGATTTTAATGTTGTGAACAGTGTTTACGCTGAGTATTTCACAACGGAACCACCAGCAAGGGAATGTGTTGAGGTTTCCCGATTACCCAAAGACGTGAACGTGGAAATATCATTAATTGCAGGCTATTTTGAATAATCCCGGTTTTTTATCACAGGATTAAAATTAATAATGTTTTGATAGAAATGCACATTAAAAGTTGGTCCCGCAGGATAAAGACGAAGTAATATGAACCGTTTTTCAGTGTTTATCACAATAGTTCTGACAATATACGCTCTGTTGAACCTGACAGCTTTTCTATGGTTGCGCTTCATGTTTCGACCCACGGGATGGCTCTGGGTTGTGTTTATTTTGTTTTTTACTCTGATAATTACTATGCAGCCACTTGGCCATTACCTGATGACAAAACATCCGGGGCGCTTGTCAGTGATTGTAATGCAGACAGGATTTGTCTGGCTGGGCTATCTGTTTTATTTGTTTATTCTGGGTATTTTGACACTATGTATCAGTTACATGGTCAAATACGCTGTCAACCGCGGATTAATGGTTTTACCCGAAAAAGGGTTGAGTGGAGGTTTTCCGATTGCAGGCAGCATTATTCTTGGAATATTGACCTGTCTGATGATTCTGGGTGTCTATATTGCCAAAAATCCGGTCATACGGTCTTACACTATTTCTGTTCCCGGTACAATAGAACTGTCAAAACCGCTGACGGTGGTTCATCTGACAGACACACATTTGAATGAACTGAAGACAGTCAAATGGTGGGAATCGATCGTTGACCGTACGAATGCGCTGAAACCGGATGTTATTGTACTGACAGGTGATATTGTGGATGCTGAACCGTATCGGCTGTCACGCTTCAAACCAGGACTGTCGCGACTCAATGCCCGCTACGGGGTTTTTGCTGTTACCGGAAACCATGAGTTTTATATCAACACGCAACGCTTCATCAAAATGTTTCAGGAATGCGGAATCACTGTATTGCGTAACGAAACTCATTGTATTCCGGGTGTTGCTTGTCTTGTCGGAATTGACGATCCAACAGGTCTGCGAATGGCTGGTAAACCGAAACCGGATTTTGAGGCAATACATACGATGCTGCCTGATCATCTTCCGGTAATCGTGTTAAGTCATCAACCGGTATATCTTGATGACATTAAACGCATGAACGCCAATTTGATGCTTAGCGGCCATACACATAATGGACAGATATGGCCGTTCGGTATATTCACACGCATGGTGTTTCGTCACAGTTACGGATATCGGCGTTTTGGTGATTTGCATCTGTATGTCGGCGCCGGAACAGGTATATGGGGGCCGCCGTTTCGCATTGGAACCCGTTCGGAAATCGCTGTATTGCAGATTACATCTGAGTAACGGTTTACGGCCGCTATTGATCAGCGTCTGGCTTTTATAAGCAACACCAACCCCATCAGAACACTCAAAATTGCAAGGCCGGTAACTCCCGTGGCCGGTATCGGTGGCGGTTCGGGTGGAGTGGCAACAAAATCCTGATTCGGGTGATGGGCGGTGACATCAATATATGATCGGGATGGTGGATCAAATGTATATCCACTCAAAACAGGAGTCGTTGTTCCGGACCAGTTGGCTGGCACAATAACCTGATATGCGCCGTTGCTGTCGGTTTCGGTATCATCAATATCAGGCGCCACCTGTATCAGCACATTTTCAAGAGGTTGTCCGTGAGTTGTTACCGCATACCCTGATATGGTATAGCCCTCAACAAATGACGCGGTGACGGTAACATCAGATGTAACATACAGCTCCTGTCTGGAAGCCGTTGTGCGCCCGTCATCCCATTGAGTGAAAGAATATCCCGGATTGGGCACAGCCGTGACCAGTTCGCCGTCCTCACCATAACCGACGGTTTGAATCGCATTGCCTGATATCGTGCCATTTTCACCTGCAACGTATGTCAGGGTGTATTCTGCCGGAACAAACAAGGCTGTGACAATGATTGTATTCGTCACATTCATGTCCTGTCTGACTGGTACCATGAGCCCGTCGCTCCATTGACTGAAAATGTAACCCGGCGCGGCCTGAGCGGTGACCTGGGAACCATCTCCGCCGTCCGGAACCGTTTGATACTGATCACCAAGTATCCAGCCCCCCAGCCCGGAAAGATAAATCAGTGTATGTTCGGTCGTCGAATCAACGCTGAAAAATGCGGTGACATCCAGATTGGATGTGACATTTGTATCGGTGCGCGACGCTGTTTCAATGCCATCACTCCAGATTTCGAACGAATATCCCGTATTCGACTGGGCGGTGACCTCACTGCCATCGCCGCCATGCGGAACGGTCTGAACAGCCTCCCCGTCAATCCATCCTCCTTCACCCGCTGTATATGTCAGCGTATAGTAATCCTGGGTTGGATCAAACTGGAATCGGGTTGTCAGGAATCCATCGACGCACCCTGTATGGCTGTAGCTGTCGTGAGTTAATATGTTGCAATCCAGGGGAATATCGCCATCTCTTCCGCGCCAATACCCATTTCCGGGCATCGGTGTATATAACCATCGGGGTCGAATGGAAAAGGTTGACGACTCCGGATGCGTATCACAGACCGTTACAGACAGAGCGTGTCCCGGAGTATATTCAAACGGTGTGTCAAAAATAACATCACGCCAGCCCGGGTCGCTGCCCGGGGCAAACGTCCACTCTGCAACCACCATTGCTCCGTTCTGATAGCGTGATGAACATACCGAAGCACAGGGTTGATGTTGATGTATACTCTGATACAGATAAATATTCAGTGAATGATCATTTTGAATTGTTCCCTGGCATAAATACCAGGACAAACCTGTTATCAGAACAGGCTCGGAATCAATAAAACAGAAATCCAGTTCATCAGCCGGAATACAATATTGAGTTTCCGAAAAATTATACCAGTTTCGCCAGGGCAAATGCTCTGTTTGATTCTGACAGTCCAGATCGCCCACAACACATTCACTGTCAAACGCATACATAATTCCCGCAATGCCGAAAATTAAAAATGCGGCAATCAAGAAACGTTTCATTGGATTGTCCTCCGATGGTTAATCAACCGTTATTCATATCCGAAAAACACCATATCTATGTCACATGCAAGATTCATTGTGCCGGCTTCCAGATATCCCAGATAAAAAATCAGATCGTGGGCGGAACCTGCGCCGGAAGGCCAGTCAAAATTCAAAATTTCCATTCGCCGATGGTATCCGGAACTCAGTCGCAACTCCAGAAATTCAACTGATTCTGTCCATGACGGATAGAAAAACAACTGTCCATAAACATCCAGGATCAGATACTGGTGAACGGCTATACTGTGTGCCAGACCGTTGATTATTTCAGTTTCAAGCAGGAATTGTTGTCCCGCTGTGAACAGTTCACCGTTCAGATGAAGTTTGCCGTTAAACATTTCCGGGAACGGCGTGGGGGTTTCTGTCGGAATCGGAGTTTCGGTTGGGAGTTCAGGGGTTGAAGTCGGGGTTGGAGTTGCAGTCGGTTCCGGGGTATGCGTTGGCGGAGCGGGTGTGGGGGTATATGTGGGCAGTGGCGGCGTCGGTGTTTGGGTTGGTTGTTCAGGCGTATACGTAGGTGTCACCGGCGGTGGGGTTGGCGTATATGGGACTGGCGTACTGGTGGGTGTGAACGGCGCGGGAGTGTTTGTCGGAGGCAGAGTAGGTGTCGGGGTTGCTGTTGGCTGAATCGGCGTATCGGTCGGTATCGGTGTGATCGTCGGCGTTGGCGTTATGGTTGGGGTGGGTGTTATCGTCGGTGTCGGCGTTATGGTTGGGGTGTTCGTGGGTATTGGCGTATCAGTGGGCAAAGGCGTTGGTGTGATCGTCGGCGTCGGGGTATGTGTTGGTTGCGCGCCTTCATACTGAAGACATATTTCCCATGACAGAAGTTGTCCGACATCAGAAAAAAAATCATCGCATACCCGAAATGTCCAGTCCCCTTCCGCCTGCATTCCCGCAAATGCTGACAGAGGTTCCTCCGGCCGAAAACGACCAGTGAACGGCGCAAAACCCTCAGAAATTGACAGCGCGGCATCATCGTCGAAGATTGTATCAATAAAATGGTCGCCATTGCCGCCCCGATGATAGCATAACATGACAGTGACGCCGTCATGTTCAAGTTCAAACTCAAGATCACGCACAAATTCATGCCAGATATTCACACGAACAAGAACGTTGTAGATAATACCGGGGGCATCAATCGTAATGGTGTCCTCCAGATAATTATCGTAACACCCGGAATCCGGTATTGTCTGATTGGGCGTCCGAATAACATACACGCCCCAGGGACAAAACTCCGGCGGCCCCGTAGTGGGTGTCGGCGTTACATCCGGGGTTGGCGTCACAGTCGGGCCGGGTGTTTCCGTGCCCGGTGTTTCAGTTGGCGTAGGTTCCTGTGTCGAATACTCGATCACAAGATAGGGCCGGTTCTCATCGCTGAAACCACGAATCCTGACATGATTGCCAGTTTCAAACACACCATCCACAATCAGGCCCAGCGAAAACTCGCCCGCCGGTATCGCCGCTTCAAGCTGTGTCAGCCCGGCGGTATCCAAAGGCAGTGTCTTCCAGCCGGTCGTGCCCAGACCTCCGGCCGGTGCCGAATATGTCTGCGTCATACCCGTATAAATATTGATACCGCTGCCGGTGACCGGATCAATGCTGTTGAACATCTGAATCGTATGTCCGGCATCACAATAGGTAGTGTGAACAAAATAATGCAGTGTTGCGCTGGTGACAAACACACCATCAGGAATGGCTGAAATATCAAACTTGGCGGCGCCCCGCGCGTATTGACGGCTTCCGGTGGTGTACACTCTGCCGGCGCGCATGGCGTCCAGAAATTTGCCTCCGTCATTATACGCGTACACCGTCCAGTCTTCCGCGGCAGGATATGCCGTGACAGTGTCACGCCCGGCTTGCGTTGCGGCATCGTGACCAAAACCGTCATTAGTGCGACCATGCCGTTTTTCCGGAATATCATCAACGCATGATCCCTGTCCCAACACCGCCATAAAGATAATCTGCGCATCCGCAGCAGTGACATTGCCGTCCCCATTGCAGTCAGCCGCACATTCCTGCTCCCAGGTCGGTATCATCAGGCCCAGAGCAATGTTAAATGCCATCTGTGCATCAGCCGCGGTCAGAATACCATCCATATTGACATCACCGTGTTTCAGACATTCGTCCGGCGGAGTGGGTGTCGGTGTGGGCGGACCACTGGTTGCTGTCGGTGTCGGCGTATGTGTCGGCGCTGGCGTCGGTGTGTTTTCAGGAATATGGTATTCCACGGTCAGATACGGCCGGTTTTCATGGCTGTAACCCCGAATATCAGCGTATTCACCTCCAAAATAGGAGCCATGGGGCCGTAATCCCAGTGAAAACACACCGTTTGACCCGATCGCATGCTCTAAAGATGCGGCAGCGGAAGCGTTGAGGGTAATGCTTTTCCAGCCTGTTGTGTTCAGGCCGCTGGAACGGGAGGAATACTCTTCGGTCATACTGTTCCATATATCGCTTCCACTGCCGGTCATCGGTTCAATACTGCTATATACCTGATATTCCTGCACGGCAGTGTACCAGGTTGAATTCACAAAAAAATTCAGCGTTATGCTCTGAACAACGGCGTCCGGAGGCGCGCTTGAAGCATCAAAGGCAACGGCGCCGCGCGCCCATTGACGGTTTCCGGAGCCATAAGCGCGTCCGACACGTATGCCATCGTTGAATTTGCCGCCATCGTCATAGACTCGTGCCGACCAGAACTGTTCATTCAGCGGATATAACGTCAAAATGTCCGGTATCGGCGTTGGAGTCGGCCCGACAACCTCAAGATCAACAACCATGCTGTCATCGCAGAATCCGTCGCTGACTTCCAGAGTCAGTTGGTGACTGCCGACGGAAAGATATATCTGATCTGTTTCCTGACTGGATACGATACCGTCCAGCGAGCTGATCCATATAAATTCCAGCGGTTCATCTTCCGGATCAAACGAAGCTGAGGCATCCAGGTCAATTGGTTCTGTTGAGCTGTATGTGCCGGGCGCCGGACTTACAATCACGGCTGTCGGCGGCTGATTGCCGTCCTGGACAAGCGATGCATCGTATACCTCATCACCTTCGATTTCGATCATCGTCTGATACAGTTCATGACCGCAATGCCGAACCTCGTAATCC
>PWNJ01000040.1 GCA_003558985.1 candidate division CSSED10-310 bacterium
ATGTGTTGACATGGGCGCGTCACTGTCCATGAGTATCGGCGCAGCGGCAGCAGGTGTCAAACCGGCCATTACCATTATCGGAGACTCAACCTTTATGCATTCCGGAATGACTCCTCTGGTGGGAGCTACGAAAACCAACGCAAATATTAAAGTACTGATTATGGACAATAGTCTTGTTGCGATGACCGGAGCACAGGAAACTATGGCAACAGGTGAAAACCTTGAGCAAATCGTTGAAAGTCTGGGGGTGCCGCGCGAGCATATCGTTGTGCTGAATCCATTGCCCAAACATCATGCTGTCAACGTGGACCTGATTAAAAAAGAACTGGCGTATGACGGAGTTTCAGTGATCATTCCGCAACGTGTATGCGTCAAAGCTCCCAGGAAAGGATAACAGACATGAAACGTGATATTATAATTTCAGGTGTTGGAGGACAGGGAATTCTGTCGATTTCATTTTTGATATGCGATGCTGCGCTGGAACGCGGTTGGAGTTTCAAACAGGCCGAGGTTCATGGCATGGCTCAACGCGGCGGAGCAGTTCAGTCGCATTTGCGTCTGAACGACACTATGGTGCACAGCGATCTGATACCGCAGGGTCACGCGGATATGATTTTGAGTGTTGAGCCGCTTGAAGTGTTCCGGTATCTGCCGTTTCTGTCATCGGAGGGTGTGGTCATTACCGCCACCGATCCTTATGTCAATATTCCCAATTATCCGGAGTCTGATACGATTGCTACTTTGCTGAAGTCTTTACCCCGAAAAATACTGGTCAATGCCGCCGATATCGCAAAAGAACTGGGCAATCCCCGTGTGGCCAATACGGTTATGCTGGGCGCCGCTGCTCCAGCTATCGGATTTGAACAGGATGAGTTCGATAAGGGTCTGTCCAAATTGTTCGGACGCAAAGGTGAAAAACTGGTAAAAATCAATATGGATGCTATTCGCGCCGGATATGCTTTAGGCGTTAAAGGCGCTTGATTCCGGAATAAGTTGTACGGACATATATGCCGCCTTCGGGGTTGCATTTGAAATAGATATATTTATCCGAAACAGGGAGTATAATAATGATTTGTAATGTGTCCGCTATGGAAAAATGTGTGGCATCAGCGTTTGCTGACGGTCGCGAATCGTTGATGGAACATGAAAATTATACATTACTGGAACAGGCTGGTGTCCCGGGAAATAGAAAAACAACTCTGGTGACATCACCGGATGATATCAGCGAAACGATGTTAAATGAGTATCCGGGAGATACTATAGTATTGAAGATTGTCGCTCCGCTTATTGTGCATAAAACCGATGTTGGAGGCGTTGCCATTGTTTCAAAGGATGTAAACACCGTTAAAAATTCTGTTCAGCAGATGCTGGATTCGATACCAGGGCGTTTCAGGGAATGGGTAGAGTCCAAATCACTGACGCTGGAAGGCGAGTTTGCCGGGCTTGACGGTGACGCGCTGCTTCAGGCAGTGCGAAATGATATCTGTGGCGTCATGATGACGGATTTCACAAACGCTGATCAAAAGGGTTTTGGCTATGAAATGCTGGTCGGAATACGCAATACGCGCGAGTTTGGACCGGTTATTACTGCCGGTGTTGGCGGAGTGGATACCGAACTGGTGATTGCAAATATGAAAAAAGGCCGAGCCGCCGTGACGGCCTCTGCAATAGAAACTACACCGAAGGGATTTCTGCAGAAATTCAAATCAACTGTGTGTTACAGGAAAATCTCAGGGTTAGCCAGAGGCAGCCGGAAAGTAGTTACGGATGATGTGCTTCTGCAATGTTTTACTGCATTGTTTAACATGGCGAAGTATTTCGGCCCGACAGGTAAAAGCGATTTTGTATTGGAAGAGTTTGAAGTCAATCCGTTTGTGTTTGCCGATGGTTTCTGTATGCCGCTGGACGGATTGTCCCGGTTCAGCCGGAGGATTGCATCCGCGGCAAAACAGCCACTTCACAAAATTGAAAATCTGTTGCATCCGAAAAGTATGGCCGTGATTGGTGTCAGCGCGTCCAAGATGAATATGGGACGTATTATTTTGCGTAACATCAAAGGACAGGGATTCAATCCTGATCGTATTTGGGTCATACGACCGGATACTGATCAGATTGACGAAATACAATGTGTACCGTCAATCAATGACCTGCCTGAAACTGTTGATGTGCTGGTTCTTGCGGTTGGAGCAGATCAGGCGCCGGCAATTATCAAGGAAGCGGCTGGTTCAGGCAAGGTTCAGTCCGTCATCATTATACCGGGTGGACTGGGTGAAAAATCCGGCACTGAGGACATAGTTGAAGGGATGAACAAAGCCATAGCCGAAAGCCGGAAACGCGCTGACGGTGGACCGGTGTTTGTTGGAGGTAACTGTCTGGGTATCATTTCGCGACCGGCAAACTATGATACTCTGTTTGTGCCGGAACAGAAACTTCCCAAAAACTGTAATAAAAAACCGGATCCGATCGCGTTTCTGTCTCAATCCGGAGCCAGAATGATCACAGTCATCAGTCAGCAATCGGATATCGTGCCACAATTCAGTATTTCTACTGGTAATCAGATGGATCTGGGTATCAGTGATTTTCTGGAATTTATGGTCGAGAATGAGCCTCAAATTCGGGTTTTGTCCGTGTATGTCGAAGGATTCAGGGATTTGGGAGGATTGAAGGCGATACGAGCTGTCAGACGCCTG
>PWNJ01000169.1 GCA_003558985.1 candidate division CSSED10-310 bacterium
TGGCTGCATCAGTGACACATTACTTAAATCATACCATCAGGCGGGCGGTAAAACATTGCTGAACTCTCATATCACAAGCATTGAGATTTCTGATGATCGTATTCGATCTGTCCGAGTTAATGATATGGACGTGTTTCCGGTACAAAACCTTATATGGACGGGCTCAATAAAGAGTCTGCTGACGAAGCTTGATTGTGTCGTTCCGGACATTGTATCCATGAATTTATATGTGGTTTATATCACATTCAAAAAAAACCGGTCATGGAAACCCAGCCCCTGGATATACGTTTATCATCCTGACAGGAACATCATTTTTACGCGCAGTTATTATCCATCCAACATTTATCATGATGCATACGGTGATTGTGACGGGATGGCTCTGGAAATTCACGGAACACCAACAATACAGGAAATGGATATCAACAGTATTCTGGACACGGCGGTTGAGCATGCGGTGACAGGCGGATTGGTTTTGCGAAATCAGATAACACAGACGCATATTGAGCAATATACGGACTCTATTCCGGTCTATCCATTGAATTACCGCGATACAATCCGGAACATTAACAGTCAATTGAGTCGATTTGACAATCTGTATGCGGTAGGTAAACCGGGCTCGCTGTATTACTGCCTTGCCAGGGGAGCCATGAAACAGGGTATTCAGACGGCTGCTCATATTTTAGATCAACCTGTGGCTGAAGAAATGGCGGTTGAAACATCATGAATTCAGGCGGTATCGCGACTCATGGATTTGATAAAAGCTCCAGAAAACGCATGGTAACAAACCAGGTAAAAACACTGGTGAGGCATATGACGGCGCGTCGGCTGGTCAATGTGCTCAAAACCGAAATGAACCGCGTGTTAAAACGAGACATAATTCGATCCATGCCATTTGTTTTGAAAGTTGAGTCTACGAATATATGCAATCTGAACTGCAGATATTGTTATGGTGGCCGCGAGAAGCCCGGGATTGGCGAGCGACCGTTTGGCCGAATGTCCGTTGATGAATTCAAGGGGGTCATTGACAGGATCGGCATCTGGTTGCTTAAAATCAATTTGTATGGATATGGCGAACCATTGTTGTTTCCTGAAACGCTGGACATGGTTCGATATGCTGTTGATGCAAATATCGGTGTGACGGTATCGTCGAACATGAATTTTGAAAATACGGATTTTTGCAGTCGTATAGTGGACTCCGGACTGGAGACATTGATTGTGTCGTGTCATGGAACCACTCAGCCGGTTTATGAACAGTTTATGACCGGTGGCAGTTTGCAACGGGCTCTGGATAATGTGCAGGGGGTGCTTGACTCCAGAAAAAAGAAAAAGGCGAAGTATCCGATAGTGGAATGGCAGTATTGCGTGACCGGATTCAATCAGAAACAGTGTCAGGAGGCGGTGGCTCTGGCTCAACAGCTTGGAGTTGATGCCATTCGGTTTATCCGGCCGCTGTTTCCGGAACCTCCGGCGGAGCAGTGGCTGTTGGCGGAACAACCGGTTCAAACCGATTTAAAAGCGCCGGTTTTTCGTTGTCCGTGGTTGTATCGGGCGGTGTTTGTCAATTACGACGGCGGAGTCATGCCATGTTGCCGGGATACGCGAAACGCAGACAATGATTTTGGCAATATATTTGAGCAGGATGATTTTTCATCTGTCTGGAATAATGAACAGTTTCAATATGCTCGTCGTCTGATGAGTGGCGCCGGTTCGACTGATGTGAAACCGCCGGTAATGTGTGTCGATTGCATCGATTCTCACAGTCGTATGGCGGCGGAGGAGCGGTCTGTTGGCACACATGGGACGGAGGAGGAAACCGGACATGAAGCCTTGTGACAATGCATATCAACGAATTCTGATTACTGGCGGAGCCGGATTTATCGGATCGCATCTGGTTGATGATTTTTTGTGTTTGAACCGGATGGTTTATGTGTTGGATGATCTGTCCGGCGGCAGTTTAAGCGATATCGGTATCTTGATGTCAAAGGGATGATTTACATTCATCCCTGGGAATATTCGGGAAATCCACCGCGAATATGGAAAAACAATGTACGAGCAGGCTTGACACGGTATCCAGGACTGAAAGGGATGCGGCGTCGATTAAATAGAATACTATGCGAATACAGTGATATATCAGCTCCAATGTCAGTTGTCATTCCTGAGCTGGAGGACATTCAGGAATTTTGGCCGCAGAACTCCATGCATGGCGTTAAATAAGCAGGTAGAAGCATCCGGTCTGGTATCCCTGTCATCTTGGAATTGAAGTCACAGAGTCCAGTTGTTATTATTCCTGTGAGGTAATACCGGCTTGTCAGCGGGGTTTGAATGAATACGCCGGTGATTTGGTACAAAGGTGGTATGCAGGTTGGCAAACTGGCTTGCCAGTTTAACAAAACGTTGTCTGTTGAAAACAAGTAAAGAGGTGTCACAGTGTATGGCTGGTGCGGTAAAATTCTTCATATTGATCTGACGAACCGGACTTTTGCGATTGAATATCCGGATCAAAGTATTCTGGAACGCTGGATTGGTGGAAAAGGTCTGGCAGGCGTCTATCTGCGGCCGCATATTCAGCGCAGTTATGACGATCCGCTTATGCCGTTGATACTGATGAGCGGTCCGCTGGTCAATACAGCGGCTCCGACATCCGGCAGAATATGTGTGTCCTCACGGTCTCCACTGACCGGAACCGTCGGCGATTGCAGTGTTGGCGGGACGTTGGGAACACACATGAAAA
>PWNJ01000237.1 GCA_003558985.1 candidate division CSSED10-310 bacterium
GCCATTTGTAAACATCGGTGATGATGTTCTTCAGGGAAAAACCTTGTGTATACTGGAAGCTATGAAGCTGATGAATGATTTGGAAGCTCCTGAGGATGGAAAGATTGTTGACATACTGGTTGAAAACGCTCAGTCGGTTACCGAAGGTCAGCCGTTGTTTCGATACATTCCCGGCTGATTCAAACGAGTTGTATGAATGAATACAGTGGTGTTTATTCCTACATGGAATGAATCGGAAAACATTGAACTATTGATCAAGGACATACACCAAATTGTTCCGAAAACGGACATTTTGGTTGTTGATGATATCTCACCGGACGGTACTGGAGACATTGTTGAACGTCTGATTCCCGAGATTCCCGGGCTCCATATTTTGCATAGGCAAGGTCCCCGTGGCCGAGGATGGGCAGGTATAGCGGGATTTATATGGGCTCTGGATCACAATGCTGAATACATTGTTGAAATGGATGCCGATTTTTCACATCAACCTCAGTATATACCGAATATTCTGAATGCATTGAAAGATGCTGATATGGTGATTGGTTCCCGATACGTAGATGGAGGAAAAGACATGCGTCCGGGACGAGTGCGAAACTGGATCAGCCGTATGGCCGGAAAATATCAGCAAAAAATGTTTCAGACATCGGTCAAAGACTGCACATCTGGTTTTCGCGGGTATCGAGGATATGTTTTGGAGTCTATTGGAGTTCGGGATTTGAACACCTGGGGACCGGCAATTTTATCTGATGTTTTATATCGGGTTATTCAACAGGGATATGTTATCAAAGAAATACCCATTGTGTTTCCTGACCGACAGCGCGGACAATCAACATTGACCGCACGAATACTTTTTGAGGGACTTTGGAATGTTACAAAGCTCCGGTTTTCCGGATTTGTCGGCAACGACGCAAAAACCAGCCAAGCGGATCAAGCTGATCAGAAGAATGACTGATGGTGTCATTAGTTGACGAGTTCATCTTCGTATTTATCAGGTGACACACTAGCAAACAGAAAAAAACCAGAACAGGAATAACTTTTGTTCCGTGATAAACGGTTTTTTCAAGGAATGTCCAGTACAGTTGCGGCATGGGCACAGACGGATCGTTTAAAACGATGTATGGAGTGGGAGCAGCACAAAAGAACCATAATAGAGTTGTCGGGAGTCTTAGATTTTTAAATAGCATTCCGACGGTAAAGACAGGCAGCAGCATTACATAATGATGCTCCCATACATATTGATACGTTAAAAAATATACGCATATCCACATGGATAAAGCTTTATAAAAACAGATTTTGCGTGGCAAAAGTGTTGCTGCAGAAGCTGTAGCTGCTATTATAAAACTCCAAATGGTTAAACTGTGCCGTATTGTCGCATGGTCCAGCGAAAAGCGCTGCAAAATCTGAACCCAGAATGCCCACAAACCCAGACTGTTGGGTCCGGCGGCTATAAATTTGTGCTGAAAATAAGAAGAAAACTCTTGAAAACTGCCTTCAACCAGCAAAAAATAAGGCGCGGACAGGCAAAAAGTAAGGATAATCAAAGCGGCAATGGTTTTCCAACGTTTCAGTTTTAGCCATATCGGAAGAAAAAGCGCTGTGTTAATTTTCCAAAGGACTGATACAACATAGCTGGTATCACGTAGTTTTGTGCGCTTGTTTAAATGGGCAATTACTGCAATGTGAATCAAAGTGGTGGTTACCATGGATTGTTGCCCGATATGCAGCTCAATATAGTATGGTGAATAGGCCAGCCACATTGCGATGATGACACGTCGAATTGGTGGTGAAACAGGAATATATCTGGTCAGATACAGGTTAAAAAATAGAAGTATTTGAACGAAAATCACCCATGCCCAATAGGAATGCCATGGTGGTAATATATTCAGAATAACTCCAAATGAATATGCATATACCGGCAAATAACGGAATCCTGAAAAATATGGTACAACAAGGGCTTCCGGTCCGTCCCGATGTTCCCGGACACCATAAAATACAGACTGGCCACGAAGAAAATTTCTTCCTGCCTGGTAGATTGAAAAAAAATCCAGCCCGCGGGGAACACGATCAGTATCGTGAAACCAGACATCAAGAAAACCTTTGTATTTATCTATTTCAACCGGATGAGATACGGTTCCCTCAAGATTAACACCATGTTCAAGTGCAAAAGGTTCGCTGAAAAGAGATCCAATCATCATAAGATGAATGCCGGAAGCCAGGATCAAAAACAACCAGGATAAACGGGACTGCTTGATCGAAAACAGAGTTGGATGGTTCATGGTTAATGGTTGATTCGAATATCATGAATATTCAGTTGCAGTAACTCTCTGTTATTCCAATTATTCACTTCTGGAGTGGCAACGACATCCATTGTTTCAGCACGTTGTATGTCGTGATAAAAACCTCCAAAACCAAAGGCTATTGCGTCAATACGTTTGTTTCCTGACGACAATGTCATTTTCAAATGATTACCGTCGATACCAACGGCACGAGGTGGATAATAATGGGACAAATTGGACAATAAAAATCTGGGTTTAGGGTTTCCCAGGCCGAAGGGTGACAGACGATTCAATGTTTTAAGGGTTGAAAACGTTATTGCTGACAAATCGATAGTTGAATCAATTGTTACCGCTGGAATCAAATCAGTGGGATGAATTCTGTTTTTGGCGATGGCCAGGCATGCTTTCCGAAAGTCGTCTATTTTACTGGCTTCTATTCGAAATCCC
>PWNJ01000115.1 GCA_003558985.1 candidate division CSSED10-310 bacterium
TAAGTCAAAATTTGGGCTTTTCAGCGTTAGCGGCAATCCGGTTCACTGTTAGAAAAAATCCTCTCAATTAGAATATAGTCAACCCTTGACCGTGACTGACCAGGCGAAGCTGTGAGGGCTCTTTGCAAAACAAGAATGTATGAATTGGCATAATGGTTCAATTCCACAGGGATAATACTGGTAGAGTAATGGCTGCACATTTAATAATCATTCAATGTTACTTAGCAACTTGAACAGACAGCTCGTTGGCGAGTAAACTCGCCTTGGTCTACTGGCCAGCCGCAGTCTATTTGCTGGTTTAATATAGTAAGTCAGTTATGGAAAAATCGAATATTATTTCACAGCCAGGCATTATTAAAGGTAATCCGAGTAATGCAGGTAACACTCGGAAATTTATTGACGGCAGTACACGTTCTCATGCAACTCTTCGCACTGCTGCCATTGGAATTGGAACGTATAAACCAGGCTGGAGATGGTCTTTACATGCAGGGGCGCAAACAGGTAAGCAATCAGAGAACCATATTGGTTATGTTATCTCTGGACGTATGAAGGTAAAAGATCAATTCGGCAATGAAGCAGATATAGAGCCGGGATTTGCATTCGAAATTATGCCAGGAAGTGATGCCTGGGTAATTGGAAATGAGCCATGTATCGCTCTTGACTTTATACCCATAAGCAATGATGATAAGTCAAAGTAGTAGGTGGTATGTCCAAAGGGTAACCGACTAACAATTATTTGCAGCCGACCGCAATCAGCAAGGTAGTTATAAAATATTCACAGCTAAAATATAGAGGGAGGTCTTAATTGATTATTAGGGGCAGCGGCTGAAACATATCGTTAGACTTTTTGGACAGACAATGAGAAGCCAAACGTTTTTTATCCTCTTTCTTGCTGTTTTCTTTCCGACATTTAGCGCTGCTCAGGAGCGTCCTGATTGGAGCCGGTATTTCGATGAGTTTGACGCTCAAGGCACAATCGTGGTGGTCGATGAGCGTGTGGAAAGTCATCCTGTTTGGGTCTATGCAGAGGAGCGAGCAAGCACGCGCTTTTCCCCAGCCTCCACATTCAAAATTCCGCATACGCTAATCGCACTCGATGCCGGCGCCTTGCGCGATGAGTTCCAAGTATTTACGTGGGACGGAGTTGAACGATCCTTCTCAGGCCACAATGGCGACCAGGATCTCCGTTCGGCCATGCGTGCGTCGGCACTCTGGGTCTATGAACGATTCGCGAAGGAGATTGGTGAGGAAAGGGCGAGAAGTTACTTGGGACGGATCGAATACGGCAACGTAGACCCCTCAACAGATGGAGGTGCTTACTGGGTCGATGGCAACCTGACCATCTCCGCCCATGAGCAGATTTCTTTCCTGAAGCGCCTCTACAGGAACGAACTTCCGTTCAAAGTCGAGCACCAACGCCTCGTGAAAGATGTCATTATTGTCGAAGCTGGGCCAAACTGGATTCTGCGCGCCAAAACTGGTTGGGAGGGCCGGATGGGCTGGTGGGTTGGATGGGTCGAATGGCCTGCGGGGCCGGTGTTCTTCGCACTCAACATCGACACCCCTAACCGAATTGGCGATCTTGCCAAGCGAGAGCAGATAGTTCGCGCGATCCTCCAATCCATTGAGGCGCTTCCGACGCCATAGCAGAAGATCTAACAAAGGGTTCAACCGGACCCCGGTAAGCTCCGGGCCGGCGAAGCTGGGCGAGTGCGGTGGCGGGGCCGGTTAACCCAAACGTTATGTGGGTTTTAGAATTTAAAACTTGGAGCAAGTACCAAAAAATGGTATATTTGTAAAAATTGAATAACCTATGAGTAAGAATACATCAATATCATTAGGTAATTACTTTGATGAATTTATAAAAAGCCGAATCAATGCTGGAAGATATAAAAATGCCAGTGAAATGATTCGAGCAGGACTGCGGTTACTTGAAGAAGAAGAGAGTAAGTATACTGTTTTGAAACAAGCTCTTCAAGAGGGAATTGACAGTGGAATAGCCAATGATTTCAACCCGGAAGAACATTTGCAAGAGTTAAAAGCAAAGAGAGCGTTGAATGGCTAACTATAGTCTTACCAGAAAAGCAGTAGGAGATTTGTCAGAGATTTGGAACTATACCTGTTTCACTTGGTCAGAGAAAAAAGCGGACCTATATTACCAGATGTTACTTAATAATTTCCAGGATATAGCCGAAAACAGAGTCATTGGTAAAAACTATGAAGGAATAATTAAAAACATATTTGGCATTCGAGCTGGCAGTCATATAATATTTTACCGTAAAGTAGCTACAGATCAGGTAGAAATAGTAAGGATATTGCATAACAGGATGGATTTGAAAAGCAGAATCCAAAATAAATAGCCCACATAACAAATCACTGAAGCCGACCGTGACGTGTGTCACGCACTTTGCATTATGGCAAAGCCCGCGCCACGCTACGGCGGCTGAAACACGTCGTTATAAAGCTAATTATAATGCTCAGCATAACGTTCTTTCATATATCCGGGTGTTTGGAAAAGCATTTGTTTGTGGAGTCTGTTAAGGTGGATATGAGGAAAACTTTTACTGGATAAATATTGTTATATTTGTGTTATGACCAATTATCAAAATATCATCAAAATACATCCGGAGAAAAGATTCGGTAAGCCATGCATTCGGGATACCAGAATTTCTGTTTATGATGTTTTAAGCTGGTTAGCTTCAGGAATGACTCATGA
>PWNJ01000143.1 GCA_003558985.1 candidate division CSSED10-310 bacterium
CTTGCGCCTGGCAGCGGGCCAGGTGGCGCTGAGACAGCAGCGCCCATGCGCCTCGGCTTAACAATGGAGGAGAGCTGCCCATGGCACGTCCTCGCAAAGCGCCTGAAGACCAGCGGACGCGTGTCCTGAGCGTTCGGCTTACGGATGCCGAATACGACCAGGTGGTGGCCATGGCACGGGATGCCGGCATGCTCGCCGGCCCCTATGCGCGCGCCACCATTCTCGACAGGCGGCCCCGGTCCAAGCCCGTGGCCAACCTCGCCTTTCAGAAGCTCCTGTACGAGCTCCAGTCCATCGCCACCAACTTCAAGCAGCTGGCCGACGCCACCGGCGACCAGCGCTATCTGAAATGGGCGCGCCACGTGGGCGGGCACGTGGTGGAGGTCCTCATCGGCCGGGATGACCTCACCGAGCTCATCCAGGGGCAGATGCCTGCCCTGAATGACGCCGGCCAGCTGGTAAACCGTCTGGCTCACGCCGCCAACGCCGACCAGGACATCAGCACGGAAAATCGCCGTGCCGCTCTCACTGCTTTGAAGCAGGCGCTCGCGCCCCTGGAGAAGGCGGCCGAGAAACTGCCAGATGGCGGAGGGTAGGGGGAGCGGCTGCCATGCGCTACAAAATCCCCACCAAGCAGCCCGCTGCGTTCAAATCCTCGGCTTTGTATCTGGCCGGGCGAACGCGGGGGCAGTCCCCGGACCGTGTGGCCTGGATGAAGGCGCGAAACCTGGAGACGGAAAACCCCAAGGCGGCAGCGGCCGTCATGGACGCCACAGCTGCCCAGAACGTTCGCTGCAAGAAGCCGGTCTATCACTTCGTCCTGTCCTTCGATCCCAAGGACGCCCGGCGGGGCAAGGTACCGCCGGAAGTGATGCGGGAGATTGCATCAGAAGCCATCGACCGGCTCGGCCTGCAGGAGCATCAGACCCTCATCTACGCCCACAAGGACACCAAGCACCCTCACATGCATTTCCTGGTGAACCGGATTCATCCGCGCACGGGAAAGGCTTTTGACCGACACAACGACGGCCGCAGGCTGGCCAGTCTGTGCCGGGACATCGCCAAAGAACGGGGGCTGAACATCCCCCGTGACCGCGAGCGGATCCGCGAAAAGGAGCGCGTGGACGACTTCGACCTTGTGGAAAGCCTCAAGGAGAAACAGCCGCCCGAGCGCGTGGCGGATGGGGAGTACTGGCAAGCCCAGCGGGAAGACCGCCCGCCCCAGGCCGCCATGGACAAGGCGGCGGTCAAGGCACTACGGGAGCGGGTGCAGGGGCACTTCTACAATGCCAAAGACTGGGAGGAGCTTTCCGCGCGGCTCGGTGCCCAGGGGGTCTACCTGCACCGCAAAGGTCAGGGAATTGTTCTCGCCCAGGGCGACAGCTTCGCCAAGCTGTCTCAGATGGGCAAGGGGGTGCGCCTAGGTGATCTGGAGGATCGCTTCGGGGAGCGGTTCGACGCCTACATGGCTCGGCAGCTTCGGGCGCGGGCTCATGAGGAAGTGCCGGCGGCCAACATTCCCGACTATGAGGAGATGAGCCCCGCCGAGCGCCGGCGGGCCGAGAAACTGTTTACCGCCAGAAAAGCCGTGGAGCGGAAAAAGGGCGACCCCGTTCTGGAGCTGGATGCCGCCGAGCAGGACTTCCGGTACTGGTCAGGTGTCAAGGCCAGCTATCGGGCAGCCGAGCGGAACGTCGCCCGGCACGAGAAGGAGAAGGCCTGGCTCAAGAAGGTGGAGCCCGGCTTCGAGAAGCGAGCGTTTACGGCCCGCTTCCGCTTTTTGGAATATATGGGCACCGTCTACCGGGATGCCGACAAGGCCGAGGCCCGGTGGGAGAAGCTGGAGAAGGACTACGGCATTGAAGACGCCTGGCAGATGGTTCGGGACAATCCAACCCTGCTGGGGCGGATGCAGGGCCGGGGGCCGCTGATTCAGGACTCAGCCAAAAGAGCCAAGGCCAAGGAAGCGTTTCGGTCGCTGGATATTTGGCAGGCACGGAAGCAGAAGAGCGTGCTGGAATCACTCAAGCCCATTTTCCGGAATCCTACCGCCGCCAGAAAGAACTGGCTCAAGCTGGAGAAAACCCACGGGGTCAAGATTGCTGACCGGCTTGTGCGGGAAAACCCTGGCCTCATCGGCCGGCTGCACGGCAGGGGGTCCATCGGGAAGGATTCAGCGGAGCGAGTCAAGGCCAAGCGAGCCTTCCGGTATCTGGATGCCAGGCGCAAGCGCTGGCGACAGACCGTGCTCAAGCTCGACCATCACCGGGACCGCATCGAGGCCAACCGCCGGGCGCTGCGGATTGCCCTGAATGACTTTGAGATGATGAAGCTGCGCTCAGATGTGCCGTTCGAGCTCCAGGCCATCCTGAAAGACCGCATCACCCGCCGCCAGCGGGCGCTTGCTCGTGTCACCGAGCGCGCCATTCTGGAGAGCGACTTCGCCGAAGACCGGAAAATGGAACTGCTGCGGGCCAAGCGCCTCTACCGGGAGCGGCGCAGAGAGCTGGAGCGGAGCAGGGAGCTGGGACTGGAGCGTTAGTTTGGGTAAAAAATGCTTGTTAGACTCCTGGAAAATGTGTAGCAATAGAAGTCAGAAGATGGGATTTGGATGGATGATGCACCGGCGTGTTGAACATCTTCGCTCGATACCTATCCACTGCTTGTCGGATTTAAAGTCCCCGATAGGGGATCCGTAAATCCCTC
>PWNJ01000026.1 GCA_003558985.1 candidate division CSSED10-310 bacterium
AAATTCACTCTACAATTCCTTTCAGCAGCATATTCCGTTTTTTATAAAACGCGGTTTTTCTTGATTCAAGAAATACAGACCGGGCTATCCTTTTTTCTGTCTGCATGATGTCCGCAACTTCAAGCAATAAGGCAACTCCTCCAGCCAGGTCGGCCTTGTGGATGGCTTCCGCTTCCACAGCTGAATCACCATGGTTATGATAATTGATCAATGGTACGGCCAGAGCGCCGGCTTCATATCCGCAGGCCATGAACAGCGCGGCCTCACATGTCCCCCCGTCCATTCGTTTCTTTTGATGATATACTCCCTTGCTTTGGGCTGTTTCAGCTGCTTTTACAAGCAGTTCGGTGACCATCACATCAAAGACTGCCTGTCGGTCACCGGTTCGCAAAATAATGCCATGTCCCGGTCGTGCGCCTTCAAGATTTTTACTGGCCTCCAGTGATATAACAACGGCGTTTTTGGGTATAATCCCGCTCTCGCATGCTCCAACTGCACCGATAAATCCGACTTCTTCAGCTCGAGTAAATATCGCGGTGTATTCAACTGCCGGTTTTTCACGGGCAATTATTTCCAAAACGGCGATTTGCTGAGCACACCCGGCCAGGTCATCCATGGAACGTCCGTGAATCAAGTCGTCTTCAATCTTAAACCGGGTGACATCCGGAACAGCCCATGCATTTGAAACAGAGCCGTCCCATTTTGATTCAAGCGCCACATTAACAGAATTTTTGTTGTCATCGATAAAACCTGTAACCTTGCCTTTGTTTGAATACGAGTTTCGGAAAATCAGTATTGGAAGGCCGACAAGACGATTGTCACGAGGAAGACCGCCCTGTATTGATGCGACCGCGGTATCTTCATTGGCTGATTCAATATGAAAGCCGGGATGGTCCATATGAGCAACGGTCACCAGTGAGGCAGACAGGTCGGCCTTCGGATGACGATAATTGGCAACGATATTTCCGTATCGATCTGAATAAACCATGATTTCAGGATGTGTTGTGCAATTTTTCAGCAGTCGGACAATTTCTTTGGCGACACAATTTTCGTAGAAGGGGGCGGTTGGTTGTGAGATTTGGTCGAGTATATCACATACTCGTCGACCATTTTCCGACATCAGATATTGAACCATTTTTGTACCTCCGTAAAGCGGGATGAGCGGTTAAAGTTTATGAGTTTTGATGTCATCTGTGTCTAAGCACCTGCCATGAAACATCGTCAATTTCACCGTATATTTCCTGTAGACCCAGTTGAAGAGCGATGAAAACGGGAATCATTTTTATAGTTGTCTGTCTTGACATGGCGCCGTAAAAGTTAATGATATCATGGGAAATACCCAGGTGCATCAGGTGTTCTTGAAAGAGTGTGTTACTTTGGATGATGTCCCAGCCGTCGGAACCGCAGAACCCAAGAAAAAAACGTGTGCCTTCTACATTGGAAGATTTTTGAATATGTTTGTAGATAGAGCGAGCATTCATAGCAAGCTGGTTTTCAGGCGGCCCGAATATTTGGCGCGAGTTTTGAAAGGGATGCTGTCGGATGTAATTTGGTGCGCCGGCAGAGTCAAAATAGTAACCGTTCAAGGCGCCGACAGTTCCGAATGATCCGGTATAAAGAGAGCTCATCTCGACGGCTCCCATAGCGCCGGTTCCGATACCGAACACATGATGGTGGCGGGAGTTGGCTGCTACTGAATACTTTTTTTGCAACTCTGGTATCAGATCGTTAACCAGATAGTCTGCATACATGTGTGACTGATCAAAGTAATTCCACCACAATCCATCCCGGCTTTCAGGAACAACCAGTAATGCTGGCGGAATCAGACCTTGAGTCATCCATTCATGAAGTTGTGCGATGGTATTGGAACGTTCGAAGAAATTGCTTCTGTGTGTGCGGTTGCCCAATAGTATAACAACGGGCAACTGCGAGTATTGGAGTGTGTCTGGTGGCTCATAGATGAAACACTGATGAGCTTCGGGCAGATTACGTGTTGGTATAACTGTTGAGTTGGCTGAAAATTGTGATGTTGTCTGGCAACCGGTTGCTCCAATAAGAAACACGCAGATAAATACCGGACAGATCTTAGTAAAGTAATTAATTGTGTATTTATAAGAAAGCGTCATTGTCTCCAGCCAAATTGAAAGCTGTCAATATTCGAAACAATTTCATTCATATCGGTATTCATGATGCCGGCATGGATAAAAATTCCGTCTGCCTGTCCTGCCCCTTGCGGCCACACAAATTCTGGCAACACGGGTATTTCTGAAGCGCCAGCCGGGAGTGAAACGATGTCGCGGTCCATGACAGTTGACCACGCAGGCCAGAAATAAATTTGACCGTACACATCTAGAACAGTGAGCAAAACAGTCTGGAATAGGCCGCTTCCGGTATTGGTTGTTGCAACAGTCAAACTGCAGATATCTCCAGGATAGAACATGTCGGAGGGCATTAATATCTCAATGGACACCTCACCCGGAACAGGTTCGAAAATTTCGTCTGCTCCGACATCCCATATTTCATTCGGATCTTCAATCCAGTCCTGTTCAAAATCAATCCGTTCACCCGTGTGTAATCCTCTGTCACGGCAGGGGCTTTCGGGCCGCAACCGGTAATCACCATTACCGACAAACAGCGGGTTTTCGCTGAAATTACCTTCCCCCGGCAAGACAGCGCTGATATTGCAGTTGTTAAACGTGTATGTTCCACCTGTTTCGGTATATATTTCGCTGCCTGGCTGCCAGATAATGCAGTTGTTAAATGTTGGGGATGCATTCAGAAACACTCCGATACCGTCCCCGTTGCCTCCAGCCGAGTTTCCGGCAATTGTGCAGTAGTTAAACACAGGTCTGGCGCCGTGATGTGCCATGATTCCGCCGGCATGTCCCACTGCGGAATTGTCCACAATCATGCAATGCTCAAATATGGTGGTTGAATCACCAATATGAATGCCGCCTCCATGAGCGATAACGCTATGGTTGTTTTTAAACAAACAACGGACAAAATGACCGTGACTGCCGATATAGACACCCACACCTGCCACAAAACTGTAGATTGAATCTGTGTTGTTAACAAACTGACAGTCTTCAAAATACGGATTGGTGTATTCCGATGCCATGACAGCGCCTCCGGAACAATTTTCAATGCGTACCCGGCGAAAAATCGGCGCTGCTCCGACAAGAATGTTAACACCTCCGGCCTGCTGCGCATGACAGTTGCGGATAATGACATCTTCAATGATTGGGTTGGCACCCCATACACGCATACCGCCGCCTTCCCCCGGAATCGGCAGGTTTTGCTCGGTTGCATAACTGTTTTCGATGATACAGTTACGAAAGATAACAGACGCATTTTCGTGAAAATTAACAGCGCCAATATATCGACCAACGCAGTTGGTGATGGTAAATCCTTCGAAAACCATCTTGTAATCGGACAAATTTCTGAAATGAAGCCCTCGATCAATACCCCGGCCATCAAGAATTGTCACATGAGGACCTCCTTCGCCGATTATTCGGACGGGTTTTTTTGAGAAAAACAGTTCTGTCCAGTTGTCACCGGCGTAATGACCGGGTCTGACGACAATGGTGTCCATTTCTTCAGCGGCATGGTATGCCGTTCGTAAATCCGGGAAATCATTCGGGACATACCATACATTTGACTGCGCATGGAATGGCGCCACTGCGAAAAGAAACAATACAATTAAAAAAGTTTTAAACATAATCAACCCTGTAAAATTAACACCGTTCAAGTGTACCGGATAAAACCGACACAAGCCTGATATTACCTTAAGTGCAAAAATTTTACCAGAAGGGCTTGGTGTGGTTGAGCTGACAGTGAAATATGGTAATAATGATCAATGGACTGATCATTGTTTCAGTCAATAAAAGTTCGAAGGGAGTTATGACATGTTCAGCAAGCAACAGAAAAACAAACCCGACAGCCAGATTATTATGCGTATTGTCAAGGATGGAGAGACGCGGGATGTGACAGTTAAAGAGTTTTTATTATCCGTGAATTTATCAGTAGAAGCATTGACATCTGTTCTGGTTTCAAAAGGTATTATTATGCCTGAAGATTTGCTTCAGGAGCTGGACAAAATACAGAAAGAACATGCAGAGCGGCAGCAGTAGCGACATACAAACCGATAATTCTGAGAGTGTTCCAGACATATTGGAGTGGTCAGTTCATCCCTCTTCCCGGCATCCGATAAAATCAGCTTTGACTATTATGCTTATTGCGATGGTAGGTGGAGCGGTATTTCAGGTTACAGGCGTTGTGTTTTACAGTTTTCTGGCTGTGATTATCCTTCTTGTAACGGCAGCGCCTTTCTTTTTACGGACGGTGTACCGATTGGATGAAACCGGTGTGACTGCTAAACGGTTTGGCAGAACACGCAAACTGGCTTGGAGTCAGATTTGTTCGGTAACGAAGAACAGGGATACAGTATATGTATCATCTTATTCATCGAAGAGCATTCGACAGCGTAACGGAATTCTTCTGTTAAAACCTGGCAACACGGATAGTCTTTACAGATACATTTTAAAGCAGAAAAACAAGCGTTTTCAACGATGAGCGGAAGCTGTAACGGTTTAATTTGAGCATGTTATGTCAGTTGACTAAAACGGATGGTATTGATACTTATTGCAAGGGGAAGGAGATTGCCTGAAAACATGCGTGTCTTATTAATCAGTCCATCAAGTCTTCAGACAGGTCAGCACATACCTGACGTTGGATTGGGATATCTGGCATCAGCTATCAGAAACGCCGGATTTGAAGTTGAAATATTTCAGCCTCAAAAAGAATTCGGCATCGCTGTTTATCGTAAACTTCAGCAGTGTCATCCTGATGTTATAGGTTTAAAGGTTGTGTCTTTGGAAATACCGGCAGTTAAAAAGGTAATATCATGGTGCAGGGAATTGTGTCCAGATGCGAAAGTTATCTTGGGGGGGCCACACATATCCATAGCGCCAATTGAGATGACCATGACGTATTTTGATGCAGATTATTGTATTCGTGGTGAAGCAGAAATTTCTTTTCCTCAGTTGATTCAGTATTTGTCTGATCAGTCGCAAACGTTGAATGGTATTTCTGGATTGGTTTATCGCGAGAATGGAACAATAAAGGAAAACCCGGTATCGATACATAGCAACCTGGATGATTTTGATATGCCTGCATGGGATCTTATAGACCCACGCAAATATAAAGGGGGATGGTACTTCTGGTCTCCTGAATACCCACGTGCTCCGATTTTGACATCACGAGGATGTCCATACCAGTGCACTTTTTGCGCACAGAATGTTGTTGGAGGCAAGAGACTCAGACAACGTTCTCTGGACAATGTTTTTTCTGAAATGGAGTTATTGAAGGAGAAGTATGGTGTTAACAACTTTGATTTTCTGGATGATAACTTTCTAATGCACAGAAATTATGTTGAAGCATTTTGTGAAGGCATTCTGAAACGGAATTGGAAGATTAAATGGAATTGTTGTGGTGCAAGAATGGATCAAATGGATCCATCATTGATCAGGCTTATGGACCGGGCAGGTTGCAATATTATGTCAATAGGTTACGAATCCGGATCTCAGCGCATGCTTGATTACATGAAAAAGGATTTGGATTTACAATGTGCGCTTCAGCAAACCCGCATGATAAATGAAAACTCGTCAATAAAAATTATGGGACTGTTTATTCTTGGATTTCCCAATGAAACAGAAAAAGAGATTCAAAGCACCATTCGACATGCATTAAAGCTACCCTTGTTTATGGCGACATTTTTTACTTATTTGGTATTGCCGGGATGTGAAGAAACAACAAAGTTGCTCGAATCAGGTGAAATTAGTGAAATACCATGGGATCAACTCGGGATCGACACGCATTTTTACTCACCCCAGGGAATTTCTAAAAGGAAATTGAAGTTTTATTACAAATGGGCATATTTTCGTTTTTATTCCCGGCCTATTGTTTTGCTAAGAGTGATGCGGTATTCATGGCGTAAAGCACCATGGTTTTTTAATCATATCTTGCATAAGTTTTCATGGAGAACGAATTATGCTGAACGAGATTAACAACGTTGAATTATGGAATGGACATTGTTTGTAATGGGGTTTACAGATTGATAGTCCCCACTTTTCATTTATGTTATATTGCGTTTTGATTTGACAAAGGAGTTTATATTGACGGAGCGGACAAGCCAGTGGAAAAGAATCAAATCGAAGTTATCATCGGCATTCAGTGTCGAGGATGAATCTGACTGGACACCCAATGAGCAGCAGGTGGAGATTGTCGAGAAGCTGGCGAAATGGGTAGTAAGCCATCGCCTGACACTTCCTGCGGTTATGACACTGGAATCAGTAACGCCGCTGAACTATATTGGAAGTCAGGCAATGGTGTTTTTTCACCCGTTTGTATCTGCTTTTTTAAATACAGGCGCTTACAAGGAATTTCAGGAAATGCTGGAATACAGGCAGTCAATACAGTATATGGTAGATGTTCTGGAAGCTCGCGAGGAGGCTTTTTTGGCGAAACAGAAAGCTGACAAAGCTGAGCGCCGCAAGAGCAAAGCATCCAGACATACTGAACCGGTAATGGAACACAAGGAGACGATTGATGAACAAAAAACCTGAGGATATCAAGGTGATTGTTGCCACTGATTGTGGAAGTACCACAACCAAAGCGATTCTCATCCAGTATGATGAGGAGAAGGGCGAGTATCGTCAGACTCATCGTGGTGAAGCGCCGACAACGGTGGAAGCGCCGTTTGAGGATGTTACGATGGGTGTGTTGAACTCTGTCCAGGAGCTTGCTGAATTGTCTGGCAGAAAACTGGTAGATGAAAACAACCGAATCATCAAGGAACGCGGTGAAAATGAGGGTGCGGATGTGTATATCTCGACCTCATCGGCCGGTGGTGGTTTGCAGATGATGGTGGCCGGAGTGGTGCGTTCCATGACCGCTGAATCGGCTGAAAGGGCTGCTTTGGGCGCTGGAGCCATAGTCATGGATGTTATTGCATCCAATGATCACCGATTGCCTCATGAGCAAATAGAACGGATTCGGCAGTTGCGGCCGGATATGATTCTTTTGTCAGGAGGTATTGACGGTGGCACAAAAAAACATGTTGTTGAGTTGGCGGAACTTATTGCTGCTGCTGATCCAAAACCACGGCTGGGTATTGGATACAAACTTCCGATTATTTATGCTGGCAACAAGGATGCGTGCGAAGAAGTCCAGAATGCACTGGAAGAAACAGTAGACCTTGTGGTCGTGGATAATCTTAGACCTGTTCTGGAACGGGAAAATTTGGGGCCAGCGCGTGAAAAAATTCATGATATGTTTATGGAACATGTTATGCAGCAGGCGCCAGGTTACAAAAAACTGATGGGTTGGGCAGATTCTCAGATTATGCCCACGCCGGGCGCTGTTGGAAATATTATCGCCAGAGTGGCTGAAATGAACAATCTTGAAGTTGTGGGTGTTGACATTGGTGGTGCGACAACGGATGTTTTTTCTGTGTTTAACGATCCCGGGGATGCAACCCCGGTGTTTAATCGTACTGTTTCGGCTAATCTTGGAATGAGTTATTCCATATCAAATGTTTTGGCGGAAGCGGGACTGGCCAATATTTCACGCTGGGTACCATTTGCAATTGACGAAAAAATTCTTAGAAATCAGATCAAAAACAAAATGATCCGTCCTACAACCATTCCGCAAACCTTGACCAGTCTGGTCATTGAACAGGCGATAGCGCGGGAAGCGCTTCGATTGGCATTTGTTCAACACAAATCGTTTGCAACTGTTTTGAAAGGTGTTCAACAGCAGCGAACGATTTCGGATGCGTTTGAACAGAGTGGAACGGAGGAGACAATAGTTAATTTGATGAATCTGAATCTCCTTGTCGGTTCCGGGGGTGTGTTGAGTCATGCGCCGCGACGACATCAGTCTGCCATGATGATGCTGGATGCATTTCGTCCGGAGGGAATTACGATACTTGCGGTTGATTCCATATTTATGATGCCCCATCTGGGTGTTCTGGCAGAAGTGCATCCCAAAGCGGCTACTGAGGTGTTTCTGAAAGATTGTCTGATTTTTCTGGGAACGGCTATAGCGCCGGTCGGACAGGTAAAAGCAGGCAAACCAGTAATGAAATATTCAATTGATTTTCCGGATGGCAAAAACGAATCCGGGGTTTTGAAGCAAGGCGATATGAAACTGTTTCCGCTGGGTATTAATCAGAAAGCCCAAGCAGTTTTTGAACCGATTGCAAAAGTTGATATCGGTGAAGGTCGTGGTCAAACGGTCAGACGAGAAATTGACGGTGGTCTTGTTGGTATCATTCTGGATGGTCGTGGCAGACCGTTAATGACTGTTCCGGATGATAAAAACGAACGAATTTCACAAATGGTTGGCTGGCTGGAAAATCTTGAAGTTTACAATTCCGAAGAGCTTCGCGCTCTTGGCCGGCAGTAAAAGAGGGGGAAACCATGGGACATGCATATACTCCCGGATTAAAAGTTACTCCAAAAATCCTTTTGAAAAAACAACGGATTCTTCCGTTGAAAGGTGATGTTGTCGTCAAAAAAGGCGATCGTGTGAGTGCTGACGATGTCGTCGCTCGAACCGAACTCCCCGGAAAGGTTAAACCAGTCAATGCAGCCAATATTCTTGGTGTATTACCGGCTGATCTTCCAAAGCATATTATCGTTCCGGTCGGATCAGTTATGAACAAAGGGGATATATATGCCACTGCCAAAGTGTTTTTCGGGTTGTTTAAAACCAATCTGAAATCACCGGCAGATGACATAACGCTTGAAACTGTTTCCAATATCACCGGAAAGGTTTTGTTGAGGGAAAAACCGATGCCGGTTGAAGTCAAGGCATACGTTGATGGAACTGTTACTGAAGTGTACCCGGATGAAGGTGTAGAAGTAACATCATGGGCGGCAATGGCACAGGGTATTTTTGGTATTGGCGGGGAAACAAACGGCATATTGCGTATGGTGTGCGAATCACCGAATGAACCGCTGACACCTGATAAAATCCGCGATGAACATAAAGATTGTATTCTGATTGGAGGAAGTATTGTTACCGCTGCAGCTCTGGAAAAAGCCGTTGAAAAGAAGGCCCGGGCAATCATTGTCGGTGGATTTAACGATCAGGATCTGAGAAATTTCCTTGGATATGACTTGGGTGTTGCTATTACAGGCTCTGAAGACAAGGGAATTACTCTTGTTGTGACTGAAGGTTTCGGTGAAATTCCGATGACACAACGCACATTTGAATTGCTGAAACAATATGAAGGCAAACGTGCGTGTTGTCATGGGGCAACACAGATTCGAGCGGGTGTTATTCGGCCGGAAGTTGTTCTGCCGATGGCCGAAAGTGAGCTTGAAAAAGGTGAGGATGTCAAGGCGGGAGCGCTTGAACCCGGGACGCCGATTCGTGTTATCCGGGAACCATATTTTGGTAGAATTGGCCGGGTAACAGAGTTGCCTCCGGAGCCGCGGCCATTGGAATCTGAAACCAAAGCGCGGGTCTTGTTACTGAAATTTAACGATGAAGATCAGGAGGTGATGGTTCCACGTGCGAATGTTGAGATTCTGGAAACGTGATGATTCAATGAAATGGAGATTACTGTTTAGCACATTTTTCTGCCTGGGAGCTTTGTATTCAGGGTTGTTTTTGCCATCTGAAGTGAATGCATTTGCCTGGCTTGATGATTTTCGGGTTGCTGACCGACCTAATGATCAGGGAGATGCAATCATTGTGACATTACCGGGATTGGCGGACGATGAATTGGAGCAGATACTTGGTATCAGGATATACCGTTCAGAATCAGAGACAGGTCCGTTTGAGCAGGTTGGTTTTGTTGAGCCGGGGGTAATGCGATTCGTTGATAGTGGGAGGCCGTTTGTAGATCCATCGGTATTACCGGATGCTGAACCTGAGGGTGTACCGCTGGCCCGACGAACACCCTATTATTATCGCATAAGCGCTTTGTATGAAGCAGAAACGATTGATGGAACGCTTGAATTGAATGAACAGCGCTCAATGATCAGGGGTCCGGTAGAAGCAGTTCCACATTGGTTTCATACCGGCAAAACGGTAATTTTGGTTGGAACAGTTGCGCTCTTTATGCTTGTTGGATTGTTCATACAGATTGCTCGTAGCGGTAAAGAAATGTATGTGCGGCCAATTTCCGGTATGAATGAAATTGACAACGCTATCGGTCGGGCTACTGAAATGGGCAAACCCATATTGTATGTTCTGGGACTGGGAGCTCCGCAGGAAATTGCCACCATTGCTTCCTATACAATTCTGGCTCGTGTTGCCCGAAAGACAGCGGAATATGGCACGGATATTATTGTTCCGTGTAATGAGCCGATTGTCATGACGATTGCTCAGGAAACTGTCAAGAGCGCTTATACAGAGTCTGGTCATGGCGATGAATTCAACGAAGACATGGTGTTTTTCGTGACGTCCATGCAATTTGCGTTTGTGGCGGCTGTGAATGGCATCATGCTGCGCGAAAAAACGGCGACCAACTGTTATTTTGGCAAATTCTATGCTGAATCATTGCTGTTATCAGAGACCGGCAACATTGCGGGTTCGATACAGGTTGCCGGAACAGATGAAGTTGCTCAATTGCCGTTTTTTGTAACGACTTGCGATTATACATTAATTGGGGAGGAATTATATGCTGCGTCCGCTTATCTGGGGCGTGATCCATTATTGTTGGGCGCTTTAAAAGCACAGGATGTAGGAAAAGCTGTGGTGATGATTCTTATTGTTGTTGGTTCAATTTTGATATCGTTTAACATTGATTGG
>PWNJ01000031.1 GCA_003558985.1 candidate division CSSED10-310 bacterium
GGCGTAATTGTTCCTGTCAATAATCCGCTCCAACTCTTTTTTTAACTTCCTATCCTTACATGCAACTATGATATGTTCACAACCCTCTTTAATGTCCTTTTCAAGATTTACAGATTCATTAACAGCACTCATTGCAATTTCCACTGCAACGCTGTTTCCGTTGGTTATAATTACATCAATGCTTTTACTGCCAATAATTTTTTCAATTTCGGCTTTATACCCTGACTCCTTGTAATGCTTGGCTATCTTTTCCTGCCAGAAGTAATGTTCAAAACCGCCTCCCTTGCTCTTCCGTTTCGGTTTCTCAAGGCCCAACAAACCGTAGGCTTTATCGGTAAGGTCTAAAAACTTCATTCTTTTTCCTCTGCCGCCCAAAGAAATCGGCACTATCTCGCAAAGACCATCCTTAATAAGCTGCTTGATTAACCGGTTGCACTTGCCGGCGCTTAAATTCAAATCTTGCTGATGTTCTGTAATAGAGGAATATGGCCTCAAATAAGCATTCATAAGAAGCGATTTAATCTCAGCGTTAATAGCAGGTTCAGGCCTGTTAACTTCGGCCTTCCCGCTATCGGCCGATGAGGATTCTTGAGCCGGAGTGGTCGCAACATTTTCAGCGGTTCCGGCATCATTTTTCTCATGCTTTTCTCCGCCACCGCGCAAATTCAGCTCATCGGAAAAATTCCATATATGACTGGCTAATTCCGTGTCAGTAACATCTTTTTGAACCGGAAACGGGGGGAAAATTACCCTGAAAGGCCTCGGATAGCGCGCGAACCTGACTATGCCTTCCCCTGTTTGTAAGTCCCACAAAGCCTCTTGTTGTTCACTATCCAATCCAAGACTTCTTGAGAAATCAGCTATATTCTGGCCTTCGGTCAACCCCATCATTACCCTGGTGTAACAATTCTTAATGGAATTGCTTACCGCCTCAGGCAGCTGACAGCTCGCTACCAAACCTACACCAAACTCTCTTGCCTGCCTGGCCAGTGTAGAAATCCGCATGTTGCCCCGGTTTTTTTCTATAACCTTATTGAAAATCTCGTTAGACTCATCAAATATCGCCAGAATCGGGTTAGCTGAATCCCGGTTCATGATGCGATACTGGAACAAATGCGCAAGCACTAAAGTAGCAAAATAACCCCTTGTGTCTGTTCCCAAAGCGTCCAGTTCAATCACCACGTTATGAGTTTTAAGCAAAGCCTGCAGATCATGGCTTCTCTCATAATTAACCGTTTTATAGGCAGAGTAGGTAATCCCCTGGAACCTGTTTACCGTTGTTTCCTTAAACCTGCATTCCCGCGATATAAGCGGTATTTTCATGCTCTCCAGCCACTTCATTAAATCTATGAGCGTAGGAATCCTGGGGCTCATCTTGCGGTAGAGAATAGCCAGATTCCGCGTAAGGAATGATGAGCTTGCCGCGAAAAAATTATAGCTCTCGGCTGTAACGTCTGATACAACGGGTATCCACAAACCTATAGTTACAGGCGGCTGGAGAACATTCCATTTGAAAAGAAACGGCAAATCTTCACTTGAACACCTGAGGACTACAGTATTGGGATCATGCCTGATGACATGACGGTAATCCTGTTTCACATCCAGCATAAGACAGTTTATTCCGTTCCTGTTAGCCTCCTGTATGATGTTATAGCATAGCGTAGTCTTGCCAATGCCCGGCCTGCCGGCAATCAGCATCGACTGCATTAATTCAGTTATATTCAAACCAAACACAGTATGCGTTTCATTAACTAACCCTATGCGCACATCCCCGCCAACCTCTAATTTGGGATAAGGCCTGAATGGGTCCGGCCTGAATTTCTCACGCTGCACGTAAGGCTCAAACAATTTCCAAATTATCCTGAATTTATTCCAATCAGGAGCCAGGCGATAGGAAAGCAGCCTTGCGGCCACTTTCCTATCATCGAATATCCCCAGCTCAATAGCCAGCATGGTCAAATTGTCTCCATCCGGCAACTGGCGGTTTTGGCCCTGGACCTGGCTGAAGATCATTCTAAGCAGCTCAGCTATTCTGGACATACCGATCACCTTTCATTTCACAGGAAATATTTTCGTTTAAGCCAGGGCGTGAAAAACAAAACCCAGAAACATCTGGCACAAAGCATATATCCCCTGTCGTGCTTGGCGCATCTTACGCAAATAGACTGTTTGCAGCGCACACACCTGTATGAATGTTCCCGACAGTTAACCTTTTCGCAGATATCACATCTTTTCCCCATAAGCTCAAACGACATACACGGGCAACCGCAGGCAAAATACTTCAGTTCTTCTGTTACCTCCTCTCGTACGGTGTTATCCGTGGTAAGCACGCTTTTTTTGATAACACTGAAAAATGTTCCTCCCTGGCGTATCTCGCCTCCAACTTTCCTTTCCTTTTTACTCTCATCAAGGACGTTATCGCTCGAATGAGGATTCTGGTATTTACCAGGCTGCATTTTCCTGTTATTCATGGCCCACTCCTTTAGACAACCTCGCGTAATGCCAGGTTTTTGAATTTTTCGATAAGCTCAGGCACTGAACCTATAAACCAGTACCGCGTCTCATCGTTAACTACTGAAGCCATTTTTTTAAGCTGCCGCTCGTTTACAGCTCCTGGAGTCCCGCCGATCCCTATTATGTCAAGTTGTATGCCATTCTCCTTCATGAGACTGGCCTCGCGTACCGGGCTGCCGCCC
>PWNJ01000107.1 GCA_003558985.1 candidate division CSSED10-310 bacterium
GCATGATCAATTGAGTCCATATGATCGGCCAGCGAATGAGGTCAGCGATATTGCTTTGCAATGGTTGCGAAAACTGGAAAACAAACCTTTTATGCTGTGGTTGCACTATTTTGATCCGCATTCACCGTATTCACCTCCACATCCATATGGCCCGATGTTCAGGCCTTACTACAGCAATAAAGGGACACCGGTTGACATACTGGGAATGCACCGTCGTGGAGAACCGTTTGATCTGAATGATTACAACATGTTTCATGGCCTGTATGATGGCGAAATTCGTTTTACTGATTATCAGTTGGGACGTGTATTTCGTTACCTGGAGCAAATTGGCCGGTTGGACAACACGATCATCGTATTTACCAGTGATCATGGTGAGAGTTTGGGTGAATATCGCGGTTATGTTGGCCATGGTGAATATCTGAATGAGGGCTCAATGCTTATCCCGCTGATACTGACTGTTCCAGGTATGACGTCAGCCTGGATTGTTGATGAACCGGTTCAAACAGTGGATATTTTTGACACGGTCCTGGATATTCTGAATATTCAGCATAATGTCGAAACTGACGGCATCAGTCTGACATCACTATTCCATAATACCAATACTACCAGTCCCGAAAGACCGGTTTTTATGCAGTCCGCCCTGGGCTCCCGACAAGGTGAAGATATGGTGGTTCTGCGATTCGGTATCGCAGAAGGACAATACAAGTATGTGGCGGAAATCGAAATTGAACGCAAAGACCATTCAGCCGGCAATGTTATTATCACCGATGATATACTGCGGGATTTCTCTCTATACGATATTCAAAACGATCCCAAAGAAAAACACAATCTGCTTCAATCACATCCGGAGGTTACTGCCGCTTTCAGAAACAAAATACTGGCAAATGTACACAAATTCTCCGATCCGATACGGGAAGGACATGAGTTGTCTGAAGAAGATATCGAAATACTCAGAGCGCTTGGTTATATTCAATAGCCGGCCAGTTTATTGAAATACGGCGCTGTAATCTGGTATGTTATCAAAAGGGAGATTAAGGCGTGAATAAAAACTCAGTCAAAGACATATATGTTACAGTGCCAATGATTATGGATATGGAACTGGCGGTATCCAAAACGGCGAAGGTTCTTGCTGAAATGGTTCATTTCAATCCGGAACAGATTGATGAAATACGTCATGCGGTTATCGAGGCTTGTATTAACGCGATGGAGCATTCAAAAAGTCGGGACAAAAAAATCTATTTGCGGTTCAGATTGCATAAAGACCGTCTTGAAATTCGTGTCAGAGATCGCGGAAAGGGTTTTGACGCCCATAAGGTTGAAAAGCCGAATTTGAGAAAAAAACTGGAAACGGGTTCAAGGAAACGTGGCTGGGGCCTGATGTTGATCAACAACCTGATGGATGATGTCAGAATTGAAGCAGAACACCCGGGAACATCGATTATTATGACGAAACAGATTGTTTCGGAACCTGAAAGGGAGAATGCTTATGGCGGATTTTAATGTCAGAGTTCAAAAATATGATTGTTTTGCGGTGATTCGTTCTCAGGGATACATCAATAATCTGGGGGGTGAAGAAATCGCTCGGGAATGCCGCGAAGTGATGAAATCAGGAATCAATGATTTGATATTGAATTTGAAAGAATCAACCGTGGTCAATTCGATTGGAATCTCCATATTGATTGAAATAATTGAAGAAATATTAAAAAAAGAAGGACGTCTGGCGTTTTCTGATTTGACACCAACAGTGGCTAAAACATTCAAAATAATGGGTTTGCTGCAGTTTGCCGAGCATTTTGAATCCGAGAAGGTCGCCATTCAGGCGTTCAATGGAAACGCAAAAAAGTAAACACAGTATTATAGAAATTTATCCATTGCAGCGACACAGAATCGGAGCATTTGTTTTGGGTATGGCGCTGATGGGGGTGCCGCATCTGATTGCTTCTTCGGTGCCGTTTTTATCAGCGCTGTTTGCGTTGATTGGTATTGGTTTTATCGGATATGCAATCGGATTCCGTGACCCGGCTCAACCCGAGAAGTCCGCGGGACAGACGCTCTTTTTTGGCGCAGTACTGGTGTTTCTGGAATCCTTGCGTGCGTTCATGCCGGATAATGCCGGTTTTATTCTGGCGCTTTTTTTCAGTATTCCGATTGCTACAGCCGTTGCGTTGACAGGTTATAAACTATTGACGGCATCAAAATCCAAAAAAGCAAAAGCGCTGTTGATATGTATTCTGTTTCTGGTGTTTGTCACCGGAAGACCTGGAATTTGGGTATTCACCGGCATGGTCTTGCTGGCATCGTTGCCATGTCGCTGGGCGCTATCATTCAACAGAAAACAGCTTCATAGAATCGTTTTGATCGGAGTTGCTTTGCTGTTCGGATGGATTACGGTTTATTCAATGCATTCAAAGCGGATGCTGGAAACAGTACAATACAATTTTATTCACACCGGAATGTATGCGATCGGAAGCACTCTGTTGCGTGTCTTTGTGTATGCCGGTTTGCTGTGTTGTTTGTGGCATGTGTTTAAACCGCTGCGCATTCGCACACGTCTGCGCTGGGCATTTTTATTGAATTTCCTGATACCGTTCAGTCTGCTGCTGATGTTGTCGGGATTTGCGGTTGTGTTTCTTGTTGGCGGTTACAATGCTGCTGTCGCACAGCGTATTATTGGTCAATATGGTGTTTACGC